>JBEQTH010000021.1:0-9411 GCA_040348785.1 Myxococcales bacterium | reverse complement strand
GCTCGCCGCATCGCGCTGCTCGAGGAAGAGATCCGGGAGTATTACTGGAAGCACCTGGTGACGCGGGATTTGCTGGAGCTGCGCAATTTGAAGGACGTGGCCGAGCTGATCATCGCCTCGGCCGCGAGCCGCAAAGAGAGCCGCGGTTTGCACTTCACCATCGACCATGAAGAGACTTTGCCGAGCTGGGCGCACGATACCGTGACCAAGCGCGGGGTCTTGCCGCATCTGCGCGGCCGCTGATGGCCGGGCCCGCGTCGAGCCGCGCGCGCAGCGCCGCGGCGCGCCCGCCCTTGCCGATCCTGCTCGCGTTTTGTTGGACGGTGTTCATCACCGCGGCGCTGTGGCTCGGGTTGTCGCTGGTGTTCGTGAATTTTCGGCGCGGCGCGCCGGACATCGTGCTGCTCGGGCTGACTCAGGTCGTGGTGTACGCGATCGTGCTCGCGCTGTTCGGCTTCAGCGCGCGCACGCCGGCGCGTGATTTGCTCGCGCTGCGCCCGGCTTCGCTGAAGGTGGTGCTCGCCGCGGCCGCGCTGGGCGCCATCCTGCAAATTCCGGCTACCCTCATGTCCAACGCGGTCGAGCGCTTCTATCCGCTACCGCCCGAGGAATTGGCCGAGCGCATGGCGCGCATCACGCCCCATTCCACCGCGCACGCCGTGGCCATCTTTGCCGTCGTGGCGTTGCTCGGGCCCTGCGTGGAGGAGTTTTTTTTTAGGGGTGCCTTGTTCGGCGCGCTGCGGCGAGGCAACGGCGCGCTCGTGACCAGCGCCGTGGTCTCGCTGTGCTTCGCGCTCGGGCACTTGGACTTGCGGCTGCTCCTGCCGCTCTTGGTGGCAGCGTTCGCGATCGCCGACGTGCGCGAGCACACCGGCTCGATCTGGCCGGGCCTTGCGCTGCACGCCGCGTTCAACGGCGCGACGCTCGCGATCGTGTTCGCGGGTGATGCTCCTGCCGGAAAACCGCCGCCCATGCCGGCTTTATTTGCGCTTTCCGGCTGCGCTTTGAGCTTCGCCTTGCTCGTCCTCGTCCGCACCCTTGCGCTTTCCAGCGCGCTAGCACAAAACGCTCGACGCAGTGACGTCCCTTAGACCTGTCGCCGAGACCAAAATCGCCCTCTGCCTGCCCGGCGGCGGCGCAACCAGTGCAATGTTCCAGATCGGCGCATTGGCGGCGTTCGAAGACTCGGTCGAGGGCCTCGAGGTCAACGGCTTCGATTTTTACGTGGGCAGCTCTGGTGGTGCGAGCGTCGCCGCCGCGCTGGCGGGCGGCTTGCCCGTGCAGCGCATCTACCGCGCGTTTCTGGACCCGGCAGACGTGTACTTCGGGCTCGAGCGCAAGCACTTGTTGCGGGTGGATCTGGCGGAGTGGCGGCGCACGTTGGTTTCGGCGTTGAGCGCGCTGCGCCACGGCGCAAGCTCGCTGCTCTCGCGCACCTCGGCGCCCACGCCGCCTGCGCTGTGGGAAGAGCTGGACCGTTTGTATGACTCGCTGCCAGCGGGCTTGTTCACGCTCGATGGCTACGAGCGCTTCCTGGAAGACTTCTTCGTGCGCCGCGGCGTTCCGAACAGCTTTTACGGCATGCCGCGCCCCCTGCGCATCATGGCCCACGATCTGGATTCGGGGCAGCTGGCGATCTTCGGCCAAGGGGATTCGGCCGAGGTTTCGGTCACGCGCGCGTGCATTGCGTCGATGGCGGTGCCCCCGTTTTTCTCGCCGGTTCGCATCGGCGAACGGCACTACATCAACGCCGGCGCGGGGCAGGTAGCGCACTTGGAGGTCGCGATCGAGCAAGGCGCCAACGTGCTCATCGTGGTCAATCCCATGGTGGCATCGGCGGTGGCTCAGGTGCCCACCGGCCACGGTCACCGGGATAGCTTGCGCGACAAGGGCATGATGTGGGTGCTCAATCAGGCGATCCGCATCGGCATCCACAAGATCGTACGTGAAGAGTGCGCGCGGATCGAGAGCGAAGGCCGGGCCAAGGTGATCCTGATCGAGCCTTCGCCGGAAGATTGCATCCTGTTCATGTACAACCCGGCGAGCTTCGATGCGCGGCGCGCGATCTTGGAATACGCGTATCGCCACACGCGCGCGGAGCTCGCCAAATCGTTCGCCTCGAACGACAGCGTGCTCTTGCAAGCGGGGCTCAGGCCGCGGCCTTCGCCGAGCTCCGTCTATCCACCGGCGAGCGCGAAGTAACGTGGGCTCGCGCAGCGCCGCCCTCGGGCTCTGGATCTGCGCCGCTGCCTGCGCGCTTTCGGGCTGCAAGAAGCCGTTTCGCGTTGGTGAATACGTGCTCGTCGACTGGGAGGAGAACCGACCCTTCGCGGCGTACATCACCGAGAAGACGGGCAGCACGCGCTACCGCGTGCACTTCGACGGCTACGATTGCGACCAAGAGGTGAGTCTCGATCGCATCAAGGGTCGCGTCGACGGGCCCGTGCCGCCGCCCACGCCCGGGAAGTTGCCCTGCGCGCACGCCGTGCCCGCGCCCAGCGGCTCTGCGCCGGCGATCATGCCCGCGCCGTTCAAGCCCAACGATCACGTGCGCGTGACTTGGCGCGGCACGATCTATTCGGCGACGGTGCTGCAAGTGATCGCCAAAGATCGCTTCCTCGTGCACTACGAAGGTCTCGAGTCGGCCTGGGACGAGACCGTGAGCTTGGACCGCATCGTCGGGCGTCGTCCCTAGTCTTCGGGTCTGTCGTGAATTTGCGCGACGGTACTGAGCGAATTTGAACACGCTTGGGTCGCCGCCGGGACCCTAAACTCGAGGTAGTGTTTTCGCGTGCTCGCGCTCTGGCGCTCATCGCCCGCTCTTGGTTGCTCGCCTGCGGATCGACGGGCGGCGGCGGGGATCCGGCGGGGCTAGCGGGGAGCGGGGGAGGGCGCCCGCTTTCGCTGGCACGAATAGCGGTGGACGGGCTATGCCGAGCTCGGCTGGTCCAAGGCGAGCGGTCGCAATTGGGACGAATACAAGGTTCGCCTCGCGGCGCACGGTCCGCGGCTGGCGGCGTTGAACTTGAACTTCTATCGATCGATCGGCGGCCATTCCCTGGCCGTAGCGATTCGGGGCTTGCCTCTTCCGCGGCTAGCCCTACTCAATGCCGGGCATGAGCCTAGTATCAGCGTTGAAGGGCAAAGGCCCGAGCGGCTACGGCTACGGCTCGACCGCCGAGGTCGTGACTCAGGGGGTCGCGCTCAAGGGCAAGCACTTCTTGGTTACCGGCAGCACCGCGGGCTTGGGGACCGAGACCGTGCGCGTCCTCGCGCAGCGCGGCGCCCGCGTGTTTGCCTCTGGCCGCAGCAAAGAGAAAGTGAGCACCGCGCTGGGGCGCATGCCCGGCATCGTGGTGCCGCTCGAGTGTGAGCTGTCCGATCCGCAATCGGTGCGCGCCTGCGTGGCGCAGATCAAGCATGAGGGCGTGAAGCTCGACGGCATCATCGCCAACGCGGGCATCATGGCGCTCCCCAAGCTCGAGCAGGTGCTGGGTTACGAGAAGCAATTCTTCACCAACCACGTCGGCCATTTCTTGCTGATCACGGAGCTGCTCGGCTCGCTCGGCGAAAAGGGCCGCGTGGTCGTGGTGAGCAGCAGCGCGCACCGCTCCGCGCCGCAGGTCGGTATCGAATTCGACAACTTGTCGGGCGAGCGCGGCTACGATCCTTGGAAAGCCTACGGTCAATCCAAGCTCGCCAATCTGCTGTTCGCCAAGCACTTGGCCAAGCGCCTCCAGGGCACGAGCCAAACCGCCAACGCCTTGCACCCCGGCGTGATCAAGACCAGCCTTTCCCGCAGCGCGTCGCCCGTGGTCCGCCTGGCGCTCGGCTTGGCTGAGCCCTTCGCGCTGAAAAGCGTGGAGCAAGGCGCGGCCACGCAATGCTACGTGGCGACGCGCCCTGAGCTGGACGGCACGTCGGGTGAGTACTTCGCGGATTGCAACATTGGCAAGCCGAGCGCCTTGGCTCGAGACAGCGCGCTCGCGGCGCGCTTGTGGGAGGAGTCCGAGCGCATCGTGCAGCAGCTCGGCTGAGCCGATTCGCGAGCGCAACCCTTCACGAAAAACGAGGGGCCGTTAGACCACGTGCAAGGCGTTGAGCGCCGACCACACGCCCACGCCCAACAAGACGCAGCCCACGCCCCGCACGAACGTGGTCATGAGCTCTCGCGGCAAACGGCCCAGGTGCCGCTTGAGCAGACCGACGAGCAACACGTTCCAGCTCAGCACGCCAGCGCCGCCCGCGAGACCGAACAACGGAATCAACGGCCCTTCCACCGCGAGGTGCCCGGCGTGTAGCAACGCGACGAAGGTGCCCCAACCCACGAGCGGAGTGGGGTTCAGCGCAGCCACTGAAGCGCCGAGCCACACGCCGCCATCTCGAGTGCCGCGCTCGCCCGCGAGCGCCCTCGGCTTCCAGAGCAACAAGCGCAGACCCACGATGGGGAACAAGAAGGCCGCTACGATGAAGCCAATCTGATGCAGGAGCGCGGCCTGAGCGGCGACGAACCACAAAGTGGCCGCTGCAGTCGTCGCAAAGGCGCACTCGACCAGCGCTGCGCCAATGCCAATGCGCAACGCATGCTGATGCTCACCGTCGGCCGACTGGCGAATCAATAGGGCCGCAACCGGACCAGCCGGCGGGATCGAAGTGATGAACCCGAAGAGGAACGCCACGAGCAAGGCGAGTGCGCCGGCGAACAGTGCCATCGGAAGCAATTCATGGGGCAGATGGCCGAGCCTGCCAACTGTTCATTTTCGAGCGACGCGGCGGCACAGTGTGCGTGCCGTGCATCACTTCGAGACGGCAACTTGCGTTTGCCTTGTTCGCGCGGGCTCGCCCGGCAGGTAACCCATGCTGCGCCACGCACTGAGCAGCGCGCCGCGGTCCTGGTCGTTGAAAACGAGCGGATCGCGGTCCGCGCACTGCTTGGCGTAGCCCACCCAGCGCGCCGCGGCCCGCGCGTCACCCAAGGCCAAGTGAGTCAGCCCCCGGTACAGGGCGTAGCTCGCAAATTCGCGCTGATTCAGGCGCCGTGCAGCGGGCTCCACCGCTCGAAACTGCGCAGCCGCGGTGGGGTAACGGGCGTCCGCGTAGGAATCCATGGCCTCGTCCAGCGCGGAGTGACAGCCAGCGAGGGGCAGGGCCAATAGGCCGAAGAGCAGCAGGAGCGGAAACGAGCGCATGATCTCCTCATCGGAGCGGGAGGCCGCACAGTTGCGTGCCGATCGATGTGCGGGTCGACCACGACCCGAAATACTTCGGATCTTCGAAGAAAATCGAATTCGCGCGCGCGTCGCCCAACGCGCTCGGAGCGCCCGCGCTTTGGTGCCCCGCTCGCCGCCGCGCCGCCCGCTCCATTCGCCGCCGCCGGCTTGAAACCGCCGTTGGCAAAGCACTCCATATCCGTCTCAAAAATAGCGTTCGGACCCGCTCATGGATGGTCACTGCGCAGCTGTAACTTTGCCGCAGTCCAACCCAGCGTGAGGGTTTCAAGTTCTTCGAAACCGCGAGCGAGCTCTCGGCACGTGTCGGAGCAGGCGGTTGTGCTGGCATCGTATGACAAAGCGGACGGGTTCGAGGAATGAGCCCGGCCGCCTCACCGCGACCGCGGCGACCGCGGCGACCGCGGCGACCGCACCGCATGGGGTGCTCACGTAAAAATCGTAGCGTGAATTCACACTACGATTTTCGTTTTGAAGTGGTCTCGCGCTTCGATGCCCCTCAGTCGAACCGAAGCCGCGCCACGAGCAACGTGACCGGATGTGAGGTGCGCTGTCGCACCAGTGAGCGCCCAGCTAGCCGCAGCACCTCCTTGTTTGATACTGCATTTTTACCCCCTCCCCGTGTTGAACCATGAGCGGGCCCGAACTAAATTTCCGGTGCGCAGTGGCTCTCCGGCGCCGCAGGCCCGCGCGGCATCAAGGAGGTGAGCTCGCACGGAAGAAGGTGGACTTGGAATTTCGATGCGTGAGCAACTCGAAGGCTTGGTTTGAGCTGACTGGGCTTCCGTCGCATTTTTGTCACGCCGCCAGGCGATGATTTTGGCTTGGCCTTCGCGTTGAGCTCGCGCGCGCTCGACGCTAAGAAGGGCGATGAGATTCGGTGCTGCGACAACGGGTAAGATTTGGTTCGAGCGAGGGGTCACCTCGCTCGCGGCGATCGTGTGCTGCCTCGGGGGTGTGGGTTGCTCGAAGCACGTCCCGCTCGCAGCGCCGGCGGCGACGCTCTCGGTTCCGAGTCGCCTGTGCGCGTCGGGTGAAGCGCCGCCCCAGTGTCGTAGCGCACGGCAGGTCGAGGACTTGCTCGCTGGACCGTTGACGATCCTCGACATGGCCGATCCGCCGAGTGGCTCGCAAGGCGCGAAGCTGCTCACCGTGCGCGCACTGGTTGGCGGCAGGGCGCTCGTCTTTCGGGCCAAGTGGCGCCCGCAAAGCAGCGATGACCTGATCAACGAGTCTCGAAAGGAGCTCGCGGCGTGTGCCGTGCAAAAGCTCTTTCTGGATGATGCCGAGCTCGTCGCGCCACCCACCGCGGCGCGTTGCTTTTCGCTCGGCGCCTACCAGGCCTTCGCACCGGACACGAAAGCGACGTTTGCTGAAACCGATTGCGTCTTCGGCTTCGCATCGTACTGGCTCGAGGACATCGTGACCGTGGCCCAAGCGCGCGAGCGCGGCTTGTTGGCGGCCGGCGAGGGCATTTTGGACCCGAGCCGTTTCGATCGCGATCCGGTCTATCGAAGCTCGCTCGGCAATGCGAACTTGCTCACGTACGCGATCAATCACGGGGATGCGCACGACGGGCAGTTCCTGTTGCAGTCGACGTCTCACGGCTGGCGCGCGTTCGTGGTCGACAACAGCATTTCGTTTCTGAGCATCAAAAATCCGATGCTGCTCTTTCGCCAGGATTGGTCGCAGGTTCAAGTCGCGGCCTTGCCCAAAAAAGCGATCGAGCGGCTCGCGAAGTTGAGCTCCGAGGACTACGAGCGCCTGGGCAACGTGGCTGAGCTGGAGCGGCGCGGCCGTGAGCTCGTCCCCGCGCCCAGTGCGTCGCCCGCCACGAAAAGCGACGGCAGTGCCCTGTCCTGGAACGGCGACCGTCTTCGGGTAGGGCTCACTGCGCACGAAATCGAGCTGGTCAAATCCCGCGTCGCCGCACTACTGCGTCGATCCGATCTTGCCCAGCTGACCGAGCCCCGCTGAACCAAGGCCATCGAACACGAACGCCCCGAAGGGTCGTCACTTCGGGGCGTCGGGTAGCTCGCGATCGCTCGCGATTCTTGCGGGCCTCTTATTTCCGGGCGGCCGCTTCCTTCGCCAGCTTCTCGCGGTAGGCCTTGATCATCTCTTCCTGCTCTTGCTTCGGCACGGCTGCGTAGCGAGCGAACTCCATGGTGAAGTTGCCCTTGCCTTGCGTGGCGGAACGAAGATCCGTGGAGTAGCCGAACATGGCGTTCAGCGGGACTTCACAGGTCACGGTCACGTTCTCGTCGCTGACCGTCTCGAGGATCACGCCGCGGCGCTGGTTCACCTGACCGACGACCGAGCCTTGGAACTCGATCGGGGCCGAGATTTCGACCTTCATGATCGGTTCGAGGATCGTCGGCTTGGCGCCCGAGTAGGCTTCGCGGAAGCCCATCAAGGATGCCGTGCGGAACGCCTGATCGGACGAGTCGACCGCGTGCGATTGGCCATCGTTGACGACGCAGCGCACGGCCACGACCGGGAAGCCGATCAGGTTGCCGCGCTTGACGCCATCCTTGAAGCCTTTGTCACAGGCCTGGATGTACTCCTTCGGGATCGAGCCACCGACGGTCTCGTCCACGAACTCGTAGTTCTCGACCGCGTCGGCCGGCAGCGGCTCCATGTAGCCCATCACCTTGGCGAACTGACCAGAGCCGCCAGTCTGCTTCTTGTGGGTGTAGGAGATCTCGCTGCGCTGCGTGATGGTCTCGCGGTACGCCACCTGGGGCTTGCCGGAGATGACCTCGCAGTTGTACTCGCGCTTCATGCGCTCCATGTAGATGTCGAGGTGCAGCTCGCCCATGCCGCTGATGATGGTCTGCTGCGACTCTTCGTCTTGGTGCACGCGGAAGGTCGGATCTTCCTTGGTGAAGCGGTTGAGCGCCTTCGAGAAGTTGGCTTCCGACGCGCGGTCCTTCGGCGCGACCGAGAGCGAAATCACGGCCGCGGGCACGTGCATCGAGGTCAAGGTGTAGTTGACCTTGCCGTCGGTGAACGTTTCACCGGAGCTGGCTTCGACGCCGTAGAAGGCCACGATGTCCCCGGCCTCGGCCGTCTTGATCTCTTCGCGATCTTCCGAGTGCATGCGGAACATGCGCGGCACGCGCACCTTCCGGCGCTCGTTGGAGATGTTGTAGATGGTGTCGCCGGCCGTGACCGAGCCTTGGTAGACGCGGAAGTAGGTGAGCTGGCCGTATTTGTCCTGCTGCAGCTTGAACGCGAGACCTACGAAGGGCTTGGACGAATCCGAGAGGATGGTCACCTTCTCTTCGTTGTTGTCCTGATCGTGACCTTCGTTCACGACCTCGGTCGGGTTCGGGAGGAACTTCACCACGCCGTCGAGCAAGAGCTGCACGCCCTTGTTCTTGATCGCGGAGCCGCACATCACGGGCGTCATCTTGAGCGCGAGGGTCGCGCGGCGCACCGCCGCGATCAGCTCTTCGTTCGAGATGGGCTCTTCGTTGATGAACTTCTCGGCCAAAATGTCGTCGACGTCGGCCACGCGCTGGATGATGAGCTCGCGCGCTTCTTTGGTCTTTTCGACGTATTCGGCGGGCGGATCCGCTTCGATGATCTTCTCGCCGTCGGAGCCTTCGAACGTGTAGGCCTTGCCCGTGATGGCGTCGATGATGCCCGCGAACTTGTCTTCGGCGCCCATCGGCACCTGCAAATTCACCGGGTGGTGGCCAAGCTTCTCTTTGAGCATGTCCGAGACGCGCTCGTAGTTTGCGCCCGGGTTGTCCATCTTGTTCACGAACGCGATGCGCGGCACGTGATAGCGCTTCATCTGGCGGTCGACGGTGATCGACTGCGACTGCACGCCCTTGCCGGAATCGAGCACCAGGATCGCGCCGTCGAGCACGCGCAGCGCGCGTTCCACTTCGATCGTGAAATCGACGTGGCCGGGGGTGTCGATGATGTTGATGTTGTACTCTTCGAATTGCTTCAGCGAGCCGGTCCACACGCAATACGTCGCGGCGGACTGGATCGTGATGCCCTTCTCGCGCTCGAGATCCATCGAGTCCATCTTCGCGCCGACGCCGTCTTTGCCGCGCACTTCGTGAATGGCGTGAATGCGGCCGGTGTAAAACAAGATGCGCTCGGTGAGCGTCGTCTTGCCAGAGTCGATGTGCGCCGAGATACCGATGTTGCGGATGCGTTCGAG
>JBEQTH010000123.1:0-28013 GCA_040348785.1 Myxococcales bacterium | reverse complement strand
CGCCGCCCGCGCCGCCCATCTCTTCCGCGCCGGCCGCGCCGGCCGCAGCTTCGATGGCGCCGCCTTCGCCGCCCATTTCGGGCGCTCCTGCTTCGGGTGCGCCGCCGCCGCCGGCAAAGGTGCCGCCGGCTTGAGCCGCGCCACCTTTGCCCGCGCTGCCACCTTTGCCCGCGCTGCCACCTTTGCCCGCGGCGGCTGAGCCGCCTTCGCCGGCCTCACCGCCCTCGCCGTCCGGGGGAATGCCCTTACTGTCGTCACTACCGCACGCCAGCGGCAGTGCAGCGGTCAGCGCAAGGACGAGGCCGAGTACCAGTTTCCCGTGAGCGTTCAGCTTCTGCATGCTTGTCTCTCTCTTTAAGTGGATCGTTGTCGACTGCGCGTGTTGAACGGAGGACCGCGCTGATGTCCGGGACGGACAAGCTCGGATTTGCTCCCACCTTCGTGACGACCCGGCGTCTCGATTTGATAAGGGCTAACAGCGCTGGACGCGCGAACTCTTCTCTCGAGCGCGGTCGCATTCACCGGCGAGCTCCGTCGAGTTGCGCTGCGCTCGTTGTGCAAGTTGCACAACTCGAGCGTCCGACTTGTGCAAGTCGACTTGCACGGCTTGTGCAAGCTGAGCTTCACCCACAACTAGGCGCACCGCGACAAGTGTGGTTTTTGTAGGGAAAAATGATGATATTCCCGAGCGAAGTGCAACTCGGAAAGGCGCGGAAACCGCCAGATCGGCGTTGTGCAACGCCTGCGCATTGGGGGCGCCGGGCACCAATGGTTGCGTTGCGACTTGCGCGTCATGGATCTGGCACGGCGGCTGCAAAAGAGGTCCTCGAACTCACGAAGGGAATCGGAAAAGAAGATGATTAAGAAGAATTGGTCGGTTGTTTTGATGGGTATCGGGATCCTCGGTTTGGCCTCCGCTTGTAGCGTCGAGGCTACCTCGGCTGAGCAAGAAGCGGTCGGCTCGACCGACCAAGCGCTGGTGTGCGCGAACCAAGACGGCGTGAACGCCTACATGGCCGCCCTCGGGTCTGCTGCCGGTCGCGAAATCGGTCGCTGGTTGCCGACCCGCGACTTTCAGTGGAACAACACGACGTGGAAGCTCGAGCTGAGCTCCTACGGCAAGCGGCGCTGTGACGACGGCAAGTGCTTCAACGTGCAGGAGCTGCTCAATATGCAGAACAGCGCCGCGAACAACCTAGTGGTGTTCCCCGGTGGAGCCAAGCTGAACACGGACGCCCTGGTGAGCCGCTTGAAGGCGAACTGGGACCGCCAAGTGACTTGCAACGACCGCCCGGACAACCACTCCGGCGACGATTGCCCGACCGAGTACCATGAGCTCACGCTGACCAAAATCGCCTCGGGCGCCTGCGACAAGTTGTTCACGTTCAAGGCGACTGCGACCGACGGCACGTCTCTGCTGAAAGAGCCCGCGCAGCTCAAGAATCAGTTGACCTTCCTCGGCTACAACCCGGACTCGAACGTTACGAACCCGTACTTGGCCTTCCAAAGCACGGCGTCCACCGTCGCGATCGACCCGACCGTCGGTTTGAACGAGGGTGACTCGACCAGCTCGGGTTCTTGCGCCGCCGCCTGTACCATGATCAGCTCGACCAGCGTGGTCGGTCAGTGCTGCTCCTGCAACGGCGTGACGAAGACCTACTCGCGCTCGCCGTTCAGCGCCAGCACCTACCTGTGTCGCTGACGTAGACCGAGCTCCCCAAACTAGTTCGTCAGTTCACTCGAGAGCGGGCCGCCACAAGCGGCGCCGCTCTCGTTTCATTTTGTGCTTTGGAATTTCTATTCACATCGCCGGTCTGCGCGCTGTGCAGCTTGCGCACGCCAACGCTCGACTTGCACAAGTCGGCTTGCACGTCTCGCGCACACACAGCTCCACCCACAACCTGCTGCGCACAGCGACAAGCTCGGTAAATTGCGGAAAATTTCTGATTTTCATGTGAACGCTCGCAGCTCGAAATCGTGAGGAAATGCCACTCGACGTTGTGCAACCGGTTCCAGTTTCGGGGGCGCGCGCCACCAAGTTTTGGGTTGGGAAGCGCCCATTACAAGTTTGGCACGATGGCTGCAGAAGCGATGTCCGAACTCACGGAAGGAATCGAAGAAACCATGATGAAGAAGAGCTGGTCGGTCGCGTTGCTGGGTATCGGGATCCTGGGTCTGGCGTCCGCGTGCAGCGTCGAATCCGCGTCCACCGAGCAAGAAGCGGTGGGCTCCACGGACCAAGCGCTCTGGTGCGCGAACCAGGATGGTACCAATGCCTACATGGCGGCTCTGGCAGCTGCCACTGGGCGCGAGATCGGTCGCTGGTTGCCTACGCGCGACTTTCAATGGAACTCCAGCACCTGGAAGTTGGAGCTGAGCTCCTACGGCAAGCGGCGCTGTGAGGACCGCTTCTGCTTCAACGTGCAGGAGCTGTTGAACATGCAAAACCCCGCAGCCAACAACTTGGTCGTGTTCCCCGGCGGCGACAAGCTAAACACCCAGATCTTGAGCCAGCGCCTCAAGGCGACCTGGGACCGCCAGGTGACGTGCAACAACCGCCCCGACAATCACAAGGGCGACGATTGCCCGACCGAGTACCACGAGCTCACGCTGACCAAGATCGCCTCGGGCGCCTGTGACAAGATGTTCACGTTCAAGGCCACCGCGACGGACGGTACGTCGATGCTGAAGCAGCCGAGTCAGCTCAAGAACCAGCTCACGTTCCTCGGTTACAACACCGATCCGAACAACAACAATCCCTACTTGGCCTTCCAGAGCACCGCTTCCACCGTCTCGATCGACCCGACCGTGGGCTTGAACGAGGGTGACGCGACCAGCTCCGGCTCCTGCTCTGCAGCCTGTACGATGATCAGCTCGACCAGCGTGGCTGGCCACTGCTGCTCCTGCAACGGCGTGACGAAGACGTACTCCCGCTCACCGTTCAGCGCCAGCACCTACCTCTGCCGCTGAGGTAAACCGAACAAACCAACGCCCTTTCGTTAGTTCACTCGAGAGCGGGCCGCCCCAAGCGGACCCGCTCTTGTTTCATTTTGAGGCTCAATTTGGGCCCAATCCCAACAATCCTGCAACGATAGCTAAACTTGGCCTCGCGTCGTTACGTAGTGCCAGTCGAACGCATGCGCTTGCCCTTCCTCGTCTACTTGCGGCTGCTCATGGCCGCCTCACTGGTCCTCGCGGGATGCTCGCTGCTCAAGGACCTGAGCGCGGATCAATGCGAGCTCGACTCGGACTGTGATGCCCAGCCTCAGTTCAAAGGGAGGCAGTGCGTGGCTGGTGTGTGCTTGGGCACGACGACCCCCGGGGCCGGTGGCGGTGGCCGCGGTGGCGACGAGAGCAGCGGTGGCAGCTCCGCGATGAGTGGCTCGTCAGACGCGGGGGCGACATCGTCTGGGGGCAAGGCCCAGGCGGGCGGTGCGGGAGCCGCACCCGTCGCGGAATGCAAGACCAACGCAGAGTGCCTGGACAAGAACTTCGACCCCTCCGTGTGTATGGATGGGACGTGTGTGACGCTCTTGAGCGACGATTGCCCGGTGATCTTGCCGGTCACGGAAGACTTATGGAACGATAACCTACGCACCGACAATCCCATCATTTTCGGAGCGTTCGCGAACATCCCGTCGAATCTAATCAGCGACTCGATCCGAAACTACGATTTGGCGCTCAGCGATTTCACGCACAAGGTCAATGGCTTGCCGGGCTCCGGTAGCAAACGGCGGGGGATCGTCGCGGTCGTGTGCAGGAACAATTACGGCGCCAAGGCCAACCTCGATGCGGCAGCCGCGCACTTGATTGACGATCTGAAAGTTCCCGGCATCTTCGCGGGCTTACTGGCCGACGACGTTCAGCACGTGTTCGAAACCAAGGCTCACGACGCCGACGTCATGATGATGAGCCCGCTCGAGTCCGACAGCACGTTGGTCTCGCTCAAAGACGATGGGTTGATCTGGCAGGTGCTGCCCGGTGGCGCCTCGGTCGCGACCAGTTATGCACCGCTCGTCGACCGCACCATCGATTACTTGGTCGGCAATGGCACGCTAGCAAGTGCTTCAGAAACCGTTCGCGTCGCGCTCGTGACCGCGACCGATCTCCGTTTCCTGCAAGATCAGACCCAGACCATCATCGACACCGTCAAGTTCAACGCCAAATCGGTGGCAGACAATCTGGATGATGGGAACTTCAAGTCAGTCGGCATTCCGTCCATCTACGCAGACAAGAGTGCCTCTTTGACTACTCAGATTCAGGACCTGCTCGCGTTCAAACCGCACATCATCATCGCCGATGCGGCGGACGAGTTCTTGTCCAAGATGGTGCCCGCGATCGAGAGCGGCTGGATGGACGCCGCGGGCTCGCAGAACAAGCCGTTTTACCTGCTATCGCCATACCACTTCAACAACCCGGCGCTGACACCCCTGCTACAAGGGACGCCCAATGTGCGCACCCGCATGGTCGGGGTGAACGTGGCCTCGGCGGTGGACCAAACGCTCTACAACACTTACAAGATCTCGTATAACGCGGCGTACTCGGGGGGACAGCTCGGCTACGAGAACTACTACGACGCGGCCTACTACATGATCTACTCGGCGGCTGCGGCCGGCAACGTGCCTAGCTTGACCGGTGACGATCTTGCTCGGGGTATGGGGCGGTTGTTGTCGGGGCAAGCGTTCGGCGTCGGGCAAATGGACATTCCGCAGGCGCTCGGGGTGCTGCAGAGCAGCTCGCAAGCGAAAATCACGCTGAACGGCACCGACGGCCCGCCGACGTGGGATCCGGGAACCGGCGGAAAGGTGGGTCCCGGCAGCGTCTGGTGCGTGGACAATACCTCGAAGCAGCGCGCCGACGTGCTGCGCTACGATGACACGAGCAAAACGCTCACTGGGACGTTCCCCACGGCATGTTTCGCCAGCTTCTAACACGCGCCGCTCGGGCGACGATCCTCCTTGCGTCGGCAGTGCCGATGAGCGGCTGCGGTAGCCCAGAAGCGCTCGATAGTGAGCGAGCGCCGATCGTGAACGGCGTACGGTCCGTTGCGGCGGACGACGACGTGGTTGAATTGACGTCTCGGCCTTCGACCGGCACGCCGCAAGCATGCTCCGCCACCCTCGTCGCGCCGAACGTCGTGCTGACGGCTTTGCACTGCGTTGCCGTGTATTCAGGTGGTGACTTCAGCTGCAATTCCGACGGGACCTTGCAGAACAACAACACGGGCGGTGGAATGCTTGGCGCGTTGGTCGAACCCGGGCAAGTCGAGATTCGTGTTGGCATCTACCCCAACAAAGATCCGGACGCGTACGGCGTGAAGTTGTTCGGCACGGGCACGAACCAAATCTGTCGCAATGATCTGGCGCTCGTAGTGCTCGACCGAGACCTCACCCAGCCGCTCGCCGCGATGCGCCTTTCGCGCGGAGTCACGTTGGGAGAGTCGACTCGTATCGTTGGCTACGGAGCAAGCGAGAGCTCGTCGACGGTGGGACGCATGGAGCGCTCTGGGTTGCGTATCATCGATCGCGGCATAGACGCCGGCGGCTCGAGCACTGGCACCGCGGCACCGCGAACTGTCGTCGTCGGGCAGGGCGCGTGCCACGGCGACAGCGGCGGCCCGCTGCTGTCCACGGAGACCGGCGCCGTCGTCGGCGTCTATTCGCTAGTGGCGGGCGCATCGTGTACGGCCGTGGGCGTGCGCAATGTGTACACCCGCCTCGAGCCTTTCGCGGATCTCGTGCAAAGCGCATTCGACTTCGCGGCGCAGACTCCGATCTTGGAGCCAGGCTCTGACGACGCGGGCGTCGGCGGCGGACAAAGCGCCGGGGGCGACTCCGCCAGCGGCGGAGATGCGCCGGTGAGCGGCGGTGGGCCGAGCGGGGCGGGCGCGTCGAGCGCAGGGGCGAGCTCTCGTTTGGGTGGCAGCGGCTCGACTCAGGACGGCAGCTGCGCGTGTCGCGCCGCCGCATCGCGGCCGCGTGCGCCGCTCGCCTTCGCGGCGCTGGCAGTGGGCGCCGCGCTGTTCGGCCGCCGCCGCCGCCGCCGTGCGCGGCAGACGCGCTGAACCGCAGCGGCCCCTTCTGCGGCCCTTGGTTCTTGCTCAGTAGCTGCCGCGCAGCCCAATCCAATTCGGAGCGAGCGCGACGTCGACGTGCGGGCGATTGCGCTCGCTCGCGCTGGCGCTCGGCTTTTCGGACTGACTGTTCTTGGTCAGCGTGAGGTAGAGAGCGACCCCGCCGGTCACGATCGCTGCACCGCCCAGGATGTCTCCCGCGGTGAGCAGGGTGCGCGCGCGGCGCTGCGTCGAGTCCAATTGCGAGCGCGTCGCGGTGTCGCTCTTGCGCAGCTCGTCGAGGTCGCTCGCCGATTTCAGACCGAGCGCGCCGAGGGTGATGCCGCTGGCGGCAAAGACGCCGGTCGCCGACCAGGTGGCCCAAAGCCACGTGGTTCGATCCGAACGCTCGAGGTACTGCTTCTCGACGATGATCCGAGGGTTCGCGGCGCGCGCCTCGGGCGTGAGCTCGAGCTTGGTGCTGCTCGCGTCGCCGCCAGCGAGCGTGAGCCGAGCTTCTGCCACATTGAAGCCGGCCTTGCGAGCGGTGATGCGGTGCGCGCCGGCGTCCAAGAGCAGGGGCTCCGCCAAGGGAGAAGTGCCGACCGGGTCGTCGTCGATACTGATCGTGGCTCCGTCGACGTTGATCGCGATGCTGAGCGTCGCGACGCGCGTGGAAATCATCTTCAAATCCGCGGCCACCGATTGCTGGCGCTCGGCACTCACGCGGTCACCACCGTCTCTGAGGTAGGTCTCGAGCGCGACCCGAGCCAACGCATAATTGCCGAGCTGAATGCGGACTTGGCCGACGTTGTACAAAACGCGGTAGTCGGAGACGAGCGCGTACGCGCGTTCGAACTCGATCACCGCCAGCGCGTAGTCGCCTTCCGAGTACAGCGAGAGGCCGCGCCCATAGCGTTCCCCGGCCTCTCGGACGGCTTCTTGGTTCGGCGCGGGTGGCGCGGGGGCAGCGTCGTGCGCGGCGCTGGCGGGCGAATCGGCCGCCGGTTCTGCGAGCGCGTTGCGGCTCAGCGCAACGAGCCCGATCGTGAGCGCTCCGAGGATGGGACGAGCGCGGCGAGGGAGGAAGGGAGTGTGACCGTTCATGACTGATGCCGTGGTTCCGGCATAAGGAACGTCTGAAGGGGCAAATTGCATAAGAGCCTGGACCTCGGTCCGAGCTCTCAGGCCGCCGCGCCGGAGTGGGTTCTGAGGCGCAGGCTGCCTACATGCTGAAGAGCCCTAACCAAGTAAAGCCAGGAACCCCTCCGGAAGATTCGGCTATACTCGTAGATGGAGGCGCGTGGTTACTGCCGATGTTGCACTAAGGCCTGGCGACAAGCTGGGTCGTTTCCAGTTGTTGGTTCCGATTGGTGCCGGCGGCATGGGCCGTGTCTGGGTGGCGCGCGAGGAAAACTCGGGGCGCCTGTTCGCGATCAAAACCACGCTCGCAGACGAGAAATCCGGGGGTGAGTTCTGGAACGTGTTGCTCGATGAGGCGCGCATCGCCGCGCAGATCCAGCACCGCGGGGTGTGCACGATCCACGCCTTCGAGGTCGACGAGACGCGTGGCGTCCCTTACCTGGTCATGGATTTTTCGGACGGCGGCTCGTTGCACGAGCTGCTCGAGACGATTCCCGAGCATCGCATCGACCTGGCGTTGGCGGCGAGCATCGTGTCGCTGCTGTGTGATGGCCTACAAGCGGCGCACGACTTGAGTGACGAAGACGGCGCGCTGCTCGGCGTGGTGCATCGCGATGTTTCCCCGCAGAACGTGCTGATTTCTACGCGCGGGGACGTTCAGCTCACTGACTTCGGCGTGGCCAAAGCGCGCGGTCGGTTGCACGCCGCGACGGCCACCGGCGAGATCAAAGGCAAGCTGTCGTACATGTCGCCAGAGCAGGTCACGACCGGTGAGGTCGATCGCCGTGCGGACGTGTTTGCGCTCGGCTGTGTGCTGTACGAAACGACCGTCGGCTCGCGTCCGTTTCACGGTGACGACCCGCTGGCCACGCTGTACCAGTTGCTCGAGCAGCCGTTGGTTTTACCGAGCGCGCGGTTTGCTGGCTACCCAGAAGGGCTCGAAGCGATCGTCGTCAAGGCGCTCGCGCGAGAGCCCGCGCAGCGTTACCAAAGCGCCGAGGAGATGGGACGCGCGCTCTCCGTGTGGGTCGCGGCCCAGGGCCGGATCGTGACCGAGAAAGAGATCGCGCAGCTCGTGCGCGAGCACCTCGGCCCGCGCATCGCCGAGCGGGCGCGGCGCATCACCAACGCCGAAACCGAGATTGACGCGCCCCCGCCGTCTTTGCCGACCGAGCACACGTTGGAGGGCGCGTCTGCGAATACACTCGCGTTCCAGCGCGCGGGGCGCGCTCGGTCGTCCAAAATCAAATGGGCGATTTTGGCAGCCGCTGTTTGCGCAGGCCTCGCGGCGCTGCTCGTGCGCGGGCGTGGCGCTGGTTCGGTGGCTCCCGTGCCTAGCGCGACGAACAGCGCAGTCGTGACAGCGCCGGAATCGCGAGCTGCGGCGTCCTCCACCGCGGAGCAGAACGTGACGATTCGATTCCGGGCGGAGCCGGCCTCCGCTACTCTATTTTTGGACGACGGCTCGGCCTTGCCGAACCCGTATCAGCTGAGCGTGGCGCCCGATCGAGGCACGCACCGCGTACGCGCTGCCGCCGCTGGCTTCAGTGACCGAGTGCAGGAAGTGCGTTTCGACTCCGACAAAGAGGTCTCGATTTCGCTCACGCCGAGCACCGCGGCGGCTAGTGGCACACAGCCGCGCACCGTACCGGGCAAGGTAGGTACGGGCCCGGTCTCAGGCGCCACAACGCCTCAATCGTCACCGCATCCGCCGCCCACGCGCGTGGGGGATTTGCCGCCCGTCGTAAAGAAGCCGCCGCGCACGCTCGATTCCGACAACCCGTTCGCGACTCACTGAAACTAGTGAATCGTGGTGCTCGCTTAGCCGGCGCGTCGGGCTGAACGCCTATC
Organism: Myxococcales bacterium; assembly: GCA_040348785.1. GTDB lineage: Bacteria > Myxococcota_A > Polyangia > Polyangiales > Polyangiaceae > PMG-095. The sequence goes on along the minus strand of JBEQTH010000123.1, from coordinate 18,967 downwards.
CGACTCTCACTGACTAAGCCTCACAAGCTCCTCTGAAAGTCGCGCGCGCGTCGCCTCGCTCGCGAGAAGCGATTGGCATTCTGTGGCGATCCCATTATATTTCTCGGTTACATGGATTCGAGCGGCGCGCGTTCACGTCCCACGGCTGGGGAACCCAAGCAGGGGCGCATCGATACGGGCAGCCACCCCGTCATCGAGCCGGGCTCGCCGCGCGTTCAAGCCGATCAGCTCGTCGGCAGGTATCGACTCTTGTTCCCGATCGCCGCGGGCGGCATGGCCGAAGTTTGGGCAGCCAAGCCGGATGGCGGCGGGTTTGCGCGCGCCGTCGCGATCAAGCTCGTGCGTCCGGAGTTTGCCGTCGACGCCGAGTACGCGCGCATGTTCATCGACGAAGCGGTCGTGGCTTCGGCGATTCGGCACCCGAATATTTGTGAGACTCATGAGCTCGGCCGCGAGGAGAAGCTGCTGTTCATGGTGCTCGAATGGGTCGCGGGCGACTCGTTGAGTGGGCTGTTGCGCGGCTCGGAGCTGAACCCGTTGCCGCTCGAGATCGCCGCGCGCGTGTGCGCGGAAGCTTGCGCCGGCCTGCACGCTGCGCACGAAGCGCATGATCCCGAAGGCAACTTGCTCGGCATCGTGCACCGCGACGTCTCGCCGCCGAACATTTTGGTTTCTGTTCACGGCCACGTGAAGGTCAGTGACTTCGGTATCGCCAAGGCGCGCAACCAGCTTCACGCTCGCACTCGCACGGGCGAGATCAAGGGCAAGCTCGCGTACATTCCGCCGGAGCAAGTGCTCGGGCAAGGCGTCGATCGGCGTGCCGACATTTACGCGATGGGTTGCGTGCTCTACGTGTCCACGCTCGGGCTTCGCCCGTTCGGCGGCGGGGTACGCGCGGTCGGCAACATCGTGCGCGGCAACTACCGCAAGCCGCGCGATCTGCAGGCGGACTATCCCGAAGAGCTGGAGCGCATCGTCGCGCGGGCCCTGGCCGTCAATCGCGACGAGCGCTACCAAACGGCGGAGGAGATGCGCTACGAGCTCGAGCAGTGGCTGCTCACTCGGCCCACACCCACCAAACACGGTGATGTCGGGCGTCTCGTGCGCGAACGGCTCAGTGACGAGCGCAAGAAGATGATCGACGTCCTGTTCAACGCCGGACGAACGATCCCCGACGCACTCGCCAAGCGCTACTTGGCGCATGCCGACAAGAACGCGACGCCCACCGCGACGAGTGGCATCGTGCTCCAACCCAAGGGGCTCGCTCCCAAGAAAGCCAGCGCCGTTACGGTGCGTCCACCGAGCAAGCAGCCGCTTTCGGCGCAGCCCGCTGCCACTTCCGCCGTCGAGGCGATCACTGCGACGGCCGCGCCGCTCGCTGCCGCCTTGCGCTCATCGACCACGAACGAGGCCCCCGCGCCGCGCCGGTACTCCGAAGACGACGAGACGCTGCTCCGTCAACCCACTGAAGCTCCTGCGCCACCGCTCACCCCGCAGGTCGAGGAACGTGTCGTTGCCGTTCCTGAAACGGTGATCGTCACCGTTCAGCCTGAAATCACGGAGATGGTGGTGCGGCGCATGCGCCCGCGCTTCCTGCCGGTGCTCATCCTGCTGGTGCTGGGTTTGTGCGCGCTGATCTGGTTCGTGCTTTCGCATCCGTGAGGGCTCAGCGGTGTGGGGCATTTATGCGTGGGATCGCGAGCCCTGGCTAAATTTCGAGCTTCGGTCGGCCGGTGCTGCGTTTTGGCCTTCAGCGCGCCGCGTCACTGACCGTTCTGCGAGGGTCGGGGCAGGAGCACCCCGCCGGGCTCTCGCGCTGGCCCTCGTCTTTGGGCGATCCCCGGCGCGGCGACTTCGAGCGTCGTTCGAGCGCGGACAGCGAGGATAGGGAAGTGCAAACGAACAAGGTTGGGCTGAGGCTTTCGGACGCGCCGCTCGCTGAGCCGCAGTGCGAGGCCCTGTTCGAGCTGTTCGCGGGCCCGCTCGGCGTCGTCGAGCTGGGGCGTCTGTTGAAGGGCAACGACGCGGGGCGGGTCGTCTTGTTGCGCAAGTTGGTCGGCGCGCCTTCGCCCGATCTGGCTTCGGCGACGGATCTCGCGCGCAGCCTGGCCCACCCGAAGCTTTCGAAGGTGCTCGGGATCATCCGCGGCAAAGACGCCTGGTACGTGGCCAGCGAATACATCCCCGGGGTGAGCCTGTTCGAGCTGGGGCGAACCGTTGCCGAGCGCGGCGTCGCGCTCGACACGGCGGTCGCCCTGCGGATCGTGCTCGACACCCTCAAAGCCGCGCAAGAAGCGCAGCGGCTGTTGTCCGTGACGGCGAACCTCCACGCCGTTCGAAGCGTCTATGCGGAGAGCGTCTGGATCGCGCGCTATGGCGAGGTGTTCGTCTCCGAGGTGCTCATCGCATCCCTGTTGGCGGACGAGCTGTCCGAGCGCGGGGCGCAGTCGGGCGCGGACCTGGCATCGCCGGCGGTCGACGACGTGGCGAGCGCGCTCAGTGAGCTCGCTCGCTTGCTCGGCGTCGACTCGAGCTCCGAGCGGACTCCGGTCGACGCCGCAACGCTCGTGCCCGGGCTCGGCAAGATCTTGGTTCGCTTTCGCAACGCCGCGGCAAGCGAGCTATCGCTGGCCGGTTTGATCACGGCGCTCACGGAGCTTGGAAGCGTGCACATCGCTAGCGAGCAACAAGTGGCGGCCGAGCTCGATCGCGTGGTGGGCTTGGTGCTCGAGCGACGCGGTCAAAAGATCGAGATGCTCGAACGCGGCTCGCTGCACGCGCCCGCCGACGACGACGCGACCCGTTATTTTCGAGTCGCTCCCGCACCTGCCGAGCGCGAGACGACTCGCCCGCCGCCCGACCCCAATCGAGGCCCACCGAGCGGCGATCCGTCGACCGACTTGACCGCCGTGTTTCGAAGCCTGGTCCCGCAGCCACCGCAGCAAGTCGGCGATGAGCCGACCGAGCCGCCGCCCACGTCCACCGACGTCGACCAACCACCGGCCGACGAAGACGACGACGGCAATCCGATCAGCGACGTCTGGCGGCAAGCTCGGGCGCTGCTCGATACCAAAGCGCAGCGCGCGAAGCTTCATGGAAAACTGCGCTCGATTCGGGTCTCTCGGCGCAGTCAGAAGCGCTCGGTTGCCGCGCCCGAAGCGGGGCCCGTTGCGGTGACGGAAGCGGTGCCATCGCGCTTGCCGAAGTTGGTCTTCGTCGTCATCGCCGTCGTCGCGCTCGCATTGCTGGTACGAGCCCTGTGGGGCGCACATGGTCACTGAGCGGGTGGTTCAGGGCTCCAAGGTGGGGCGAAGTAAGTCGAAGTCCGTTGGGCCAGCAGCGCGGCTCATTTGGCCGCTGTCTGCCTGGGCAATGAAGATCGCTGCCGATCTGGCCGTTACGAGGTTAGAATGCTCGGTAAGGCAAGAGATGTTCACGTGATGAGCGACGCGCGGTTCACGCACCGACCCAGCGCCGTACTCCTGCAAGGCCCGCTCGAGGTCTTGGTCTACTTGCGGCAAAACTGCACCACACACGCGCTCCCGCCGAGTGGCGTCGTTCGCATTGGGCGCGATCCATTGAACGACATCCGAGTGGATGATCCCTCGGTCTCTCGTCACCACTTCGCGCTGCACATCGGCGGCGCGATGGAGGTCGAGGACGTCGGCAGCGCCAATGGCACGCAAGTGTTTCGCGTCGAACAATCCGACGAGATCGACGCTCCGACGCGGCGCGAGAACATCGAGGCGCGCCTCTCACCCGGTCAGCGCCGCCTGCTCGAGCCAGGGGATTTCGTGCGCGCGGGGGCTGCCTTGATTTTGGTGCAGCCACGCAGGCCGAGCAATCGAGTCAGCGCCGTCGCCTCCAGTGATGATCCCGCCCACGAGGGGCCGGCCGTATTGCTCGATCCGCAAATGAAGCGTGCTTACGAGGTGGCGTTGCGCGCCGCCCAAAGCAACATCTCGGTGCTGATTACCGGTGAGACGGGCTCGGGCAAGGAGGTCTTTGCCGAGACTATTCACCAGCGTTCGAATCGCCGCGGCAAGCCGTTTCTGCGCTTGAATTGCGCAGCGCTCACCGAGTCCCTGCTCGAGTCTCAGTTGTTCGGGCACGAGCGCGGCGCCTTCACGGGGGCGAACCAAGCCAAAGCGGGCCTCCTCGAGTCGACCGATCAAGGCAGCGTCTTCCTCGACGAGATCGGGGAGATGCCGCTGACCACGCAGGCCAAGCTACTGCGGGTGCTGGAGGAGCGAGCGATCTTGCGCGTGGGGGCGACCAAGCCGACGCCAATCGACGTGCGCTTCATCTGGGCCACCAATCGCGATTTGCGAGCCGAAGCCAACGCGGGTCGCTTCCGTAGTGATCTCTACTACCGCATTGCAGGCGTGGAATTTTCGATCCCGCCGCTTCGGAATCGGCTGATCGAGATCGAGCCGCTCGCGCGCCTGTTCCTGCGTCGCTTCTGCGAGCTTTCGCATTTGCCGGAGCCGGAGATCACGCCAAGCGCGCTGGCCGCCATGCAGCGCTATTCCTGGCCCGGCAATGTGCGAGAGCTGAAGAACGTGATGGAGCGCGCGCCCTTCGTGTGCGAAGGCGGGCAGTTCACCGAAGAGCACGTCCCGCAAGAGGCATTCGACCCCGAGACCGGGCTATTCGAGGCCGAAGAAGACGAACCGACGCACGTCATCGCTCAGCCCCGAGAATTTGCTGCGCGCCGTTCGACGCCCGCGGCGGCTCTGAACGGGCCCCGCTCGATGCCAGCCCCTCTGGCGCAGGGCTTCGATACCGGGCGCTTCGCCATCGATTCGGACGAGGAGCGGCAGCGGGTGCTGAGCGCCCTCGAGCAATGCGCAGGCAATCAGACGCGGGCCGCCAAGGTGCTGGGCGTGTCGCGTCGAACGCTGATCAACCGCCTCGAACGGTTGAACATGCCACGCCCGAAGAAGGTCTGAGGCGCGGGCTCAGCGCGGTGCGGTGGTCCACAGCCGGACGCCGCCGGCCATGCCCTGCACGTTGGTGAACAGCTTCACGTTCGCGGGCAGATCGCCTCTGATGTGCTCGGCGTTGCCACCACCCAGGTACAGCATGTCGTAGTTGAAGATGGGCTCCAGCTGTTCGATCATCTCGAACACGCGGCGCGACCAGTGCTTCTTGCCGATCTCGTTGAGCTCCGCATCGCTCAACCGCTCTTCGTAGGTCTTCTCTTTCTTCCACGGGTGGTGACCTAGCTCCAGGTTCGGGACCAGGATGCCGTCCACGTACAGCCCCGCGCCGACGCCGGTGCCCAAGGTCAGCGCGAGCTCCACGCCGTGCCCGGTAATCACGCCGTAGCCCTGCAGATCCGCGTCGTTCATCACGCGCACGGGGCGACCTACGATTTCTTGCACGTGCTCTTGCAAGGGGAACTTGACCCACGGGTCATTGCCCAAGTTCGGTGCGCTGAAGGTCACACCGCGCTTGACGATGCCCGGGAAGCCAACGGCCACGCGATCGAACGGAGGCTGAGCGGCGACCATCGTCTTGATCACGTCCAGAAGGGCTTCGGGCGTCGCCGGTTTCGGCGTCAACGTGCGCGCGCGCTCGTTCACCGGCTTGGCCTCCGCGTCGAGCACCAGCATCTTGATTCCGGTGCCGCCGATGTCGATTGCGAGGGTGTGTGCGTTGCTCGGGTCGGCGCCAGTGCCAGCGGAGGCGGAGGCGGGGGCGGAGGCGGGCTCTGACGGCATGGCCGACTCTTAGCATTTGTGCGGTGGCTACTGCCTCTACAAACAACAGGGGAGTTGCAGTGACTGGCCTGACCGGGCTACCGTGAGAAGGTTGGCCTTCCGATGACTTGGCGGTGCGCGCTCCGCGCTTTGAGCTCGTTGGCCCTGCTCGCAGGCGTGGTGCCCGCCTGCGCCCGGCGCACCCCGCCCGACGCGCGCCGCGCTCCGTTGGCAGCGGTTCCGGCCGCCCTCCGTGAACGAGCGGCCGTCTCCGCTCGAGAGTCCGCCGAAAGCGTGGCGTGTGCCGGGGTGGTGGCTCGCCTCGAGGCCGAGCCGGCGCTGCCTGGTGCAAAGGTGAACGGCGCGTTCGAGCGGGCGTTCTTGCTCGGTCGGGCGCGCGCCGAGCCGGTCGTGTTTCGGCGTGCTCCGCACTTCGACCCACAGCACGCTCTACCGCAAGCGGAGGCTCTGCGTGCCGAGCTGAGCGCCGACGAGCACCCGGCGTATGCCTTCGAGCGCGTGCTGCTGAAAGTGAAGAAGAGCCCCGAGCTCGCGCGCGATGTTTTCCTGACCGAGGGTTACCTGTACAGCGACTCGCCCGAGCTCGCGGCGCTGTTCGTGAACTACTTGGCGCTCGGCGTGCTGTTTCGGGACACCGAGCTGCGCTTGATGCGTGGCACCGAAACCTGGAGCCTGCACCGTCACGAGGGCGACTACGTGTACGATGACGGCCCCCAGCGCGGGGAGCGCGCGACCCTGCTGTTATTCGACCGCGTGTTCGTGGCTGGCACCGAGCCGGGCCCCGCGCTGCATTGGGATATCCGCGCGGCCGCGGCGCAGGGCTTGGCCGACGAGGTTCGCCTCGACCGGTTGACCGAAAACGGTGCCGTGGCGGCGTTGCGCTTCGGCGACGCTTGGCTGCCCGCCGCGTTGAAAAGCGTGGGCGGCGCTTTGCAGCTCGACTGTCGGCGCACTCCGCCCGCGCTGGTCGAGAGCGTGACGCGCGCGCGCGACTTGGCGAAGCGGCGGCAACACGTGACCGAAGTGCTGTCACGGGTGGTGAAGAACGAGGTCGACGAAGGCTTGCCCTTCGACGAGCCCAAGACCGAAGAAGGGCAACAAGATGGATCACTCAGGCCCGCTTGGCTCCGCGCGTATCTCGCCGGGAGCGACACGTTCACCTTCAACGACGACAAGTACTGGGTGTTCGACAACCGCGGTCGCCCCCACGTGCCGCAGGTGTGCATCGATTTCGTGACCGACACTTTGGAGCGCGCGAGCGGCGCGCGCTTTCGGCCACGCGGGGAGCCGCGCGAGTTCGTGCGCGGGCAGCTCGACTTCGACAGCTTCGGGCTCGACAATCGGCGCGGCGTAGGCACCTTCGTGAACTTCGCGCGCAGCCATCCCGAGTGGTTCGAGCTCACCGACACCACGCCCGCGGAGCGCTTGCCGTTTCGGGATCGGGTCGCGTTTTTTCGCGATATTTACGAGCACCGCGACGAGTATCGTCCGTTCGACATCGTGACCATCTTCGGGCTGCGCAGTGACGGAAAGCTGCATTACCACTCGTTCTTCGTCGCCGATCGCGACCCGCTCACGGGAATGCCGATCGCGGTGGTGGCGAATGCCGGTAGGCCCCGCATCCGAAGTTGGGAGAACGAGATGCAGAACGCGCCCCAGCGCGCGATTTTCGCCCATATTCGGCCCAAATTGCCGTGGCTCGAGGCCAACGTGGCGCCTGACTCTCGCGACGCCACGGTCAGCGCGCACGACGCGGCGGATGCTCCTGGTCAAACCGGCTCTACGGGGTAAAAGAGGGCTGGAAGCGCTTGACCCCGTGCGGGGAGTCGCGCAACTGTCGGCCCTGATATGACTTCGGAACGTGAAAAATCCCCGATTCGGGTAAGCCTCCTCGGTTGCGGAACCGTCGGCGGCGGGGTGCTTCGGCTGCTGCAAGAGAACAAGTCGTTCCTGGCTTTGCGCGCCGGCGCCGAGATTGAAGTGACGCACGTTCTGGTGAAGAGCCCGAACAAGCCGCGCGTCCCCGAGTGCAAAAAGGAATGGATCACGACAAATCCGGACGTGATCTTCGACGATCCGAGCGTCGACCTCGTGGTCGAGGTCATGGGCGGGGAGCACCCGGCCTCGGATTACATCGAGCGTGCGATCGCGGCTGGCAAAGGCGTGGTGACCGCCAACAAGCTGCTGATCGCCAAACATGGGCCGGAGCTCGTGCAAAAGGCGATCCTGGCCAAGGTGGACCTGGCCTTCGAGGCCTCCGTCGGTGGCGGCATTCCGATCATCCGCACGCTGCGTGAAGCGCTGGCGAGTGACTCGGTGGCCAGCGTGCACGGCATCCTGAACGGCACCTGCAACTACATCCTCACCCGCATGCGTGAGGGCATGAACTACGCCGTCGCGCTCAAGCAAGCTCAAGAGCTGGGCTATGCCGAAGCAGATCCCACTTTGGACGTCGGCGGCCACGACGCCGCACAAAAGCTGGTCGTCATGGCCATGCTCGCCTTCGGCGCCGAAGTGAACGCGGCCGAGATGATGGTCGAGGGTATCAGCGAGATCGAAGAGGTCGATCTGCAATTTGCCGATCGCTTCGGGTACCGTATCAAGCACTTGGGCATCGGTTATGACCGCGGCGAGCGCGTCGAGCTGCGCTGTCACCCGGCTTTGGTGCGCAAAGAGAGCGTCTTGGCCAACGTGGATGGCGTGCTCAACGGCGTGTTCGTGGAGGGCCGCGCGCTCGGGCCGTGTTTGCTCGTCGGCCGCGGCGCGGGCGATATGCCGACGGCGGTCAGCGTCGTGGCGGACATGGTGGACGTGGCGCGTTCCCGCATCGAAGGTCAGCCGGGCCTCGCTACGCGCGGCATCCAGCTCAAGAAGCGCGCTATCATGCCCATCGAAGAGGTCGAGACTCGCTATTACTTGCGCTTCGCCGTTGGCGATCATCCCGGCGTGCTCGGGCACATCGCCTCCGCGCTGGGCGACGAGAGCGTCAGCATCGAGCAAATGGTGCAAGAGGGCCGCGCCCTCGAGGCCAACGACGCGGTGCCGGTGTGCATCATCACCCACCGCTGCTCCGAAGGCGCGGTTCGCCGCGCAATCAAAGCCATTCAGAGCCAATCCTTCCTCAAGGGCACGCCGCGCATCCTGCGCATCGAGGACGTCTGACGGGCGAACGGAGAAGCGCAGCCGCGCCACTCGGCGTCTTCGACTCCGGGCTGGGTGGCCTCACGGTAGCTCGCGCGCTACTTCAGGCGCTACCCAACGAGCGCATCATCTATCTGGGTGATACGGCGCGCGTGCCGTACGGAACGCGCTCTTCCCAGACCGTGGTGCGTTACGCGCGCGGCTGCTCGGAGCTTCTGATCGAGCGCGGCGTGAAGGGCATCGTGGTTGCGTGCAACACGGTGAGCGCCGTGGCCATCGACATCTTGCGTGCGGAGCTCGATCTGCCGATCATCGGCGTGATCGAGCCCGGCGCGCGTGCGGCGCTGGCGGCCGTCAGCTCGCTCAAGACCGAGAAAGCGCCGAAAATCGGGGTGCTCGGCACGACGGGCACGGTTGCTTCCGGAGCGTATCCACGCGCCGTGGGCCAATTGTCGACACGCTACGAGGTCGTGGCGTTGGCCGCGCCGCTGCTCGTGCCGCTGACCGAGGAGGGCTGGATCGAAGGCGAAGTGCCGCGCCTCATCGTGCGCCGCTACGTCGAGCCGCTGATCGCCGCGGGCGCTTCGGTGATCGTGCTCGGTTGCACGCACTTTCCGCTGCTCAAAGGCCTAATCGCCGAAGCCGCGGCCGAGCTCGCCGGCCACCCAATCCCGATCGTCGACAGCGCCGAGGCGACCGCTGCCGTCGTTGCCGAATGGATCGCAGACGAGCGCCTCGCGCCGACCACGAGCCAAGTCGCCCCAGAACGCCAGCTCGAGCTGCTGGTGACTGATTTGCCGGCCAGCTTCTCGGTCGTGGCGGGCCGGTTTTTGGGCGGCGACGCGAGCCAAGCCACGCAGGTCGATCTGGTCGCCAAGTAGCATTTTCTGGCTACACTTCCGCGAGGCACCCCACTGCCCTCGGAGGAACGATGAGCGAATTCAGTGCGATTCAAGGCTTGCTCGCCGACAAGGCCGCGTACCTGCTCGAGCACCAGAGCAAGACCATTCCGCGCGCGCGCCTGCACTTGCCTTCACCGAGCTTCGTGGCAGACGTTTGGGCGCACTCCGATCGCAGTCCGCAGGTGCTGCGTAGCTTGCAGTCGCTGTTCGATCACGGTCGCCTGGGCGGCACGGGTTATCTCTCGATCTTGCCCGTGGACCAGGGCATCGAGCATTCGGCGGGGGCCTCGTTCGCCAAGAACCCGGACTATTTCGATCCCGAGAACATCGTCGAGCTCGCCATAGAGGGCGGTTGCAACGCGGTCGCCAGCACCTTCGGCGTGCTGGGCGCGGTCGCGCGTAAGTACGCGCACCGCATCCCGTTCATCGTCAAAGTGAACCACAACGAGCTTTTGACCTACCCCAACAAGGCCGAAGAGATCCTATGGGGGACCATCAGGCAAGCTTGGAACATGGGAGCCACCGCGGTGGGCGCCACCGTGTACTTCGGCTCGGCCGACGCCTCGCGCGAGATCATCGAAATCGGAAAATTGTTCGCGCAAGCGCACGAGCTAGGCATGGCCACGGTGCTCTGGTGTTACCTGCGCAACTCGGCATTCAAAGTCGGCAGCACCGACTATCACCTGTCGGCCGACCTCACGGGCCAAGCCAATCACCTGGGCGTCACGCTGCAGGCCGACATCATCAAGCAGAAGGCGCCCGAAAATAACGGCGGCTTCAAAGCCCTGAACAGCGGGGGCTCGTCCTACGGTAAGCTCGACGAGCGCATTTACACCGAGCTCACCAGCGATCACCCGATCGACTTGACGCGCTACCAAGTCGCCAACTGCTACATGGGCCGTGCCGGGCTGATCAACTCCGGCGGCGCCTCGGGCAGTAACGACTTTCAGGAAGCCGCCATCACCGCCGTCGTGAACAAGCGCGCCGGCGGAATGGGCCTGATCAGCGGCCGCAAGTCGTTCCAGCGCCCCCGCGCGGACGGCGTGAAGCTCCTGCACACGATTCAGGACGTGTATTTAACGCCGGAAATCACGGTGGCCTGAGGTCACGCCCCGCGCGTCGTGTGACGAGGCGCGGCCCGCCTACGATCGAAATGAGAGCTCGTTGCCCGCGGGTGAGGGCTGCCGAAGCCCTTTGTCACGCCAGAAATTCAGCTTGCCGCACTTGCAACGCTTTTCACCGCGGAGCAGCGATGCCCTCGCAAGCGCGCCGCGGTTCTCGCTCCAAGCTGTCATTGGCGACGGCCTGCGCGTTTCCCCTTCGGCTCGAACCGCGACGCCGAAGGTTTCGACGTGACGCGCCGTAGCGCGTGACCATCCAATCCAGAGCTGGAAGCTCGAACGACGATCAGCCGTCGGTCGGTGCGCCTGGCTCGCTCGCCGCCAGATACAACACTGCCATGCGCACGGCCACGCCGGACTCCACCTGATTCAAGATCGCGCTGTGCGGTCCGTCCGCGATTTCGTCGGAGATCTCCACGCCGCGGTTCATCGGACCGGGGTGCATGACCAGGGCGTTCGGCTGGGCGAGCGCGAGGCGCGCCGCGCTCAAGCCGAAGACGCGCGCGTACTCGCGGAGCGCGGGCAGCAGCGGCGCGCCCAGGCGTTCGCGTTGAATGCGCAGCATCATCACCACATCCGCGCCTTCCAGCGCCGGCTCGAGTCGGTCGTACACCCGGCAGCCCATGGTCTCGACGGCGGTCGGCAATAGCGTCCGTGGACCAGCCAGCGCAACGTCGGCGCCGAGCATTTTCAAGAGCAGCGCGTTGGAGCGCGCCACCCGGCTGTGCGTGATGTCCCCGCAGATAGCGACTTTCATGCCCTTGAAGTCGTTACCCCGGTGCTGGCGGATCGTGAACGCATCGAGCAATGCCTGCGTCGGGTGCTCGTGCATGCCGTCGCCTGCGTTGACCACGCCCGCGCGCGCATAGCGCGCGACGTAGTGCGCGGCACCGGACGCCGCGTGCCGAATCACGATCACGTCCGCGTGCATGGCATCCAGCGTGTTCACCGTATCGCGCAGGGTTTCGCCCTTGCTGGTGCTGGAAGAAGAGCCGCCAATGTTCACGACGTCGGCCGAGAGCCGCTTGCCCGCGAGCTCGAAGCTGGTGCGCGTGCGCGTCGAGGCTTCGAAAAAAACGTTGATGATGGTCTTGCCCCGCAGCGCCGGCACCTTGCGCACGGGCCGCCGCGAGACCTCCAGGAACGACTGCGAAAGATCGAGCAAGCGCTCGGCAGTTTCGCGCGAGATGTCTTCGATGCCGAGCAGGTGACGGATGCGCTCTTCAGTCATGGTACCTCGGGACGCGGCGCGCCGGGCGGGATCGTGGGCGAGCCGTGAGGCTGAACCACGGCGTGGATGCCGCCCGCGCTCTCGAACACATCGATGCGCTCGTCGGCCGCCACGGTCTCGGTCTTGAGCGCGTAGTTGGCTTGAATGGGCAGCTCGCGGCCATTTCGATCCACGAGCACGGCCAGCTCGATCAGGCGCGGCCGGCCGTAATCCATCAGTGCGTCGATGGCCGCGCGCACCGTGCGCCCGGTGTACAGCACGTCATCGACCAAGATGACGTGGCGCGCTTCGAGCGAGCAGGGGATGGAGCTTGCGCCGATGCGCGGGTTGGGCAGCGCCGTGGAAGCGTCGTCGCGGTACAGGGTGATGTCCAGCGTGCCGAGCGGCGCTGGATGCTGCTCGAGCTCACCCAGCCAACGCTTGAGCTCGCCGGCCACCGCAATGCCGCCGCGACGAATCGCCACCAGGACCAGATCTCGAGCACCCGCGTGGCGCTCGACGATCTCACCCGCCATGCGACGGAGCCCGCGCGCGACGCTCTCCGGGTCGAGCAAGGTTCGCATGGGCCTGCGTCCTAGCACGCGAGGTGGTTTCAGCCTAGCCGGGCCTCTCGCCCCTACACGTGACCGTGAAGGTGTACGGCGGAAAGACGAAATACGTCCTAATTGAGCCAGCGACCGTCCGGGCCGCGCCCCTTCTCGCCATCGCGTGGCGGGTCCGACTTGCCGAGACCGCCCTCCACGACCTTGAGCCGTGACCGTTCGACGCGCTTTTTGCGCTGGGCCGCTTCGCGTGCGACCTCCGCGTCCAGACGATTGATCCGGAACTTCAGCCAATAGCGGCGCAGGGGCGAGGGGGTGCCGCCGCCCAGGAGCCAGCCGGCGAGGCAGCCGCCGAAGAGGGCGGGGATCCCCTCCGGCGGGGCCGAACGAAAGATCAGGTAGATCAGGGGAAAGCCCAGCGCCATCCAGATCAGCGCGCGCGCGGGAACGGGCAAGATGCCGTAGATGCGCACCACCGAGTCCCGATGATTGAGCGCCCAGGCTACGGTCAAGCCGCTCGCGATTGCAGCGCCGCCGAACCAGTAGTCGTTCACGAGCGAGCTGCGCACCGAGAGCGGCAGCGCCACATCGAAGAAGACTTGGATCAGGGATGGGACGAGCGCGAGGCCGAGTAGGAAGCGCACGAAGCGCTTCCTGCCCCACAGCGCCTCCAAGGGCACGGCGAAGAAGTACAGCGTGAGCACGACTCCGAACAGGTGCCAGAAACCGTTCGGGTCGTGCATCAACGGCGCCGTCACGAGACGCCAGACCTGACCGTGCAACACGAGCAACGTGTTGCCGCAGAACAGCGCGAACACTTCGGGCGAGACGCCCGCCCAGTGCATGCCGACGGCGAAGGCCAGCCACAGCCCGCCCATGACGCACATGAGCAGCGTCACGACCTTGCCTGGGCGATGCAGACCCGGAGAGGGATCGGAGTAAGCGGGCGGCATGTCGCTCCTACGTGGTAGCTGCCAGCGGGCCGCCCCGCAAGGCCAGGCGTCTCGTTACTCGATCGGAGCCAGGCCCATGCCGCAGCCGTGCGGGGTTTGGGTCACGGTGTCATAGACCACGACCCCGGTGAGGCCGGCGTTGCCCGCGGTTCCGCCGCCGCCCACGGCGTCGCTTCCGCCGCCGCCGCCCGTGCCACCGGCGGCCGGGCTCGGCGGGTACCCGCCGCAGTCAGCGCTCCAGCGCGCCGCGACGCGGTTGCCGCTGGTGTCGAGGATCAACGGCGAGCCCGGGGCGAAGGGCGTGAGCTCTTCGGCGTTCTCGGTGTAGGCGTCGATGTGGGCGATGTAAAAGTGGTAGGTCACCAGGTTGCCGAAGGTGACGGGCTGCGTGCAACGCGTGGGGGGCGAGGTCGGGAGCACGAAGTTGACGATGCTGCCATCGGTGTCGGTCGGTGTGACGTCGGTCAGCGTGGCGACGTAGCTCTTGGCCGCGAGCACGCCAGAGCCCGTGGCCGCGCCGCCGGTGCCTCCGCTTTCGAGCGATCCAAAGTCCGGGCTGCACGGAACCTTGCCCAGAAAATCTTCCGGCAACACCGAGAGCAGCTGGGGCCGCACGATGGCGGTCGTGGTCCCCGCAGAAGAGCTGCAGGCGAGCAGCCCCAGGCCTGCACAGAGCACGAGAGAGTGAGGAGCGAAACGCATCGGCGCGCTCCGTGTAGCATTGGGGAGTCGCTCAGTGCTAGCGGCCCTGTGACCGAATTCGGGCTTTGGCCCAACAATCAGGGGCTGGATGCGCTGTCGTCGCTGCCCGCGGTGCCGGAGCTGCCGCCCGAGGCGCTTTCGCCGCCGCCGCCACCAGCACTTTCGCCGCCGCTGCCGCCGGAGCTCGGTGCCAAGAAGGCGCAGTCGGTCGCCAGCTCCGGTTCTTTCACGATCTCACAGGCCGTGGTGGCACTCGCGGTGTCGATGGGCGGATCGCACTGGTCGAGCGGTGTGTCCGAGCCGTCGGTGGCGTGGCTCGCGCAAGTGCCCGCGTTCTGAATCGCGGCCACGCATAGCTTCACTTGGTTCGAGCCGGGCGGGGACACGGCCAAGCCGTGCAGGCACTGGTCGCGATAGAAGCGCTTGCAGCCGTCGACGTCGCTGAGCAGCGCGCAATTCTTGGCCGCCACGCAGCGCGCTTCCTCGATGTCTCGGCAGTCATCGACGCCCTTGGCGTCGGTGCCGCAACCGGACGCGCTGACCAGCGTGAAGGCGCAAATGGCAGAGAGCAGCGAGCAGCAGCTGAGGGACAGGACGCTCATGCGTTGCGGGCTAACACGGTTCTGCTGGGCCAGGCGAGTTTCGCGCTAGGATGCACGGCCGATGGCTTCCGCGATTGTCCTGTGTGCCGGTTTTGGCACCCGGCTCCGCCCCTTGACGGACGAGCTGCCCAAGCCGCTCGTCCCGGTCGGGGATCGCTCGATCTTGGAGCATGCGCTGGCGGGCCTTTCGCGCGCGGGCTTCAGCGAGGTCGTGATCAACGCGCATCACTTGGCGAGCGCGTTCGACCGGGTGCTCGCGCGCTCGCCCGTTCCGCTGCGGGTCGTGGTGGAAACGACCATCCGCGGGACCGCGGGCGGCGTGGCCGGCGCGCGCGAGTATTTGTCGAGCGCGCCGACGCTGGTTTGGAACGGAGATATTTTGGTCGATCCGCCAATCGACCAGCTTTTGGTAGGGCTCGAGCCCCACTCTTACTGCCTGGGCGTGGCCCCTCGAGCGCACGGCGAGGGCACCGTGGGGCTCGACGCGGATGGGCACGTCGTGCGCTTGCGCGGCGAGCGCTTCGGGAGCGAGGTACGGAGTGGAGACTACGTGGGCGTTCTGTCGCTCGGCGCGGCAGTGCTCGCCAGTTTGCCGGAGCAAGGCTGCTTGTTCGGGGACTCGGCATTACCGATCCTGCGTGCGGGTGGCACGGTGCGCAGCGTGCCGGTGAGCACGCCCTGGACCGACGCCGGGGATCCCGCGGGGTTGCTCGCGGCGAACCTGGAGTGGCTTGCCACGCGCGGGCTCGACGGCTTCGTCGCGGACGGCGCGGAGCTCGCGCGCGGCGTGCGGTTGGAAGAGTCGCTGGTCGGTGCTGGTGCGCGCGTGGTCGGGCAGGGCACGCTCACGCGCTGCGTGGTGTGCCCCGGCGCAACGGTGACGGCCCCGCTCAGTGATGCGATCGTGGCGCCGAGCGGGCGGGTGATTGCCGCCCATGTATGAGGAGTGGCTCGACGTCCCGGCTAATCCGTTAGCCCTTGCGCGGCGCGTGTCGGCGTGTGCCCATAGCTCACTTTTGTGGGCGAAAAACGGCACTTTAGCCTACCTTGCCTGCGACCCGGTGGCGCACTCGGACGCGCTCGATCCCGAGCCGGGCCTGGCGCTTGCTGCGCGCTCTCCGCTTCACGCGGTGCCGCGTTGGGTGGGCTTGCTCCCGTACGAGTGCCGTCGCGGGCTGGAGCGCGGCGGGCAGGGCAGCGCGCGCGCCGTGCCGCAGCTCGTGTCGCCGCACTGGGTGCGCTACGCCGCCGTCGCGGTGATCGGCGGCGGGCGCGTGCGCGTGGTCGGCGAAGCGCGCGAGCCGGTGCAGGAGCTCGCGGCTCGTTTGCGCTCACGCGGCTCCGTGCGCGAAGCCGACTCGGTCGCGCTCGAGCGCACCACCGAGCTCGAGGCGCCCGAGCTTCACCGCGCGCGCATCCGCCGGGCCCTCGAGCACATCCGCGCGGGCGATCTGTATCAGGTGAACCTGGCGCGACGCTTCGAGCTGCGTGTCCGCGGCCGGGCTGCGGATCTGCTCGAGCGGCTGCAGCGGCGAGGCAGCCCGCCGTATTCGGCGGCGTTCGACTGGGCGGAGCTCAGCGTGGCGTCGGTCTCGCCGGAATTGTTTTTGAGTCTCGATACTTCCGGCGTACTTTTCACGTCACCTATCAAGGGTACACGGCCGCGTGGGGAGAACGAAGCGCGCAATACGGAGCTCGCCCGCGAGCTGGACGCGGACCTCAAGGAGCGTGCCGAGCTGACCATGGTGCTCGACGTCGAGCGCAACGATCTGGCGCGGCTCGCGCGGCCGGGGAGCGTGCAGCTCGTGGTGCCACCGCACGTCGAGGCGCACGGCACCGTGCTGCATCGCGTGGCTACGCTGCGCGCCGAACAACGCCCCGGTGTGACGCGCAGCGAGCTTTTGGAGCGGATGCTGCCGAGCGGCAGCGTCACCGGTGCGCCCAAAGTCCGGGCCATGGACCTGATCGCAGAGCTGGAAGCCGAGCGGCGCGGCCTGTACACGGGCGCCTTCGGCTACCTCGCCCACGACGGCTCGCTCGAGCTCGGCATGGCGATTCGCACCCTCACGGTGCGCGGCGAGCAAGGGCACTACTGGGCGGGCGGCGGGATCGTGGCCGACAGCGATCCGGAGCGCGAAGTCCAAGAAACGCTCTGGAAGGCCGAGGCCCTGCTCGGGCTGCTCGCCGAAAACTAGCCCAATTCCGCGCCCTGGTTTAACCGTGGCACACCGCCATGGAATCCGTGAACGTCCGCAATCTGGAGCAGATCCAAGAAGAGGACCGAGCGTCGCGATCTTCGCGGCTCGGGGCCCTGCTGCTCGCGTCTCTGGGCGGCGCCGCGCTGGTCACGGTCGCCCTCGTGATGGCCAAGCGCACAGGTCCCCCCGCGCGCGCCGAGCACGATCCGCTGGCAGAGCTGGTGAAGAGCGCCAAAAATAACTCTACCCCCGCCGAACAGCTGGACGGCCGCGACGTCACCTTTCCAGGGATCCTGAGCGACTCGCAAAAGCCGACCACCGCGCTTGCCGCCGTGAAGGACGAACGCGGCCGCCTCGTGGAACAACCCGCGCCCGATCCCAACGCCGCGCCCAGCGCGCCGCCGCCGGCCGCCGATCGCCTGCCCGTGATGCCGCTGCCCGTCGGCACCCTGCTCAGCGCGACCCCTGTCACCACCGATCCCAAAGACTCACTCACGGCAATGGCCCAATCCGCCTCCACCCTCGCCGACGGCGGCGAGCTCGCCCCGTCGGGCATGGAGGGCGGCTACCAACTGCAAGTCGCGAGCTACCGCGACCAAGCCGACGCCGACAAGCTCGTCGAAGATCTACGCAAGCGCGGCCACCGCGCCTTTCGCCAAGCGGCGTACGTCCCCGACCGCGGGCTCTGGCAGCGCGTGCGCATCGGCCCGTTCAAAAGCAAATTCGAAGCTTCGGAATACAAAGCCAAATTCGAACGCACCGAACGCCTCTCGCCGTTCCTGGTCGACCCGGACAAGGTCAAACAAGCTGAAGAACAGCGCGCAATGCGTATCGCGAAGGCGAAGAAGTTCCGGCACGTGGTCGAAACGCCGCAGTGAGGTTGAAGCGCGCCGGTTGGGGCGGCGGTTGGGGTTGGGTAGCGGGCTTGGGGCGTGGTGGGCGGTGCAAAGCTCGTGGCGCGGCGGGTCGTGGTGACCTGACGCGTGGGATAAGGGCGCGCGGCGCTTCGCGCGCGATTGGAGACTTACGTTTGCGGAGAATCGGCTGGTGACCGCTGGGCCGATCGCGCTTTGCTGAGGAGTCGCATGCGCCCGTTCGGTCGGTTCTCGTAGGCCTCCATCTCATTCGCTGGATCGTGATCTGATCGTGCCAACGTCGGTTGGGCTCGACGTATTTCCGTGCATGCGGCTGTGCTGCTTCGCGCGCGCTTCGGCGCGAGGCGTGCGGCGCTTCGCGCGCACCCGAGTTTGTGGGCAGCGTCGTACGACTCCGCTCACGGCAAGCGGCTGTGCTGCTTGGCGCGCGCTGGGGCGCGAGGCGTGCGGCGCTTCGCGCGCACCGGAGTTCGTGGGCAGCGTATTACTCCGCCCGTGGAAGCGGAATGCGTTGGTTAGCGGTGTTGGACCCTCCCCCGCGCGCGGCGGGCTTGGGCGCCGCGTCCGGGGTTGAGGGGCCCGGCGCGCGCAGCCGCGAAGCGGCGAGCAGTGCGCTCGGCACGAGCGCAGAGCAAGAGGTGAAGTCATGAAATAGTAGACCAGTCCTCCGTGGGCCCTGACGAAGGGAACCACACACCGAAGGCAAGGGCGACGAGCCGGAGTTACAGGCCTGCTCGTGCGCATTGTGAGTGCGCATGAGTCCCGCGAGGGGTGGTCTGGTGGAAGCCGTAGGTGCAGTGCGGAACCGAACGAAAGTGAAGCGCCGTAAGGCTGGCGATCGTGGGTGAGCTGGCTGCTCTCAGCGAAGCCCAATATTCGTCGGACGATCGCAGGTAGTGGCGACGGTTTCGCACGAAGCTCTGTGTTTCTTACCCGAGGAGATCTCTCGGCCTCCGTCGCGCAGCGAGCGCGAG
>JBEQTH010000121.1:0-5968 GCA_040348785.1 Myxococcales bacterium | reverse complement strand
GAAGTTCTCGAGCGCCGCGACACCCCAGCGTTTAGAGGGTACTCCAGCCTGTATGCGTTCGCCTTCCAGGCGGCATCCGTTCCTACTCGTTTGCACTATCGAGGTCGCCTACACGAGGTGCCCCCTGGCGCGATCATGCTGTGTGAACCTGGCGAAACCTTCGGGTTTGCCGACCCGTCCAGCGTCATCATTCTTCTCATCTCACCCGACATGATTTCGCGGGTAGCACTCGAACACTTTGGAGATGTAAAGCCAGTTCATTGGCAGACACAAGTCGTGCCAGGAGCGCCGTTCAGCGCAGAGCTGCTCACCACAATCGGAGCGCTTCGCAACCACCGCAGCCAGGACGCCGACGCAGTCGCGTCGGGGTTCATTGCCAGTTGCATCACCCAATTCCGCGAACCGATGAGAGAGGCAGCGAGCGATGACCTCTCCAAGGCTGGGCTGGCGCGTGCGCGAGACATGCTACACGCTCGGTATCGCGAACCCGTGACGCTCTTGGATCTCGTGGTGACGAGCGAGTCCACCTCCAAGCAACGGCTAATTCGTAGTTTCCGACGTGAGTTCGGGCTCACGCCGCACCAGTACCTAACGTATCTTCGTCTCGCTCGAGCCCGCGATCTGATGCGGCACGGTCATGACTGCGGAGAAGCGGCTCACGCCGTAGGATTTTATGATCAGAGCCAAATGAATCGGCACTTCATCAAGCACGTTGGCATTACGCCAGGTGTGTACGCGAAGGGCTCAGACTAATGGGGTTGCTCCTTGCGGATCGAGCGTTCCATACCCGAGAAGGTCTCGAGTCTTGACTACAGAGTCTCGCCGGCTGACGGCGTCCGGAAGCGAAACGCTTTCGTTCCCACGATCGAGACCAAGAAATCTTTGACGGAGAACGGGCGCGCGGTGATTCGGTCAGGCTGGTAGCCCGCGGCCAGGTAGGCATTCGACATTGCGCCGGTGTCTGCGTCGCCGTCCATACGACCGAGCATGAAGCGCGACCAATTCCTCGACGTGCACCAGCTGACCTCGTCGCTTGCGGCGAGGGCGTTGAGCATCTCCATCCCGTTCTTGAACGGGATGATGTTGCCCTTCGGTGTCTTGCCACCGATCACTGCATCCGGGCCCTGGGGCAACCCGGTTACGTCGATAGGCTTACCCTTCTCTTGCGTTCGATAGTGTCCGATTGCATCGAAACTTTCGAGGGCAAAACCCCATGGATCGAAGAGGGCATGGCATCCGGTCGCGCACGCTATCTCGGCGTGCTTCGCAAACCGCTCGCGCGTCGTCAAGGTCGAATCTGGTGTATCCGCCTCCACCATCGGGACATCTTGGGGCGGCGCCGGCACGGTGCCGCACAGCAATTGCTTGTAAACCGCGAGGCCGCGGCGTACCGGCGGCGCGTGGCCGTTAGTGCGCAAGAACGGCACCTGCATCATCACCCCGATGCGCTGCGTCGGATCGAGCGCAACTTGCGTGAAGCCCGAGCCATTGACGGTGAGCCCGTATTCAGGCGCTGTGGAAGCATTGGCGAACGTGTACGGAGCCGTGAGCAGGCTCTTGAGCGTGCCGTCGCCCGCCACGAAGATGGAAGCGACGAAGTTTTCTAGCTCTTGAGCGAGCTGGGGGCCGAGATCGAGGTCCTCCAGGTTGTCCATGTGCAGCCATTGGCTGTGAAAGCTGAACAGCGCGCGGCGCGCCCGAGTGTCGTCTGCGAGTAGCCGCGTGGCCTGGGCTTTGAGACCCTCGACCGTGGCGAGCTGGCCTGCTTTTGCAGCCGCTTGTAGCGTGGCATCCGGCGGAGATTCCCACAGGAAGTAGGAGAGCCGCGAAGCCAGTTGATCGGGCGTCAAGGCCACCAAAGCGGCGTTCTCCGGATCGTGTACGGCAGGCTGGTCAGCGATTTCCCAGTGATACAGAAGGTTCGGCGATTGAAGCATCGCCTCGATCGTGGCGGCCACGCTCTCTTGGAACGTCGCACCCAGGCCTTTCACGGTCTGGAACAGCTTGACCAAATCGTCGACCTCGCTCGTCACCAAGTCGCGCCGGTAGGCCCGTGCGCCGAAGTCTTTGACGAGCGACGTAACGCAGGTTGTCTCGGCGGCGGCGTTCGCAGGTGCGGTGCAAGGAATGACGATCTTCTTGGCCGTGAGTGCCGTCGCCACCAACGTCGTGGCCGTATCCATGTAGCCACGCGCGGTTTCAGTCGCGACCGTGCCGGGCGCCTCGAAGCCACCTGGGCCCGGCCCATCCGGCTCGAACTTCGACCCGGGCTGCGTCGTGTCCCCCAACAGCTCAGCCATCGTGTTCGAGTATTCTCGGTGCGTGAGCCGCCGAAGCGGCATGACGCCGGCATTTTCCGGGGAAATCGAGCCTGGCTTGGGCGGATCCATGGCCGCGCCCATACCACCAGCGGCCGATCCGGCTCCGCCGCTACCGCTGGGGCTTCCCCCGGTGGCCGTGGGGCTCGACCCTGCACCGGGGTTCGAACCCGCACTTGGGCTGGCGGGATTGTCGCTGTTGCCCGCGACACAGGCGACGTTGAACAGAGACCCGGCCGCGATGAGACTGACGAGACTCGAGAACTTGAGTGTTTTTGCGTTCAGCATGGTGAGCCCTCGAGTTAGGCGTTGCGAAGCACGGCGAGCTCGCCACCGTATTCGGCGCGCCCAAACGTTTGAGTCGGAACGCCGAGCGCGTTCGCCAAGGCGATGAGGATGCCGTTGGGGGCGGTTAGGTTCGCCAGTTTGATGCTGCGGCCAGTCTTGAAGTAACCGCCAGCGTTACCCGCGATCATCGCCGGCACATTGTTGAACTCATGCATGCCGTGACGCATGCTGTTCATCGCCAAAAGCACCCCGCGGTCAAGCAGGCCCACGGCCTTCATGCTGCCAATCGTGTATGCCAGCTGCTCCTGGAACCAAGTGTCACACTTGTCTTTATCCGCGCCGTTGGCGTGAGCGATGTTGTGGAAACCATTGTCGTCGCCCGTGTTGTCGCCCTTACCGGCGGCCTTGAAGCCGAGCTTGGTGAAAATCACGTTGGCGTCGCCCTGATCACCGAGCTGAAGCACAATCATGCGGGTCGCGTCGGCGGCCAACGCAGCAACCGAGATGTCGATCATCATCTTGGTCGTCGTCTCGAACGCGTTCGTCGAAGCGGTGTCGACGCCCTGCTCCAAAACTGGAGGCTTACCAGTCACCGGCGTCACCTGCCGGTCCAGATCGGTCTCGATCGCACGAATGGACGCGAGGTGGGCTTGAATGGCCGCTTTGTCCTCGGTGCCAACGCGCGACGTGAAGCGAGTCAGGTCGGCAATCACGTGATCGAGGACGCTCTTTTTGATCGCCCGCTGACGTGCGACGGCGGGGTCAGGCACCGTGCCGCCCCCAGCGGCGGGCATCGACGCACCGAATACTTGGTTGAACACCTTGTAGGGATCTGTAGTCGGAATGACTGGATCGCTCGCTGCGCGCCACGAGAGCCGCCCGGTGCTCTTGACAAAGACACCGAGATTGAGACTGGGCAGGCCTTTGTAGCCAGCCTTCACCAAGCTGGAACCGATGTACTGATCGATCGACGGACCGCCTGCGACGATATTTGCAGTGCTGGTGCCAGCTGCTTTGTAGAGCTGGCCCGTCAGCATGCCTGGAAAGGCCGCGTGACCAGTAGCCTCGGGCGACACCCCGTCCCGGATGAAGCGATAATTCATATTGTCGATCAGCAAGAGATCCGACTTGTACGGCTCGAGCGAGGCCTGAAACGGCTTGAACGTCCAGCTCGTGCCCACACCGGGCCAGCCCGTTGCTGCAGATTGGCTCATCCAGCCGTTGGTCCAAGCGAGGATCAAACCAGCCTTTGGCGCCGGAACCTGGGCGTGAGCTTCGCGTTCGACCGACAACAGCGGCAAAACGGCAGGCCCCAGCCCTAAAGCTCGCAGGAGTGTGCGACGTGACAATCGATCAATCTTTGGCATCCGGCCTCCGCTAGGTGTGACTCTTAAAGATGGTGAGGCGCATTAAAACCTTCCCCAAAAATGCGTCGGTTACCGCATTTAGGGTCGGTCATCAGGTCGAGCCGCACGGAGTACGAGATCGTCGGCACGAGGGTATTGTCGAGGGGCTCCGAAAGCGGCAAAACCCGAGCGCAGCCGGTTGACCACGCAATGGGCCGGGGCTCGCTGGATTGGGGACGCTCGCCGCAGGCCCCGGTTGGCGCCAGATGGGGCATGACTCGAACCCACGACCAGCCCTCGTTCCCATCTCGAAATTGCCAGCGCGCAGCAGTCTTCGGCGAGCGCGCCCGCGTGATGCGAGACTCACCGACACAGAATAGCTCCTTCGGCTCGAATCCGAGTGCGCACTCCCTGCGTTTCGAACGAGTACCCGGCGAGCCCGCCGCACGCTTCGACTCAATTCGCGCGCACCTGTCCAGCGAGGGCAGCCATTACGAGAGCGCGCTTGCGCTCGAACGTCGAGAAGCGCGATGTGCTCATCGACGCCAACGCGCGTGCAAGCTCGCACGAGTAATAATATTGAATGACCAATCTGCCAATGGCGCTGTGCCTGCTCGGACTGGGTTGCTCGGCTTGCTTCTCCGCTTCCGCGCCAGTCTCGTCGAGCCCGTCTAACAACTCGAACATCGAGGTTGAAACCCTGTTCACTCACGATGGCTGCACAGTGTTTCGCTTTTTCGATGCCGGCTATCATTACTACGCGCGTTGCGATGGCGCGCATGCGACCATCTCGACGATGTCGACCGTGAGCTGCGGACGCCACTGCACCCGGCAGGAGGAGGTCAGAACCGTAGCGGGCGAGAGCGCAGCCTCTCTCCGGGCCTCCTACTGCGGCCGGACGGAACTGATCGCTGCGCCCGCGATCACAGCCGATTTACGCGCCGCGAAGGTCGGAGAAGCGTCTCACGCCGTCGCAATTTATGATCAGAGTCAAACGAGTGACTGCTGAGTTGGGGTTCAGCACTGGACTAACCCGCGACGCCCCGCCACACTACACAGGTGGCGGGCGCGTACGAGAAGCAGAACCAGGGTCTTTGGCTAATCGCTGCGCTCATTGCCGCCAATGCCTGCGGAGGCCCCGAAGCAACCGACCTTTTTGGCCCGAGTGGCCAAACCACGACGGCCGGCAGCAGCGGCCAATCTGACTCTGACGGCACGTCCGCGAGATTCGGCGACGGCGCTCGAGCCGGCACACCCGCTGACGGGGGCGCCGGAGCTAACGGGGGCACGACGGCAAGTGGGGGCGAGCACACCTCCGGTGGCCATGCAGGGCACGGCTCTGCCGGGGCGCCTGAGGCCGGAGGCAAACCCAACGCTGGAGGCGGCGGCAGCGCGGGGAGAGCAGGCGGTGGCGGCGGCAATGCGGGAAGGGCAGGCGGTGCCGGCGCCAGCGGCGGCGCAGGGGCGCCCGCGGTGTGTCCGGGAAATTGTGCGGCCAACGCCACCTGCGCTGTCGTGGGCGGACTCGTCACCTGCACCTGCCCGAATGGCTATGTTGGCAACGGCACGCTGTGCGCGCGCCCTCTCTCTTGCAAAGAACTGCACTTGGCTCGGCCGAACCTGGCCAGTGGCGCGTACACGATAGCCCCGAGCGCTGCCAGCGCTCCTTTCTCCGCCTACTGCGAGATGGAGGCGGAGGGTGGTGGTTGGACGCTCATCCTGAATGAGGGCCCCTTGTTCGATCCCCAAACGACCGGCGTAGCAGGGGCCGAGTGCTATCGCCAAAATTGCACGAGCGTCGCCTACTCGACCGTGCCCCTCGAGGCGGACGTGCTGCTCGATCTGAGCGACGAAGCCGTGACCGGCACCAACTACTTAGCGCGGGTCATCGTGACCGGTGTTGCGCCTGCCTCGCGCGGCAAGACCGTGAGTACGCTGTTCAATAAGGGCCCCAACTATCTCGAGAAAGAGGACAATTCGAATCTGACGGTGCGGCTGAGCGGCACGCAGTCGTGT
>JBEQTH010000113.1:0-97962 GCA_040348785.1 Myxococcales bacterium | reverse complement strand
ATCGCCAGCCTTACGGCGCTTCACTTTCGTTCGGTTCCGCACTGCACCTACGGCTTCCACCAGACCACCCCTCGCGGGACTCATGCGCACTCACAATGCGCACGAGCAGGCCGGTAACTCCGGCTCGTCGCCCTTGCCTTCGGTGTGTGGTTCCCTTCGTCAGGGCCCACGGAGGACTGGTCTACTATTTCATGACTTCACCTCTTGCTCTGCGCTCGTGCCGAGCGCACTGCTCGCGCTCCGCGCTGCGCGCGCCAGGCCCCCAGCAAGCGTCGCCCTCCGGCCGCCGCGGGGGGCCGACGTCGTCGGTGCAGCACGGCGCGCGACCATCGAACGACCGAAGGCATTCGTCGGCGAAAATCGTAGCTCGCATTCAAACTGCGATTTTCGTTTCGAAAGCCGTATTCTGCGCGAGCTCGGCTCGCCGAGCGCGTCGCCGCAGCTGGCTTCAGCTCAGCGCGTCTTGGCGCCGCGCAGCCGGAGCGTGCCGACGAACACCAGGCAAGCGATCAACGTCGGCAAGAGCGCGAGCATCAGAGGAGCCATGTCGAGTGCTCTCGCAAGCCGCGTACCGAGCGCCATCCCCTCGATATGCTTGAGCTTCAGCCCGCCACACGTGTTCGAAAAGCCGCGCGCGTGTCCAGCCGGACACGCGTCAGCGAGGGGCCCGGCTGCGGCTCAGGCTTGGCCGAGCAAGAGCAGCGCGCCGAGCACGGCCGTGCCGGCAATCTCGGTGCGCAAGACGAGCTCCCCAAAGTGCGCGTCGCTGAAGCCGACGGCGTGCGCGGCCGCGAGCTCTTCCGGCGCCAATCCCCCTTCAGGTCCGATCAAGATCGCGATTGGTGAGCCGAGCGACCAATCCGCGCTCGATGCGCGCAAGCTCTGGTGCGCCCCAGGTACCAAAGCGAGCTTGATCGCAGGCTCGTCGCGCCAGCCCTGCAGCTCGTGCTCTAGCGAGTGTGGCCCAACGATTTTCGGGACATCGACGCGCCCGCACTGCCGCGATGCATCGAGCGCGATTGCCTCCAAGCGCGCGTGCTTCGAGTCACCGCGATCGCCGACGCGCGCGACGCTGCGCGCGCTCTCGACCAAGTGCACTTCAGCTGCGCCGAGTGCCGTCGCCGAGCGGACCACTTGTTCCGTCTTGTCGCCCTTGCCCAACGACTGAATGAGCACGATGCCGGTATCGCCGCCGCGCGTACCCTCGCGTAGCACGCCGATGCCGCAGTACACGCCGTCCGTGCTCTCGGCCAAACGCGCGTCCGCCTCGAGCTTGGTCTCGGGATCGAAGGCGATGAACGTCTCCCCTGCCCGCAACCGCAATACGTCGCGCAGGTAGTGCGCCGCCTTTTCGTCCAGCAGTCGCTCGCCCGCTTCCAGCGCGCTGAGCGGCACACGCACGCGCTTTGCCACTCAGCCTCCGGGCAGCTCGCGGCCGTAATCCGAGTATGCGCGGCGCGCGCGCACCGAGACCAACGCATCCATGCGGCTGCCCACGGGCGGCGGCGCGACGCCCTCCGAGAGCACCATGGCCGTCAATGCACCGCCGTACACGCAGGCCGTGTCGAGCCCCGTGGCATGCGGATGCAGTTG
Organism: Myxococcales bacterium; assembly: GCA_040348785.1. Lineage (GTDB taxonomy): Bacteria > Myxococcota_A > Polyangia > Polyangiales > Polyangiaceae > PMG-095. The sequence continues at coordinate 96,369 of JBEQTH010000113.1, read as the reverse complement.
CGGCCGCTGACGCGCGTTGTGGCCGAACACGATGTGCGGTTCGTCGTGATAAGCGCTACCCCAAAGCTTGCCCCACTTTTCGCTCGGCTTGCCGTCGTCACCGATCGAGCGAATGTGAGTGAGCATCCACGGGTCCTGCTTCTCGAACGGAATGCCAGGTACGATGCCTGCGTGCACCAAGCGGATGTCGTTCTCGGGCACGTCGATCCAAAGTGGGAAGCTCTCCAAGATCGCCCATTCGGCGTCGCCCAACTGCGCCACCACTTCGGCGTGCGACGAGCCGAGCTTGGGTCCGTGCTCTCCGCGTTGCCGCGCGTGACGCGCCGCGAGCAGGCGCTGCTCGTGGTTGCCGACCGTTGCTCGGGCGCGCAGCTGTGAGAACAAGCGCAACACCCCGAGCGGGTCGGGGCCGCGCGTGAGCAAGTCACCGGTGAAGAACACACGGTCGTCGGGGGTCACCGCCACCGCGGACAGCAGCTCGGCGAGCTCCGCCGCGCAGCTGTGGACATCTCCAATGAAGATGCTGCGCGCCATCGCCGCGGAGCGTAGCGCGCTTTCCAGCCGATCGAGCCTCTCGCCTGCGCCGGCCCGACGACCGACCGCCCATTGCGCTCTCGCCAGGCCTTCGGAAGACTTCCCCTTTCCGGCCCGAGGGACTGATAAAAATCCCGTGCCTGGGGGCCATCGCGCTCTTGCAGTATGGGCAGAACGCAGACTACTGTCCCCCGGAGTTTCGAGGAGGCCCGAAGAATGTCACTGATGTCCCCGCGTTCCTTTGGATTGGCTTTCTTGTTCGCTGCCAGCCTGGCCTCGTTGGCCTGCTCGTCGGACGAGGTGAAGTACGTTCCGCACCCCGCAAATAGCGGTCCGAAGGCGAACCTGCCGCCCGTCGCGAATGTGCCGAAGAAGCCGATCAAGAACGGCGAGGCGTACACGATCTGGGGCGCCAGCTATTACTTGCGCAGCCCGGTGCATCGCAAAGAGGTCGCCGGCAAGAAGCTCTCCATCACCGGTTACATCGTCAAAACCAACCTTGCCGAGGCACCCGCGTGCGCGGTCCACAAAGGTGGCAAGGCGGATCCCGAGAGCTGTCATCCGCCCATCCCCGCGTTCTGGATCGGCGACTCGAAGGACGCTCCCGAAGGCGAAACCATCAAGGTGATGGGCTGGGCCTCGAACTTCGCGCAGATTTACGATGCGATCGCCGAGTTCGACAAGGGCAAGGAAAACGCCGAGCACGTCGACACCTTCTGGCAGGTGAAGATCCCCAATCCCCTGCCCGCAGTGGGCGCCAAGGTCACCGTCAAAGGCGACTACGGGACAACGTTCACCAAGTCTTCGACCGGCGCCGAAGCAGACCCGTTCATGGGCATGCTCGGCTTCGACGAGATGACGGTAGCGGAACCGGCCCCCGGCGAGCCGTCCACGCTGCCCGGCGTGAAGCGCAAAAAGAAGTAACGGTAGGTCGCGGAAGATCCCGCGATTCTCTATGCTTGGCCGAGGTTGCGACACTTGCCAGGCGCCGGCGCACGACAGCGGCGCTCGAAAAGCCACCTCCTGGTGGCGCTCGGGCTATTGCTCGGCGTTGCCTGCGCACGACCGCACACTCGGCCGCTCGTTTCCTCGTTCGATCTCCGGGAAACCCGTGAGCCGCGCGAAGTAGACGACGAAGCGATCGTCGACGGCCTGGCCACGAGCGACGAGTACGACCCGAGCGTGCTCAGCCGCGACCTCGAGCGCGTCGAGCGCTACTACCGCGCTCGCGGTTACTACGAGGCCAAGGTAACTGCGGCGCGGGTGCTCGGTCGCGACAAGCAGCACGTCGGAATCGAGATCAAAGTCGACCCGGGCCAGCAAGTGCTCGTGGGCGAAGTGCGCCCCTCGGGGCTGAACGGGCTATCGGCTCGGCTCTCGGCGCGTGTGTTCTCGGCGCTGGCCACGTTGCAACAGGGCACGCCGCTCGACGAAGCGCGCTTCGACGAGATGAAAGCCAACATCTTGGAAGCCCTCCAAGATCGCGGTTACCCGTTCGCCAAAGTCGAGGCCAAGGCCCACGTCGATCTGATCACACACACCGCGGACATCGACGTGAAGCTCGAGCCCGGGGAGCTCGCGACGTTCGGCGAGGTGCGCATCGACGGGTTGAAAGCCATCCCCGAACGCGTGGTGCGCGACGTGCTCGATGTGGCCCCGGGCAAGCGTTACTCGCACGGCGACTTGGGTGAAGCGCGCCAAGCCGTGCTCAAGCTGGGCGTGTTCTCGAACGTCGAGATCCGAGAGGACCTCACCCACCCCGAGACGCACCAGGTGCCGATCACGCTGGTCGTCCGCGAGACGGAGCTGCGCACCATTCGCCTCGGCGGCGGCGCGGCGTTCGATGTGCTGCGCCTGAATGGACATTTGCGCGTCGGCTGGGAGCACCTGAATTTTTTGGGCGGCGCGCGCGACTTATCCATCACGGCCACACCGGGCGTCGACTTCTGGCCCACGCGCTTGGACGGCAGTACGCCGAAAGCGCCGACCCGCGTGTTACTCGAGAACACGATCCAGCTGAAATTTCGACAACCATCGTTCCTGGAGGCTCGCACCATTGGCACGATCGACGCACGCTACGACGTGCGCCCGCTGCTGTACCCGCTGAGCTCGAACTTCAATCCGAGCACGGAGCGCATCATCGGCTACCAAACGGTCGCCGCCTCGGTCGGGCTCGAGCGCGAGTGGTACTTGCCTCGCATCAAGCGGATTCGAGGACGCGTCACGCTCGCGCCCTCGCTCAACTGGCAGGCGAACTTCCCATTTACCTATCAATTGAATCGTCCCGCAGGTTTGGTGCCGGTAACCGTCGCCTTCCCCGCGCTCACCGGCACGATCGAGTATCGCGATGATCCGGTTTCCACCCACGTCGGCGTGTCGCTCAGCAACACGGTGCAGGTAGCGGACAAGGTTTTCGGCGGCAACGTGTCCGATCTGAAGATCCAGCCCGAGCTCCGCACCTTCATCCCGATCACCAGGAAATCGGTCACGCTTGCCACGCGTTTCACGATGGGCTTTTTGATCCCGCGTGCGCGTGACTACGGCGACACCCTGAAGTCGGGCAGCACGGAACCCGATCCCACTGCGCCAAACGTCGTGACGGACCAGGAGAAGCTCCTGCTGCGCGCGTTCTACTCAGGCGGTCCCAACTCCAACCGCGGCTACCCGCTACGCGGTGTGGGGCCGCACGGTCCGGTCGGCTTCCTCGTGCCCACGGGCGCGAATTGTTCGCCGGGACAGATGGACATAGACATGATGGGCAACTCCATCCCGAAGAAGCTGGCGGCGGCGTGCTATCGCCCACTCGGCGGCTTCACGCTCTGGGAAGCCTCGCTCGAGCTACGCTTTCCACTGTCGGGCTCGCTCAGCGGCGTCGCGTTCGCCGACGCGGGTGACGTCACGCGTGACGTCGGTCACGTGCGCTTCAATGTGCCGCACCTCTCGGTCGGGCCCGGCCTCCGCTACATGACACCGGTCGGGCCATTGCGTCTGGACATCGGCTACCGGGTTCCTGGTGCGCAGCACATCGGCCAGAGCCTCCTGACTCAGGAGGAAGGCGGCGACGACCTCGGCAATTTGTTCGGCATCAGTTGGTTGCCGGTGGCCATCAACATCGCCATTGGGGAGGCGTTTTGAGTCGCCTCCGCATCATCAGCCGCCTGGGCATCCCGCTCAGTGTGCGCGGCAAGCCGGGAAAGCCGCTCACGCCGCTCGGCGTGCTCGGGCACGTGGGCTCGAGCGTCGGGCTATTTCTGGTCTTCGTGGGCGGCTCGGTGCTCTCACTCGTGCTGTACGCCAACTTGCCTGCCGGGCGGCGCGTCGCTACGTACGGACTGCAACGCGCGTTGCAAACCGAGTTCGAGGGCCGCTTCGGCATCGAAGCAGTGGAGCGCGTGTCGCTCTCGGGTTTGCGGGCGCGCGGCGTGACCGTGTACGACCCTGACGGACGCTTGGTGCTGTCGGTGAACACGATCTCGATTCAAGCCGATGTGCCGGACTTGGTGAAGAAGATCCTGTTCGGAAAAGGCGAGCTCACGTTGCGCTTCGAGCGCGCGCGGCTGGAGCGTGCCGAGGTTTACCTGCTCCCCGGTCGCAAAGACAACGTGCCGACCATCGTCGATGCGTTCACGCCTATTCCGCCGATCCCGGGCACGGGCTCCGCGCCCAGCTCGCGCACCGTGAAGGTCTGGTTCCCCGAGGTAGAGGTAGGACACATCTATGGGCGCATGGCGCTCGACGGCGTGCCGACGTTGGAGACCGAGCTGTCGTCCGTACACGGCTCGATCGTCGGCAGTGCGGAGCTCACCGCGGTGGACGTGGAGCGCTTCTCGGCGCAGGTCCGCGGCCTGGGCGGCACGGATGCCAAGGGCGTGGGCAGCGTGCACGTGCGCGCGCCGGGCGCGGTTTGGACCTCGTTCGACGGCTATTTCGGCGACGTGCAGTTCGGGACCGTGGTTCGCGTCGATAGCCCCAAGCTCGACGTCACGGTCGACGTGCCGCGCGCCAAGCCAGCCGAGGTGCGCGCGCTCTGGGCCGCCTACCCGCTGCTGAAAGACGCGACCGCGCACGTCGAAGGCACGGGCACGCTCGAAGCCATGCACACGCAGGCCAAGTTCACGGTCGACCAAGGAACGATCGTGAGCAGCGGCGAGCTGCGGCTGAGTGGTCACCCGGGCGCGGACTTGGACGTCCAGGGCCGCGGCCTCGATCTGCGTGCGCTGTGGGCGAACGTGCCCGCGACCGACCTCGACGTCGACACCACGCTCGCCGTGTTCGAGGCGGGTAACGAGTGGATCACGAGCGTGGACGGCTCGACTCGCGCCACCGAGATCGGCGGCTTTGCCCTGCCTCCGATCGACGTCGCGGGCAACTACAGCTCGACGGGGTTCGCGGGCAACGCCACGCTCCACGAGCCGGGCGCGCCGTTCGACGCCACGTTCCAAGTGCACCCCGACGGCTCGATCGACGGCAGTGCAGAAGCCAAACACGTCGACTTGAGTCGCGCGCCGCGGCTCGCCCCGTACTTCACCGGTCGCGGGCTGCTGGACTTGCAGCTCAAAGCGCGGATCGAGAAGCAGCGCCTAGTGGCTCAGGTGAAGGGCAACTTGCAAGCCCTACAATATGGCTCGCTAAGCGCGCAAAATAGCCAATTTTCCGGGCGAGCGACGGGTCCGCTGACTGCGCCCGAGAAGCTCTCGCTGGATTTGTCGATGGCCTCGCGCCGCATCCGCGTCGGCGCATTCGGCTTCGATGAGATCGAGACCAAAGTGAAGGGACCCGCGACGCGGCCCACGGTCTCGGCGACGATCACCAATCATCACGGCCCAGTGATCACGGCTCAAGCCAAGCTCACGCCGCGCGCCAAGCCGCGCCTCGACGACTTGAGCGTGGAGGTGCGCCGCGACGACGCCGTGCTCACCGCCAAGGCCGAGCAGGTGGACGTGAACGGCGAGAACGTGCGCGTCGAAGGCGCGAGCTTGGACGGCGCAGGTGGGCATTTGGCGGCCTCTGGGCAGTTCGGCCCCGAGCGCGTCGCGCTCGACGCCCACGGCACGGGCTTGGATCTGGCCGTGATCGCGCGCGCCCTCGGCGTAAGGCGCGGGCTGCTCACGGGCAACGCCTCGATCGAAGCTAACTTCGAGTCCACCGCCAAAGCACGCCACGGTTCGTTCGACGTGAAGCTCGAGAAGGGCTCGAGCGACGGCATCGCGATCGATTCGCTCGATCTTCAGGGCCAGCTGAAGGACGCCCAGCTCGACCTGCAAAGCACGGCCAATTTGCCCGGTTTGGGCTCGTTTTCCGGGGACGCGCGCACGACCGTGACGGGCAGCCTGGCCGAAGCGCGCAGCTTCGAGCGCGCCACGGGCATCATCACGCTCAAGGCCGAGCACGTGCCGTTCGGGCTCTTGGCCTACGCGGTGCCGCAGAGCTGGGGCGTGAACGAGGTACGCGGGGAAGGCAGCGCGAGCCTGGTGCTGGATCGCAGCGACCCCGAAGCCGTGCCGAATGCGTCGCTGCTCGCCAACACCAACGGGCTTTATGTGTCGCTGACTCGAGACGGCAAAACGTCTGCGTTCTCCGGTGTGGAAGCGCATGCGGGGGTGAATCTGAACGGCAGCACGGGCGAGAGCGATCTGACGCTCAAGGTCGAAGACAGCCACGGTCCACTCGCGTCCGCGAGTACGCATCTGACCGTCGATTTGGCGGCGGCCGTGCGACACCCCGAGCTGCTGCTCACGCAGCTGCGGGCAACCCCGCTCGTGGCCAAGCTGGTGGTCGATGATCGCCAGTTGGAGGAGCTGCCTACGCCCATCCAACCGCAGGGCCTGCAAGGCCGGCTGCGCACCGAGCTCTCGCTGCGAGGCACCCTCGATCACCCAGTTTTCAGCGACAAAACCGAGCTTTTCAAGCTGCGTTTCAACGAGAGCGAGCGCGACCGCGCCATCGATGTTTGCGCTCAGGTCGATTACGACAAGAGCAGCGGCCAATATGGCACGCGCGCGGAAGTGTTCTTGCCCGCACCGGGTGACGGCTCGCGCGCGTGCCAGGGCAGCCGCGTCGCGCAGTTCAGCGCCGGTGGGCGCGCCGAGTGGGACAAGATCGCGAGCCCGACGCTCAGCGCCGATCCGGCGTGGACCGGCAGCGCTGGGCTCTCGCTCGAGGGCCTACCGATCGACTTCGTGCCGGTCTTGGCCGAAGCCGGTTTCGGCGGACGCGCCTATGGCGTGGTGATGTTCGATCGCCGCGGCGCGTTGCCCCAGGTTCGCTCTCAGCTCGAGCTACGCGACGCGGTCATCGCGCGCACTCGGCTGGGTACGGCGTCGCTGCGCGCCCAAACAGACGGCCGTTCGCTGTCCGCAGCGCTCGATGTCGAACAACCGCAGCTCGACCCGAGCTCGCCACCCGGTCACCTCAAAGGCTCGCTTCAAACTTCGGTGGATTGGCAAGGCGTAGTGCCCGGCATCGACGATACGCGGCCCATTTCGGCGACGATTGACGCCAAAGCGGTGGACGCGGCGATCTTGGCGCCCTTCGTGCGCGACGTGCTGTCCGAAATCTCGGGCAAGCTGGACGCGGATCTGAAGCTCAATTTGACACCCCAGCTGGACGCCAAAGCCGACCAACACTGGACCGGCGCAGTCAGCGGCGAGCTATCGATGCACGACGGCGCCGTACAGCTCGCGGAGCTCGGCCTGCGCATGCGCAACGTGGCGTTCACCGCGCACGCCGAAGACCACCAGAACAAGACCCTCATCCGGGTCGATTCACTCGAGGCGGCTGCCGAGTCGAGCAAGATCAATGTCTGGGCGCCAGGCAACCTCTGGTTATCTGGTTTTCGCATCCAGAGCGGCAATGCCCACGTCACGGTTCAAGGCGTGCCGTTCTTGGTCGAAGGCGTGACGATGGCCACGCTCAACGGTGAAGCCAGCATCGACCTCGATCGCAAAGACACGGAAATGCTGGTCGCCCTGACCGTGCCAACGCTCGAGGCCAAGCTGCCCGAGCAAGCGACGCGCGAGCTGATCAATTTGGGCAGCAACGAAGACATCGCGGTAGCTCAACCCATCGCGGAGCCGCGCGGTGGTCAGGATGATCAATCGCTGCCCTGGCGCATGACGTTCGACCTGGGAAATAAGGTGAAAGTCACGCGGGTCGATCTGTTCTTGCCCGTCACGGGCAAGCCCGAGTTGCGGCTAGGTAAAGAGCTCGGCGTCGTAGGCAACATCAGCCTCACCCCCGGGGGCCGGCTCAGCGTGCCCGGTTTGCCGCGCCCGTTCACGATCGAGACCGGCACCGTGTACTTCGACGAAGACGGCGATCCGAAGAACCCACGGCTGAAGGTGCGCGCCGCGTGCCAGCTTGCACAGCTCACCGTGTGGGCCACCGTGAGCGGCACGTTCCGGGACGCCAAGGTCGTGTTCGATAGCGACGATCCGAGCCTGAGTCAGGCTCAAATCGAGGCCGTGTTGTTGAGCGCCCCCTCGCCTTCGGACACCGCGGGCAGCTCGGCCACGGCTGGCATCGGCGCGGGCGCGGGTTATCTCGGCAAGCGGCTGTTCGCAAACACCGCGCTCTCCAGTCTCGAGATCAAAGCCGGCAGCGAAGTCAGCGCCGATCAAAAGTCGTACGCGACGTACTCCGCTGCATACCCGATCACCGACGAGATCTGGTTCGAAGGCAGCTACAAGACGTTGCAAACTCCGGCCACTGGCGAAGGCAGCTCCAGCAGCGCCTTCAGCGGCATCGTGGATTGGCGCTTCCGCCGCAATTGGTCGCTGCGCACCGAGGTCGGCAACATCGGCGCGGGCGTGGATCTGCTTTGGATGTACCGTTACTGATCGAGCGGTTTGCGCGCGCTGGCACAGCCCACGTTCAGCGTGAGCTCGAGCTTGCCCTCGGACCAATACTTGTCGATCGCGTCACGCACGTATTCGAGCGGTTTTTTCAGATCGTTGATCTCGAGCCAGGTGCGGACTTCGGGGATGATCATCAGGCGGCTCACCGGATCTTCGATGAACGCGCGGCCGCTATCGAACGAGAGGCTCGTTTGCCGAATCTCGACGTCGATGTCGTCGAGGCCCGCCTCTTCCAGCTCCTCGGACAACGTCTCGATGCTGGGCCGACCAACTAGCGCCGCCTCGATCGCTTTCGAGAAATCACTGTCGTCGTGCTTCAGCCCGTACTCGCGGAACAAGTCCGCGATCTCTTGGAACGAGCCGCGCAGCGGCATCGCGACCAGTGCTTGGCCACCGTCGCACAAGATGCGGCTGATCTCGGCGAACAGCTCTTTGCGATCCTGCGGGCTCGAGATGGGGTGAATCGCGTAGGCGTGGGTGAAGTTGCCGGAGTCGAGATCGATCAGCGGCAGTGACTCGGCCATCAAGTACTCGACGCTCACGTCACCGAGCACGGCGGCCTTGTTGCGAGCCAGCTCGAGCGCGGGCAACGACGAATCCACCCCCAAGATGTCGACACCGTCGACCCGCTCGTATAGCTTGAGATCGGGGTAACCGGTGCGACACCCAAGGTGCGCAATGCGTGCAGATTCCCCGACCAGGATCATCTCCAGCATCAAGTCGCCGAACAGCGAGAGGTAACGCGGGACCACGAACGTTTCGAGGATCGCCGCGTCGGCGGGCGTCAGTTTTTCCGAGAACACCAAGACAGGTCATGGCTATCAACCCGCCGCGACAGAAGCAATCCAAACCGCGCCTAGCTCGAGCCAGGCCCCGCGAAACCGGGAACAGCGCGGGCAGGGGCGGCGTTTGACTGGTATACGTGGCTCGTCAGATGGACCCGGTGTTGCGCGGAGCGTTAGCGGTGACTCTGGTCGCTTTGTTGACCCGTGCCGCCGAGCTGCGCGCCCGCCCTGGGCTCCCCTCCAGCGCCCGAACGGCCCCGCTCGCGCTGGTCTCGCAGTCCCCAGGCGCCCGTGACGAGCTCGCTGACGCGCCCTGCCCCCGAGGCACCCTGCCCGACGGCAACGTGTGCGTCCCAGTTCCTGATCCAGAGGCCGGCGGCCAAGCACTCAACGAAACCCAGAACGAGCATCACGATCGCAACGGCCAGCTTCGCATTTACGATCAAATCCCGCGCAGCCCCGATCGTCCGAAGGATATCCGGGCGTATCGGCTCCCGATCCCCGCGCCCGCGAACGGCGGGTTCGTGGGCAGCGGCTACGATCTCGACCGCCCCGAGAGCGAGCAGCGCCAAGGCGCGGAGTTCTCAGCGGTCGGTCACGGCGGCTTCGATTTTGCGCAAGGGCGCGGCACGGAGGTGCGCTTGGTGAACCTCGAGAACCAGGTGGGCGACGCCTCGGTGTTGGAAGTCGGGCACCTGTTCGGCAACTCCGTGGTCACGCTGCACACCGTGCGTGAGTCCGGGCAGCTCCGCGAATACGTCGTCATCTACGGCCACCTGGAAAGCGCCGCGCCCGGCCTTAGCCACGGCCAAAGCCTGAAGCCCGGCGCGCTGTTGGGCTTCGTGGGCGATTCGGGCAGCCCTGGCATCGTGCACCTGCACTTCGAAGTCCGCCGCGCCCGCGAAGGCGTAGATGCGGGCCAACTAGAGCTCGGCCAGGTCGCACAGAACGCAAAGACCGTCGCTTGCGATCCGCGCAACGTCCTCGAGCTCGAGCCGTGAGGGTTCAGACCACGAGCTTATAACCGAAGCCGTACACGGTCAGGATGTGCTCCGGTTTGTCCGGGTGCTTCTCGAGCTTGCGGCGGAGCTTGACGATGAAGTTGTCGATCGTGCGATTGGTGGGGTTCGCGTCCACGCCCCAGATCTTGTTCAAGATCTCTTCGCGGCTCACCGGTTGGCCCGCGCGCTCGTACAGCATGCGCAGTAGCTCGACCTCGTAGAACGAGAGGGTCTCGGCTTGTTTGCCGGCGCGTTCGAGGGTATGCGCGGCGACGTTCACGGTGAGCTTACCGATGTTGAACGTCGCGCTTTCGCTGGGGCGGTTCGCGCGTCGGAAGATGGCGCGGATGCGCGCCACGAGCTCCCCCACGCTGAAGGGCTTGGTCACGTAGTCATCCGCACCGGCATCCAGACCGCGGATCTTGTCCGCCTCCTGGCTCTTGGCCGTGAGCATGATGATGGGCACGAAGGCGTCGAAGCGACGCACGTCCTCGCACACCTGATAGCCGTTCACGTCCGGCAACATCAGGTCGAGCAAGATGGCGTGAGGGTGCTCTTGGCGCGCGAGCTGAGCGCCGTCCTTGCCGGTGCCCGCGGTGACCACGCGGAAGCCCTCGAACTCGAGGGCGTCCTTCAGACCGAGCGTGATGTGAGGCTCGTCGTCTATGACGAGGATGGTTTTGCGGGCGTCCATCCGGTGGGCCGAGTGTAGAACGCGCGGGCAAAACGCGTACAAAAAAGAAACGGCGGCTGACTGTCTCCAGTCGCCGCCGTCGCTTTGGGGGAGGCCCGATCGCTTACTGAGCGGCCTCGACGTTCGCGCCGAGGCACGCAATGAACGCCACGGCACCTTGCGTGGGGGTTGGCACGTTGCCAGTACCCGTCACGAAACGCAGCAGTTGCTGCTGGTTGGCCGGGCACTTGCTCAATGCGTCGGTCACGGCAGCCGGGGGGTTCGGAATCTTGCCATCGACGTAGCAATAGCCTGCCGGAATGCCGGCTTGATTCGCCTGGCACGCTGCCAAGTTGGCCTGCGACTCCTGCAAGATCTCGCACTCGCACCAAGAGTCACAAGACGCCTGGCCCGCGTTGCCGCAGTTGCCGCTCGCTTGCAGCTGCGTGCGCACGGCAGCGAGGATCTGCGGATCTGCCGGACCGCGACCATCGATCGTGCAATCACAGTTCGCCTTCTGGGCCTCGATGACCTTGCACAGCGCTTGGCCATTGTCGTCGGTGGCTAGCGGACGGGGCAAGCACTTGCCCTTCAAGGCTTCCTTCAGGCGTTCGATGATCGCGCCGACGGCGGGGTTGTAGCCGTAGTCAGCGTTCGCGGTGTCGGTGATCTTCGGGCAAATCGAAGCCACGATGGCGTTGTCGCCGAAGTCCTTGAGCACCGTGAGCTCACGAGCGCCCGGATAGGCTTTAGCGAACGATTGCGTCGTCCCCGCCGGACCACCGTTGGCGGGTTGGCAGAGCGGGCTGTTGGCAGCCACGACAGCATCTGTGTTACCCATCTTGTCCGGCGAGCAATCGCAAGCGGCGTCGCCTGCCATGCACACCTTCGGGGTCTTCGGGAAGATGCAGGCGTACTGCAGGTCCGCGAAGTCCGGAATGTTCTGCTCGTGGCCGTTGATCACGTTCGCGTTTGGCTTCGTCGAGTTCGCCGGCGAGATGGCCACGTTGGCGATCGTGTTGGTGCCGGAGCGTTCGGCAGTCGTCTCCCGCATGAACGGATCGAGCGGCGGCACCACCGGGCTCGCATTGGGCGAACCGAGCAATTGGTCCCAACGGCCCATGGCCGCGAGCTCTTTGGCGGTCAGGTAGTTCAGGCCTGGGCCCGTCAGCGAGGTATCATCCGCGATGTCCTGCCACGGCACACCGACGATACCCGCCAAGAACACGAGCGAGGCATCACGCGGGGCCTTGCTGGAGCCGGTGTTGTCGAATAGCGGGTTGGTGATGCTGACGTTGGGGTTGCTCTGCAGCTGCAAGGTCCTCTGCGTCAACGCGTTCACGTAACGGCCGGTCTCGTACAAGAGATCGAAGCCGAAACGCTGGTGCTGGTTGTAACAACGCAGATTGAGCGAGTCATGCAGCGCGTCCCAGGTGGCGAACGACTGCCCGGCGGGTTTGTTCTTGCACGTCTCGTCGTCGCCCAGGGCCATGCAGCCAGGGGGCGGCGCGTCCTCCCGTTGCGCGCACGAGCGGCAGCACTTGTTGTTCGGGTCCGTCTCGCAAATCTTGGTCGAGAGCGGCATGCGGTTCTGCGAACCGACGAACCAGCCTACCCCGTCGTCACGGATGGAGCAGTCGTTCTCGTCGGAGAGCATGACGATGGCGACCAGCGAGTCCGGACGCAGGAACGCGGCGCGCTGCGCGAGCAGCGTGGTGTCGCAACCCGTGCACATCGGCTTGTTGGTCGTGGGGTCGAGGACCACCTGGTTGTTCGCAGTGGCGATCGCCGAGCTGCGAACGGTGGACTGGCCCACCAAGGTCACGCTGTCTGGCGGCTCGGGGTCCACCAAGAAGCGGTACCAAGACTCGAGCGACGCTTCGTAACCGCAGCCATGCTCGCCGACCGCGCTGATCATGTTCGAGAACGCCGTGTTCAGGTTGGCGGCGTTGTTCTCGCCCGGCGGATTGTTGGCTTTTTGGCTGTGATCCCAGGCCAGGAAGCCGAGATTGCTGTAGCTGGCCACGCCCGTGCGCATGGTAGCGATCAGGTGCGCCTTGTCGTCCAAGTGATCGTCGGCGCTGGTCGCGGCGCTACAGACCTGGCCGCCGTGCGCACCCAAGCTGGAGCTCACGATGCCGATGTGGATGTCGCCGATGGGGGTGAATTCAGGATTGCCGTTCGCGCAATTGCCGTTGTCGTCGGCTTTGGCTCCCGGAATCGGTACGTTGTTGGCGTCGAGGCAGATCGGCGTGACCAGACGCGACACCAGCAGCGGCACGGCGGACTTCAGGATTTCCTGCTTGTCGGCCATCGACACCGAGTTATCGATCATGAACAAGAGGTCGATCTTATCGACCGCCGTCTGCACGATCTGGTCGACGAACACGTTGCTCGTCTTGGGCTCGGCCTTGACCACGGGGCGATCCAAACAGCCCGTGGCTAGCGCGGCGATGGCACTGGCGGCAGCGAGGCTGGCAACGCCTGCTCGGACCAGCCGTGCCTTCACACTCGGCGTGGGCTTGGTCGTCGAACGCTTCAACATCATTGGAACAACTCCTGGGATAGGCGCCGCCCCTGGCACTGATTGGCCCGGGAACGTGAGGGGAGCATTGAGCTAGAGGAACCGAAGAAGGTCCGCACGGACCCCTCGCGCGCGGCGGCCGAAGGGTAGGTTTTTGGACCTTGATTTGTCAATCGCGACGACGACTCAGGCGCGGCCGTTCGCGAAACACTCGTGGCGCCGGAAATTTCCAGATCGATCCCTGCTTGAGCTACTCGCACGCCACTTCATGAAGCACGCCACGTGCCCGGTGGTGAGACCCGAATTCGCCCGCACTTCTCGAGGGGCGAGTCGCAACTGAGTTGGCAAAGGGTCCGACGCCGCCAATCCGGTTGTCCGTCCGGCTCGGCGTCGCGCGCGAAGGAGCCGATGTGGTTCCTCTGCGCACCATTGGCGCTGAGGCGCGCGCCCGCTCACTCGCTACTGTGCGCTGCTGGTTTCGATCGCCGCTCCCACACAAGCGATGAACGCCACCGCGCCGGGAGCCGGAGTCTTGAGCCCGTCCGTGCCGCCGACGAAACGCAGCAGGCGCTTCTCGTTCACCGGGCAGCTGGCGACAAGCGGCGATGCTGGGTCGTCAACGTAGCAATAGCCCGCTGGGACGTCCTTGTTCTGTCGGCATGCCTCGAGGTTCGGCCCTTCCTCTTGTTTGATCTCGCATTGGCAAAAGGTCGAGCACGCGGGTTGTGACGGCCCATCGCAGTAGCCGCCATTCTTGAGCTCGCGCCGCACTGCCTCGGCGAGCGCGGGATCGGCAGGCGCGCGGCCTTGAGCGCTGCAATTGCCGCAGCCCTCGGCCTGCGCTTCGATCATCGTGCATAAGGCTTGGTGTGTATCGGGGTCGGTCTCGATGCCGCGCGGCAGGCAATTGCCTTGCAGCTTGCCGCGCAGGCGATCGATGATCGCAGCCACGGCCGGGTTGTAGCCGTAGTTGGAATCGGTCGCGGGATCGGCCCCTGCAGAGAGCTCGGTGACCTTCGGGCAGATCGACGCCACGATGCCCTGATCGACGAGCCCTTTCAGAACTTGGAGCTCGCGCGTTCCCGGATAGGCCTTGGCGAACGTTTGCTGCGTGGTCGGCGCGCCGCCCGCCACGGGCTGGCAAAGTGGTCGATTTGCCGCCGCGAGCCTATCCGGCGTGCTGGGGCCATCAGGCTCGCAGTCGCACGACGAAGCGCCCGCCACGCATTGCTTCGGGGTCTTGAGCTTGAACGTGCAGGCGTATTGCAGATCGTCCAAACCGGGGACGTTCTGCTCGTGACCGTTGATCCGATTCGCCTGCGGGTTCATCGAGTCCGCCGGTTGGATGGCATCGTTCGTGATTGGGTTCGTCCCGGCACGCGCCGCGATCGACTCGCGCATGAACGGATCACTGGCGGGCACGGGCGGGCTCGCCTCGGGGTCACCGAGCAACACGGACCAACGGTTCTTGTCGGTCAGCTCTTTGGCGCTCAGGTACTTCAACCCGGGCCCCGTGAGCGACGCATCATCTGCTACGTCTTGCCACGGGACACCGACGATACCGGCGAGGAACACGCGGTCGGTCGGGCGCGTGCCGAGCTTGGGGTCGGGCGCGTACAGCGGGTTCGGAACCTGCGTCTTGCCGTCGGATTGCAGGGTGAGGGTCGGCTGGGTGAGCGCGTCGACGTAACGCGACGCGGGGTACAGCAGATCGAAGCCGAAGCGCCGCTTTTGATCGAAGCAGCGCAGATTCGGTGAGTCATGCGGACCGTCCCAATTTGGAGTCGCCTTGCACACTGGGTCGTCGGCCGTCACGCCGCAACCCGCCGCGGGCGCTCCCTGGTCCGCGCAGGAACGACAACAAGGATCGTTGGGGTTGGTTGCGCAGGCAGTGGTCGAACGCGGCATGTTTACCGGCGCGCCACTACTGTCCGAAGTAGTCGTGACGAACCAACCCACGCTGTCGTCTCGGACCGAGCAATCGTTCTCGTCGGTGAGCATGACAATCGCGACGAGCGAGTCTGGGCGCAGGAAAGCTTTGCGCTGCGCGAGGAGATCCTGATCGCACCCGTTGCACGTCGTCGTACCGTCGGCATTTTGGATCAGCGCAGAGCCGCGCACGGTCTGCGGGCGCGCGGCCATGTCCCTCGTTACATTGGCCGGTGGTTCTGGGTCGACCAAGAACCGGTACCAAGACTCGAGCTGCGCCTCGAAACCGCAGCCCTGTTCGCCAGAAGCGACGACCATGTCTTGAAAGCTTTCCTTCAACGCCATCGGGTCCGAAGTGCCCGGCGGCTGATCGATCTTGGCCTCGTCCCAAGCCAGAAACCCGCTGTTGTTCCAAGTGCGCGAGCTATCGAACACGAGCTTGGGATCGGGATTGCTGCCCGTGGGACGCACGGTACCGAGCAGGTGCGCCTTGTCGTCGGGCGTGAAGCCCGCCTTGGTTGGGCATTGATTGCCACCATGCGCGCCCAAGCTCGAGGTCACGATGCCGACGTGAATGTCCTTCACCGCGTTGAACTCCGGCTCGCCCACCGTGCACGGGCTCGTCCCACCCGTAGGCGCACGCGTCACCGGATCGACGCAGATCGGCGAGGTCAGCCGCGTGAGCAACACGGGCACCGCATCACGCAGGATCTCTTGTTTGTCTGCCATCGACGCGGAGTTGTCGACCATGAACAGGAGATCGATCTTATCGATCGAGCTCTGCACCGCTCGATCGATCAGACGGTTGGTCGTCGTCGGATGCGACTCGACGACAGGTCGATCCAAGCAACCGGTGAAACAACCCGCGACCCCCAAAATAAAAACCGCCCCACGCTTCAGCAATCTCATGCCGATCATCAAGCACGCACTAGGCCACTCGGTTTCTCGCGTGCTGTCGCTGGGCGCGCTCGCAACTCCGGTGGCGAGCGCATTGGCTTTGGCCAACTGAGTAGTCGCGACCGCGCAAGAGACCTCGGGCGAACGGTGCTCGCGCCTGTGATCGGTTTTGAGGGATGCCTACATAGGTGGGGGAAAGCGCGAATTTTCCAGGGAGGTGGCCCGCGATCGAGATTCGTTTTTCAGAGTCACGTCCATCTTTCGGAGTGATCGATCGGACGTGAATCCGCATTACGCGGGATGACCCACGTCCCATCGGTGCTCGCGCAACCGCAGCAGGCCACGCCGTGCTGACGCCTCGATCGAATGCTCTGTCCTTGAAAGGGCTCGGCGCGGCATTGCTGTGTGGCTTCGCGGTCTTGGCCGCGGCTAGCTGTAGCGCTAGCTCGCCCCCGGGAAGTGGCTCGCACGGCGGCGCGGCCAATGTAGGCGGAGCAACCAGCAGCGCAGGAGCAACGGCGCAGAGCGGCTCCGGGGGCGGCGGGCCCGACATCGTCGTGCCGACCGGTGGCGCGACCGGCAACGGCTGCACCACGGCCGTGTCGTGCAACCCCCTCGGTGGGAAGTACTGCGGGACCATCGGTGACGGCTGCGACGGCTTGCTCGACTGCGGCGCCAGCTGCCCCGCTGATTGGAGCTGTACGAAGAACCTGTGCGTCGGCGGCGCGAGCTGCCAAGCTTCGACCTGCACCGCCGGCACCACCAAGTTCTGCGGCTCGGTGGGGGACGGCTGTGGGCACGCGCTGGACTGCGGCGCGTGCGCCGCTGGCGAGACGTGCACCCACAGCGTGTGCGTGAAGGACGGCTGCGTGCCGCTCACCTGTGGCAACGCTGGCAGCCAGTTTTGCGGCACGGTTGGCGACGGCTGCGGCGGCACCCTGCCCTGCGGTGATTGCCCGGCTCGGCAAGTCTGCAACGCGAAGAACGTCTGCGTGGCGGCCAATTGCACCAAGGGCACCTGCACTGCCTCCAATGGCGGCCAGTACTGTGGGACCATCGGCGACGGCTGCGGTGAGAGCTTGGATTGCAACACCCCCTGCCCGAATGCCGGCGTGTGCGGGCAAGAGCTGCCCAACGTGTGTCCGGGTACCGGCATGGGCGGCTGCTCGGGCATCCAATGCAACATCGACAAGTGCACGGGCACCGCGCACACCTCGCTCAGCGGCACCGTGTACGACCCGGCGGGCCTCAACCCGATCTACAACGCCCTGGTCTACATCCCCAACGATACCAAGCTCGACCCAGTGCCCACCGGTGCCACCTGTGATTTGTGCTCCGCCAAGGCATCCGGGCAACCGATCGCCACCGCGCTCACCGACGACAAGGGGCATTTCAAGATCCTGGATGTGCCCACCGGCACCAACATCCCGCTCGTGATTCAGGTCGGCAAGTGGCGGCGTGAGATCACGACCGGCATCAACACCACCTCTTGCGTCGATACTGCGATCACGAACAAGGAGCTCACGCGCTTGCCGCGCACGCAGGCCGAAGGCAACATCCCGCGCATCGCTTTGGTGACGGGGGGCTCGGACGCTCTGGAATGCGAGCTGCGTCGCATCGGCATCGCCGATTCCGAGTTCACGACCGACGCCGGAACGGGCCGCGTTCACCTGTACTTCGGCGGCGATGCGAGCCCACCCGCGATCCCCAAGCCAACCACCACCGGCCCCGACGGCTCCGGCACGAACTCTTTCAGCGCTGGCGGGAACTTCAACTCAGCGCAAACTTTGTATGCCAGCCCGACCAAGTTGGCCAGCTACGACATCGTGATGTTGTCCTGCGAGGGCAGCCAATACGCGGGCTCCAAGTCGCCGTACTACCTGAATATGGACGGCTACCTGAACCAAGGCGGGCGCGTCTTCTTCGGCCATTTGCACTTCAACTGGCTGCTCAAAGGGCCGCCGGATTTGAAGAACACGGCTGACTACATCGGCGTGGGCAAAGACCTGCCGCCCGAGGGCATTATCGCCAACGTCAACACGAGCTTCGCCAAGGGCGCAGCGATGGCCAATTGGCTCGACAACGTGGGCGCCACCACCACGCACGCGCAGCTCAACGTCGTGCAAGGGCAGTTCTCGGTCGATGCAGTGAACCCGCCGACCCAAGACTGGGTGACGGTGCCCAGCAACCCGAACGACAGCGCAAAGCGCAAGTCGGTGCAGTACCTGACCTTCAACACGCCTTCCACAGCGGCGCCGGCCGCGCAGTGCGGGCGCGCCGTGATGACGGACTTGCACATGAATGCGTCCGCGACCGACCCGGTGACGATGCAAACGGTCGGCGGGGACAATTCGGACCCGAGCAAGCCGTTCCCGACCGAGTGCAAGACCAACGGCATGACGCCGCAAGCCAAGGCGCTCGAGTTCGTGTTCTTCGATCTATCGGCCTGCGTCCAGCCCGACACGACGATCCCGACGCCCCCGCCTCCCGGTGTGCCTCCGTCCGTGCCCCCCCCTCCCAACGCGGCGCCTCCTCCGCCGCCTCCGCCGCCTCCGCCGCCTCCGCCGCCTCCACCCGTGTGAGCGCCCTGGGCCCTGGCGTCGAGGCGCACAGGGCCCGGAGGGCTCAGCCCGAACTCTGTTCGAACCACTTGCGCAAGGCGCCCAAGTGTTTCTTGGTCACGCCCGGCACGCCCAAGATCGCTTCGTCGGTCGCGCTGCGCACGGCAGCGAGTGAGCCCAGGGTCTTGAGCAGCGCGACCCGCGTTTTGGGGCCGATGCCCGGGACCTGATCGAGCTCCGAGCTCAAGCGGCGCTTCTTACCTATCTTCTTGCGACCGCGGTTGGAGAAGCGATGCGCTTCGTCGCGCGCGCGGGCGAGCAGGAACAGCTCGGGGCTATTGGGGCGCAGCGGGATGGGATTTTTTTGGCCGGGCAAGTACACGCGATCGACCAGCTTGTCGCCGAGCACGTTCTCCTTCTCTTTGGCCAGGCCACAGATCGGCAGATCGTGCAGGCCTAGATCGTGCGCGGCCGCGAGCGCGACGCCCAATTGGCCACGGCCACCGTCGACCACGAACAGGTCCGGCAATTGCCATTCGACCGCGTCATTGGCTTCGACCGAATCGGCTGCATCATCCGCGGCGTCCACTTCGAGCGCGTCGGCTGCGACGTCCAACGCCGCAAACTCCGCGTCCGCGACGTCGACATCGACATCGACATCGACATCGACGTGGGTTTCGAGCTCGGCCTCGACCTCGAGGGCCGGCGCCCCGTCGGCGACCTCGCTCGGCCCTGCCGCACGCAACGCGGCGTCCTTGCCGCGACGAAAGCGACGGCTCAGCACCTCGTACATCGCGCGGTAGTCGTCCCCTTCGCCCACCGTCCGCACCTTGTACGTGCGGTAGCGCTTCTTGTCGGGCAAACCGTTGAGCAGCGCAACGACCGCGCCCACCGTGTCCTGCCCGCCCAGGTGCGAGATGTCACAGCACTCCACGCGCCGAGGCAACGTTGGCAAGCGCAGCCGCTCTTGCACCTTGAGCAAGCGCTCGTCGATGTCCGTCTCGGCGCGCCGCTTCTCTTCGAAGGCGTGGCGCGCATTCTCCACGGCCATGTCCAAGAGCGCCTTGCGCGGCCCGCGCGCGGGGGCGAGCAGCTCACACTTTTTGTGCCGACCACGCACCAAGCTCGCGCGCCGCTCCGCGAGCCACTCCTGCACGCCATCCGAGCCCTCGGGCAACACCGGCACGATGATCTCTTCGGGGATCAGCGCCTCACCCGAGCCGCCCTCACCGTAGTGATCGCGCAGGAACGCAGCCACGACTTCATCATCCGGCACTTCCACGCGGCGATTGGAGAAGCTGGCAACGTCGATTACGCGCCCCGAGCGCACGAGCATCACGCTCAGCTCGACCAGATCGCCTTCGCGATACAAGCCGAGCACGTCTTGATCCTCGTCGGTGACCGAGACCACGCGCTGGCTCTGACGGATCGACTCCACCGCGGACAGCTGATCGCGCGTGACCGCCGCGACCTCGAACTCCAAGCTCTCGCTGGCCTCGCGCATGCGTGTCTTCAGCTCGCGCGTCAGCTCATCGTGGCGGCCGTCCAAAAACAGCGACACGGAGTGCACTTGTCCCGCGTACTCCGCCGGATCCACATCGTACACGCAGGGCGCCGGGCAGCGCTTGATTTGGTACTTCAAGCACGGCCGCTTGCGGCTCTCGATCTCGCGATCGGAGCAGGTGCGCAATTGGAAATGCTTCTCGACCAAGTGCAGGGTGCGGCGCGCCGCCGTCGCCGAGTGGTACGGGCCGTAGTAGCGCGCGTTGTCGGGCTTCGGCTTACGCACGAGCTCGAGCCGCGGCCAAGCGTGCTCGGTGGACAAGCGCAAGCTCAGGAACTCCTTGTCGTCCCGCAGCTTGACGTTGAAGCGCGGCTTGGCCTCCTTGATCAGGCTATTTTCGAGGATCGCCGCTTCCTTCTCGGTGAGCGTCACGATCGTGTCGAGGTCGACCGCGAGCTTGCGCAAGAACGGAATGAAGGCCCGCACGTCGGAGCTCGAATCCTGAAAGTAGCTCCGCACGCGCGAGCGCAAGCTCTTGGCCTTGCCCACGTACAAGACCGCCCCTGCCTTGTCCTTGAAGATGTAGCAGCCCGGGCTCACCGGTAAGCTTTCGAGTTTCTGTGAGAGGATCTCGCTGGGCATCGACGACCGTGCGCCCCAATGTTGGTCAAATCCCCCCAGAACGCCAGCACGTCGTGTGCTCCGATTTCGAGCGCGCACTCAGCTCGAAAACGGCGTGAAGCACTCGCTTCACGCTCGGAGCTCGTCGGGCGGCCCGCAGACACGAAAAATAGTGTTGCAGACGCAACTGTATTTTCGCGGCTCGTGAGCGGCCTGGGCCACACGCCAGCATCTGGCCCCCCGCGACCGGCGTAGCCGGGCGCTTGGTTGGGGCCCTGGCGCGCGCAGCGGAGCGAGCACGGCAGGTCGGCGTTCGCCGCGCCACGGTGGGGGCAACCGAGTGGGCAGGCTCGCTGCAGCGATCGTTTCGCGTGCTATAGCCCGGTCATGTTCGCGTGGATCCCCGGCGGCAAAAGCGGGCGCGTGATCGCGATCGCGGTCGCGGCCGGCCTCGGTACCGGCCTTTTGCTCGTGCCCCACGCGGCGAGCCCCGATGATCCGAAGGAGCCGCTGCCCCCACTGACGCTGCTCAAACAACAGCTGCCGCAGACCGACAGTGCGCAGAAGGCAGCCCTGGAGCGGGTGCGTCGCTATGCGGCGGGCAAGCTCGTGCTCGAGCTGCCTGACGGCAAGCGGCGCGAGATTTTCGTGGGCGAGCTGGGCGGAGAAATCGACAAGGTGCGGCTCGCCGCGCTGGTGCACGACGCTCAGGACCGCACCAGCGTGCTCTTACGCGGCTACCACGCGCAGGGGCAGTCCGGGCCGATCACCCTGCCCGTGCCGGTCGGCCTGGATCGCGAGCGCGCGCAGAAGGCGCTCGTGACCTTGAAGGACGAGCTCGACCGCTTGCCGGTCGATGCGCGCTTGGATCTCGAGGCGCGCAAGCTCGTGCCCGAGCAGAACGGGCGCCTACTCGACATCGACGCCACGCTCGGCGCGATCGAAGATGCGCTCGGCCGCGGCGAGTCCAAGGTCAAAGTCGTGTTCGAGGAACGCAAGCCGAAGCGCATCGCGGCGCAGCTCGGCGCGGTCGCCTTCGACGACATCTTGGGTTACTTCGAGACGCGCTACGACCGCTCGGCCAAGTTCCAAGCGCGCAGTTACAATTTGCGCCTAGCCGCGTCGAAGCTGGACGGCCAAGTGCTGTTGCCCGGCGAAGTGTTCGATTTCAACGACACCGTGGGCCCGCGCGACGAAGCCAACGGCTACAAAGTGGCCAAGGTGATCGCCGAGGGCGAGCTGGTCGATGGCATCGGCGGCGGCACTTGCCAGATCTCGGGCACGCTGCACGGCGCAGCCTTTTTCTCGGGCCTCGACATCGTCGAGCGCTACCCGCACACCCGGCCCAGCGGCTACATCAAGATGGGGATGGACGCGACGGTCGTGTACCCGACGATCAACTTCCGCATCCGCAACTCGTTCCCGTTTCCAATCGTGCTGCACGAGACAGTGAAGAACGGCATCGTGCGCGCCGAGATCTTGGGTCCGAAGCGCACGCGCACCGTGACGCTCATCCGGCGCATCGATGCGGCGTTGCCGTTCGAAGAAGTCGAACGTCCGGACAAGGATCTACCGAACGGCGTGCGCGTGCTCGGTCAGCGCGGCGTGCCCGGCTTCAAGCTGCGCCGTTACCGCATCATCCGTGAGGGTGATAACGCAGTGCGCGAGCGCTGGGACGACACCTATCCACCTACATCGCAGATCGTGCGGGTCGGCGCCGCCGACAAGCCGAACGATTCCGCGAAGCTCCCCCAAGACGACCAGCACCCCGAGTACTTGGCCGACGAGCTGCTGGTCACGACCCAAGGCCCGCGGCTCGACGCGGCCGACGCGGACGAGGACGGAAAGAAGGACGACGACACGTCGGACCGGGGCGGAGTGACGCGAGAATCCCGAGAACCAGGCAAATATGGAACGGCGGGCTGGACGGAAGAGGCCGGAATGCCCTATTGGCGAAGTGGGCAGAAGAAGCCGACCACAGCAACTCAGGAGCCGGAAACCGGCCCGAGCCGGGACTCCAAGCCGTCGAAGCGCAAAGGGAAAAAGGCCAAAGGATGACTTTCCGGCGCGCGGGCTTGACTCAAACCGAGACCTGCGCGAAGACCCCCGGCTCTGAGAGGGCGGTAGGCGGTTGCTCCCGTCATACCAGACCGATACCGGCTGGCCGGTGCATTGGAAAAACATGAACACCACAGAACCTGTCGTTAGCAGTCCCCGCAAACCCCCTGAAGAGAATGCCGCGGCGCAGCAACGCGCGGCCGATTGGGAGAACCCCCGCGTCGCGTCCATCTTGTCCGCTGCGGCCAAGTGCTTCGCGCGCAAAGGCTTCACGGCCACGACCCTGGCCGAAATCGGCAAGGAGCTCGGGCTGCGGAAGAGCATCGTTCACTACTACTTCGCCAGCAAAGCCGCGCTGATCCACGAGGTTCAGAGCTTCACCTATCATCGCTACCTGGACCGCTTGAAGGAGGCCACGCAGAACGGCGACGGCTCCACCTCGCAAGCGATGGAAGCGCTGAAGGCGCTCTGGGAAGCGATTCAGAACAACAAGACTGGCACCGGCCTCAACATCGAGGTGTGGAGCGCCGCACGCCGTGACCCGGAGCTGAAGCGCCGCGCCGCCGGCCTGCAGCGCGACGCGCGTCAGGTCATCCGCGAAGCCATGGGCCCCGCGGCTGCCAAGGGCGGCGTCAATCGCTCCGAAGCGCTCGCTACGCTGTCCCTGGCCGTGCTCAACGGCCTGAGCGTCACCGAGTACCTCGAGGGCGACGAGACGCGCGCTCGCGAGGCGTACGAGACGTTCTTGCAGCTCCTGCGCCTCGGCCTCGAGTCGTCGTCCGCGACGTCCTGAAAGCCTGGGCACGCCCCTTCACCCCGCTGGAACGCCAGCGGGGTCGTGGGAGCTCGGCTGCCCGATCTCAGGCGCCGAGCGGCAGCGTCGTGATCTTGAAGGTGCCGCTGAGCGTCACCTCCGGCGTGTCGGGCGTTTCGCCGGGCAAGGTGCCGGTGATCTCCACCTCGAACAAGTAGTAGACGTCCTCGGGCTTGTACATCCCGTGCTTGAGCGTCGCGCTCAAGAACTTGATGCTCGTCGAACCGGTGCCTGCGGGATTGCTCGTGCTCTTCCACAGGCTGGCCATCGTGCCCTGCGCGTAGCCGAGATCGCAGTTGCCCGGATGGTCGGGGCCCAAGACCCAAGTGTCGCCTGCTGCGGGAGCGACCTGAGAGGTGAGCGAGCACGCGATCGTGGAGCTGTGCTTGTCCTCCGTGCCGAAGGCAGCGCCGACCAAGATGTCGAAGTCGCCCTGGCCCTTCTGCTGCAAGACGCGCGAGCCGCCCGAGCAGATGTACATCGCGTCCCCGACGGGGAAGCTCTGCCCGCCGCTCACGGTGTAGACGCACGGGCTAGTGGAAATGTTCGGCGCACCCGCCGAGCTCGCGCCCGCCGCATGCGCGCCGGCCGAGCTCGCACCGCCCTCATCTGAGCCAGCTTCGTTGCTGGTGCCGCCCGAGTCAGCGCCGGCCTCGTCGGTCGCTCCACCGGAATTGGAGCCAGCGACGTCGCTCGCGCCGGCTGAGCCGCCCGACGGCGAAGGCTCCGGTGAAGCGTCAGAGCTGCAACCCATGAGGGTCGAAGCAAGGGCAAGGATGAAAGGTGCAGAAACCGAAAAGTTGATTCTGAGCATGTCTTCTCAGCACAACATGATCGGTTTCAACGGCACAACTGTGCACTTTCGTAGCCGCCGCTTTTTTTCGCGCTGGCCCTGCTTGGAGCGCCGAGGCATCCTTCCCGCACGTTGCTCCCCCGCCCGCGCCTTCGCTTCCCCTGCTCGCTCGCTGCCTTCGCCCTGGCCGGCTTGTGCGCGGCCACGCCGGCCGAAGCGGGCACGCGCAAGCCGCGGCGCGCGCCCCTGGAGCTGAACGCGTTCGGGCCGACGCGGCCGCTCACCGACACGGCCTGGCTCGTGGCGCGCGTCGGACAGAACCGGCGCTTCGAGCTGCGCGCGGACAACTCGCTCAGCTTGCTCGAGCGCTACCTCGAGCCGCAGCGCAACCGCACCCCGGAGTGGCAGAGCTTTTGGCACGGCCGCTTTGGCCGCAACAACTTCCAGCTCCACCCCAAGCTGGTTTGGGTTTCTGGGCTAGCGGGCGAGGCAAGCGCGAGCTCCGGTCAGCTCCCGAGCGAGCTGACCGAGCCCACCGAAAGCTCGTGGCGCTTCGAGCTGCGAGGGCCAGAGACCGCGCAGCCGTTCGATTTCTCGCGCGCCGACGTGCTGCCCGACTGGGCGCTCGGCGTCGCGTCCCCCGAGCCCGAGTTCTTCGGCGTGCGGCAACAGAAGCAGTGCCCGCGTTGGCAAATGCCGCGGGCCGTGTCCGTCGTGCGTTACGACGGCGCCGAGTACATGCGCCAACCGCTACTCGACTGCGCGGGCGCTATCACGCCCGACACGCTCGACAAGCTGAGCGTACTGGCGCGCCCGCCCGCGACACCCAAGCCCGACTTTCCCCTGCCCCTCGAACCGGACGAAGAAGCAGCCGGCGGCGAATGGCTGCCGCGCGTGAAGCTGCTCAACCCGCGCCTGATCTGGGCCGTGCAACAGATCGCGCAAGCTTTCCCCAACCGCTCGGTGTTCATCATGAGCGGCTACCGGCGCGACGCCCACGGCAGCTACCACCAAAAAGGCCGCGCTCTAGATCTGTACGTGGCCGGCGTCGACAACGCCGATCTGTTCCGCTTCTGCCACACCCTCAACGACGTCGGCTGCGGCTACTACCCGAACAACAAGTTCGTCCACGTCGACGTGCGCCCCTTCGGCACCCACCGTGTCGCCTGGGTCGACGTCTCCGAGCCCGGCTCCCCCTCGCAATACGTCTCCTCCTTCCCCGGCATCCAAGCCGAGCTCAGCGGCGCATCCGGCGAGTAACGTCGCGCTCAGCGCGGCGCGTCGCGGACTTCGTTCAGGGCGCGGGCGGCGGCTTCGACGGTGATGAGGCCGAGGGCCGCGATGTGGGCGGCGACCAGCTCCACTTCCTCGCCCAGGGCGCCCGCGGCGATGGCGACCGAGCGAGCGTGAAGTGACATGTGGCCGCGCTGGATGCCTTCGGTGGCGAGCGCGCGCAGCGCAGACAAGTTCGAGGCCAGGCCCGCGCTGGCTGCGACCATCGCCAGCTCGTCGGCGGAAGTGATGCCGAGCAATTTGAGCGCCAGGCGCGCCGTGGGGTGGACGCGCAAGGTGCCGCCCACGATGCCCAGCGACAGCGGCAGCTCGAGCTCACCAATGAGCTCGGCGCCGTCGCGCCGCCACACGGCGAGCGGCTCATAGCGACCGTTGCGCGCGGCATACGCATGCGCACCCGCTTCCACGGCCCGAAAGTCGTTGCCCGTCGCTAGCACGACCGCGTCGATGCCGTTCATGATGCCCTTGTTGTGCGTCGCCGCGCGGTACGGATCGAGCTCGGCAAAGCGCGAAGCCGAGACGATGGCGTCAATCACGCGGCCGCCCTCGGAGTCCGGAGCGCTGCTCGCTGGCGGCCAGCTGCCGCCGCTGGCCGTGCGCGGCGCGCTCAACAGGTCCGCCGCGTGCACCCGGCAAGTGACGCGCACGCGCCGCCGGTCGCACAAATTCGACAAGATGCGGAGGCCCAGCCGGCCGCCGGCGATCTCGGCCGTGAGCGGACCGAGGGCTTCGGCGATGGTGTTCACGAGGTTCGCGCCCATCGCGTCCTGGCAGTCGACCAGCACGTGCAGCACCACGCACCCTTGGCCGAGGTCACGCACTTCGATCGCGCGCGGCCCGCCCTTGCGCGCGATCAGGTTGGGCACGGCCTTCGTCGCGAGCTCGAGCAAGCGCGGCGCCGCCGACTCCAGGCGCGCCACGGCCGCTTGCGGATCGCTGACCTCCGTCACCTGCACTTGGCCGATCATCAACGACTCGACGACCTCGGCCTGGAAACCGCCGCCTTGGCGGATCATCTTCGCGGCGTTGGAGGCAGCCGCGATCACGCTCGGCTCCTCCACGACCATGGGCACCAAGCGGTCCACGCCGTTGACACGCACGTTGAGCGCGACGCCGAACGGCAGCGCATAGATCCCGAGCACGTTTTCGACGACTTTATCGGCGGTCGCTGCGTCCAGCCCACCGTGCTCGAGCGCGAGCTCCAGCTCTTCTTGCTCGAGCCCCACGCGGCTTGCCACGACCTCGCGCCGTGCGGCCAGACTCTGCTTGTAAAACCCGGGGATTCGCGAACCTTCGGACATACCGCAGGCAGGCTTAACACAGCTTTTTCCGGGCTGGTGCGCGAGCGTTAGCCCGCGCTGTGGACGCCGCGCGCGCCGAGCCCGAGCGCGACCTCGCTCAAGCCCAGCTGCCGAGCGCGCGCCTCGAGCTCGGGCGGGGGCGGCTTCAAACCGACGTAGTAGGCCACGTCCCCGCCGCCCGCGCCGGCGGGCAAGAAGGCCGCGCCGAACGAGGCGGCGAGCGCGCCCAGCTCGCGGAGCTCCGCCGTCACGATGCCGACCCCGGCGGCGTTGCCCAGGGCCGACAACGTGCCGACTTGGCGCCCGATCGCGGCCACGAAATCCGAGGCTGAGGCGCGCTGCACTGCGTCGAGCGCGAAGGCTGCGGCCTCCGCTTGCGCCCCAATGCAGGCCTGATGCGCCGCGGCATCCCGCGCCGCGAATTCAGCGATGCGCGCCAGGAACTGCGCCGTGGAAGCGGACACCGAGCAGGCCCAGATTTGAAAATGCAGACCCGCGGGCAACGCGACGGACGTGAGCTCGAGCTGGCCTTCATGGCGGCGCGCCGCGAGCACGCCGCCGTGCGCACTGGCCGCGACGTCCACCCCGCTGCCCCCGCCCTGGGCCGCGCGATGCGCGTGCAGCGCGCGCAGATACACGCGCGTGCACAGCTCGGCGTCACTCAGCCCGGGCTGAGCGTCGAGCTCGAGCGCCGCGAGCGAAGCGACCAGAATCGCCGCGCTCGAGCCGAGGCCGAGCTTTTGGCCCTTTTCTCGCAGATCCTCGGCGTCGAACCCCGGCGCGGCGCGATCGCCGATGGCCGCTTTCACTTCCGGCGTCAGGAACGTGGCCGCGCGTGCGCTGTCGGCCGTCACGTAGCGGTCGACCGCGACCACCAGTGCCGGCGCACCGGTCAGCACCGCGTACGCGCCCGAGAGCACGAGCTTGCCCGGCGCGCGCGCGATACTCACGGATCGATCCAATGCGCGTCAGGGCCCGCAGCCGAGCGCAACACTTGCGACACGCCTTCGAGCTTGCCCAGCTCGAGCTCGAGCTCCGCGGCCGCGCTCGGCTCGACCAGCACTTTGACGTGCGGCCCGGCGTCCATCGTGAAGAAGGCGCGGCCGCCGCTCTTGCGAAACGCACGCACGCGCTCCATCACCCGCAGTGTGGCGGGCGCGAAGTAAATCAGCGCCGGGCGCGCGGCGAGCATCGAAGCATGCATCATGAGGGCGCTGTGCTCCACGGCGGGGCCGAGCGCGGCAAAGTCCGCGGCCAGCACCGCGCTCTTCACCTCTTCGTACACCGCGGGTGCGGCATCAACCCACGCGCGATAGTAGGGGCTCGTGTCTTGGGTATGGCCCATGCCATCCGTGGAAGCCGTTTCTTTGGCACCCGAAACCGTGACCGCGACCAGCATTTCCAACGGGAACGCCGCGCCTTCGAGCACGCGCTCGGCCGTTTCGGCGCGCGCGCCGAGCGACACGTAACCGCCGAACAGGGATCGCGCGGCGGACGCAGACGCCGCGCGCGCCAGCGCGCTCATCTCGGTCAAGCTGAGCTCGAGACCCGCGGCGCGCGTGGCGGCCATCGCCAATGCAGCAAAGCCGGACGCGCTGGAGGCGAGCCCCGCCGCGGTTGGAAAATCATTCACCGATTCCACGCGGGCCCGTGTGTCGACGCCCACCCGTGCCCGCACGGCGTCCAGCAACTTGCTGACCCGCGACAGCGGGCGCCCAACCACCGGCTCGTTCGCGAGTATGAGCTCGTCCGCAGGCAGGGCCTCGTCGAAGCGCACCGAGGTGACCGTGCGCAGCGCGGCGAGCGTGAGCGACAAGCTCGGCACCGCGGTGAGGTTGCGCACCGCATCCGCCTTGCCCCAGTACTTGGCGAGCGCAATGTTGGAGTGCGCAGCCGCTTTGCCGAAACCCATCATGAGATCACCCGCGGCGCCCGCACATGGCTGCCGAAGCATTCGATGCCCGCTGCGCGCCAGGCCGCCAAAACGGCTGCCGAATCAGCATCGCACAGGGCGACGACTGCGCCGCCGCCGCCTGCGCCGGTGAGCTTGGCACCGAGCGCGCCCGCGTCTCGAGCCAGGCCGCAGCAGCGCTCGATGCCTTCCGTGGACACGAACAAGCCCGACAACAGCATCTGATTGTAGTTCATGAGCGAGCCGAGCCCGGGCAGATCTCCGGCCTCCAGACATAGCTTGGCGTTTTGCACCAAGGCGCGCACGCCCTCCAGCGCTTTGTCAACGATCGCGGGCCGACGCTCGCGCAGCCGGGCCACGCCTTCGACCATCAGCTTCGTGCTCGCGGGAGGGCCAGCAAGGCCGATCGCCAGCACGAGATCGCGCGCCAGGGCGACCGGAGTCGGGCCGTTCGCTTTGTCGAACCAGATGCAGCCGTCGTTCGCAGCGGCCGCGGCGTCTACACCCGAGGGGTTACCATGATACACGCCCTCCCAGGCCGCGGTTGCCGCCAGCACGCGCCCAGGATCCAGCGGCGAACCTCGCGCCGCGAGCACCGCACGCGCGATCGCGACGCCGAGCGCTGCTGAAGCGCCCAGGCCCGAGCCTGGCGGTAGCTCGAGCCTCGCTTCCACGGCGAGCTTCGACGCGCCGAGCTCGGCGAGCAGCGCCTCGAAACCGCGCCCTAGGTCCGAGCCATCACCCGGCGTGGCAGTGCGCTCGCCGACGCGCAGCGTTGCCGCGTCGGCCGGCAGCGCGCTGGCTTCGACGCCGCGTTCGATGCCCGCCGCGATCGCCGGCACGCCGTATACCACGGCGTGCTCGCCCAGCAGAATCACTTTACCGTTCGCTCGCGCCATCCGAGGCTCAGCTCCGGCGAGCGGTGAGCGCGTCCGTAGCGCCCACGAGCAGCTCGACCCCTTGACGACTGACGCCGCGCGCGAGCTCACTCAAGCCGGCGTTCACGAGCTCGCTCACGCGCGCCTCGATCGCGGCGCGCGCGCCGGAAGCATCCAGCACGCCCAGCGCGACCCGCACTTGAGCATCCGTGGCCGACGCCTTGCCCACGACGCGCTTCAGCGCTTGCAAATCTTTGCCCCGCGCCAGCTCGAGGCCAGCGGCGAGCAGCGCCGTGCGCTTACCGGCGCGCAGATCATTGCCGAGCGGCTTGCCCGTCTTTTTCGGCTCCCCGAACGCGCTCAGCAGATCATCCCGCAGCTGAAATGCGACGCCGATGGGCAGCGCAAAGCGATCCAGCGCGCGCAGCGTGGCAGGCTTCGCGCCCGCCAAAATAGCCCCCAGGCGCAGCGGGCCGCGCACGGTGTAGCTGCCGGTCTTCAGCTGGTAGGCCAGCTCCACGTCGTACTCGCCGCCGATCAAATCGAGCTGCTGGCCGGCAATGGCATCCAGTTGCATCTCAGCGAAGCAGGCAAACGCAGCCAGCGCCGCCGACGGCTTCATCTCCACTTGGCTCAAGGCTTCGAGCGCCACGGCCGACGCATAGTCGCCCGCAAGAATGCCGGAGGCGTGGCCCTTGTGCTCGGAGCCGAAGTGCTTGGCCAAACGAGCGTGCACGGCGGGGCCACCGCGCCGCACCAGATCGCCGTCCATCCAATCGTCGTGGATGAGCAGATACGCTTGCAAGAGCTCGAGGGCCACGCCCGCATCGAGCGCGGGCTCGAGCTCCGCGCCTTCGCTCGCCGCGCGGTAGCCGGTGACGAGCAGGGCCGGGCGCATCCGCTTACCGCCTCGCAAGCACAAGTCGCGCACCGCCGACACCATCTCCAAGACTTCCGGGCCCTGGCGGCGCGCCACATCCAAACGCGTCTCCAAGAAGCCGCGGAGCCGCTGGTCGACCTCCGATTGGACCGCCCCCAGCAACGTCGCGAACGGATTCTTCGCCAGCGCCTTGGGCGCGACGCGCGTCACCGTCGAAGCACCAACGGAAGATTTGGCGGTCGACTTGGAGCGCGGGGCGCGTGGAGGCTGCTTGCGCGTTGCCATCGGGTTGAACGGGGGCGGAGCCTACACCGCCTCACCGACCTGGGGATGGTGAATTTCGCCAGTCGGCGATCGCCTCTCCCGTGCCCGTACCAGATGTTCCCGCTTCGACTCTGCCGCTGTGGGTCGCCTCGATGCAGCCCGCGTGCGTGCCGAGCGCGACGCTCGGGGCCTGAGTCCGATCCTCGGGCAAGGGCACCGGCACGGGGGAGATCGGAGCGCGTCTAAGCTTGGGCTCTTTTGAAGCTCGGTCGGCTCAGCTATGAGTCATGGTTGCTCATGGCCGACATTACCGACCGAAAGACCGACCACCTCGATCTCGCGACCTCGGGGGACGTTGGGTTCAAGCGCACGACGACGCTCTTCGAGTGTGTGCGCCTGATCCACGACGCGCTACCGGATCTCGATCTCGACGCCATCGATCTCAGCTCGACCGTGCTGGGAAAGACCTTGCGCGCTCCGATCCTGATCGCGGCAATGACGGGTGGGGCCGCGCGCGCCGAGCGCATCAACTTGGAGCTCGCCGCGATCGCCGAAGAGCGAGGTTATGCATTCGGGTTGGGCAGCCAGCGCGCGATGCTCAAGCGCCCCGAATCCAAGAGCAGCTACACCGTGCGCCGGGCCGCGCCGAACGCGCTCGTGCTCGGCAACTTGGGCGTGGTGCAAGCCGCGAAAATGAGCAGCGCAGAGATTCGAGATCTGGTCGGCCAAGTCGGCGCGGACGCGCTGTGCGTGCACTTGAACCCGGCCATGGAGATTGTGCAGGAAGAGGGCGATCGCGATTTTCGCGGCGGGCTCGAGACCTTGCAGCGGCTCGTGGCCGAGCTCGAGGTACCCGTGATCGCCAAGGAAACGGGCTGTGGCCTGTCTCATTCCGTGGCGGCGCGGCTGCGGCGCGTGGGCGTCGCGCACGTGGATGTGTCGGGCGCCGGGGGCACGTCGTGGGTCGCGGTCGAGACGCAGCGCGCTCATGCCGAAAAGAAAGCGCTCGGGGAAGCCTTCTGGGAGTGGGGAATACCGACGGCGGCGAGCGTGGCTTGGGTCCATGGCCACGGCTTCCAGACCGTGTTCGCAACCGGCGGCATTCAGCACGGCCTCGACATCGCCAAAGCGATCGCGCTCGGTGCGAGCGCAGGCGGCATCGCGCGCGCGTCGCTGCAGGCGCTCGAGACGGGCGGGCCGAGCGGCGCGCGGCGTTTCTTCGACGGGGTCGAGGCAGAGCTGCGCTCGGCGCTGTTGCTCACGGGCTCCGCCAATCTTGCCGCGCTCCGTCGAGCTCCGCGCGTCGTGGTGGGCGAGCTCAAAGACTGGCTCGCCTCTTCTGCGCTGTAAGGCTTACTTGCGTTCGACGGGCGGCGGCGGATGCGAATGCGCGGCCGACGATTGGCGCGTCTCGAACGCAGCCGACGACGCGGTCTGATAGAGCGCTTTCGCGCCCGGCCAATCCGGGTTCTTGCGCATGAGCTGAATCAGCGCCTGCATCGCCGCACCCGAGGGCATCGAGCCATCGAACAGCGCGAGCTTGATGCGCACGACGGCGTATCGATCTTCCGTCGCGGGCGCGCGCTGCAATGCCTCGCGCGCCCCGTCCAAATCGTCAGCATCGAGCAACGCGTCGATCGCCGCCGGCTCGAGCAAAGAGTGATCTGCCATCACCTGACAGCTTACCAGGCCCGGTCGCGCTCAAATCAGTGAAATATTTGAGCAATCACACACATTCCCACACATGCGGCGCGCCGCGTGAGCGTACGCTCACGAGCGGCGGCGCCCACAAAAAGGCGAGACTTTCCGCACGCTCGCCACGCAGCCCTCGGCTCCGTCTATACTCATGGGATTCGATGACGAAGGAGAAGCGCAGTCGCAGCCCAGAGAGCGACGCTCCGGGTACGGATCTCAAGACCGAACGCGACGAGTTTCTGAAGAAGTTCTCACGTGGCACTCAGCTCACGGAAGATTTTTTGAAGGAACACGAACGGATGCAAACCAGGCTGCAAGATCTCGAGAGCGAGAACGCGGGCCTGCGCGCCAAGGTCGAAGCCGATCAAGCGGTGCGTGAGCTGCTCAAGAAAATCGAGCGTTTGGAAGGCGAAAAGCGGGAGTTGGTCTCTCAGTACCGACAAGCCGAGGCCGCCACCACCGAGTTCACCGCGCGCGTGCAAGAGGTCGAATCCGAGTTCGCGAACCTTGCCAACTTGTTCGTGGCGAGCAATCAAATCCATTCCAGCCTCTCCCCGCGCGGCGTCACGCGCCGCATCAAGGAGGTGTTGGCGCAGCTCGTGGGCGCCGAGCGCTATGCCATGTACCTAGTCAATCCAGAGGGCGAGCAATTGATCCCGATCGCCTCGGAAGGCGTTCCGGGCAATCAGCTCGTCCCGGTCCGCATCGCCGGTACCCGCATTGGGGACGTGCTCCGAAAAGGTTCCGCCAGCGTGGCGGATTCCGACCCCAGCCTGGGCACCATCCAGGATCCGCCCGCGGTCATCCCCCTGTCGGTGGACGACCGGGTGGTCGGAACAATTGCTATCTTTTCGACCCTGGCGCAAAAAAACAAGTTCGACCAGGTCGACTTCGAGCTATTCAAGCTACTGGGTCAGCACGCGGCGCAAGCTCTCGTTGCCGCAAGCCTGTTTGCGCAGGCGGAGCAAAAGCTGCCTGGCCTGGAAGCGTTTTTGGATCTGAGCGTGTGACGTATGGCCGAATACTCCTGCTTAATCGTTGAAGACTCGCCCATGATGCGCCAGCTCTTGGTGTTCGCCTTGGCGCGCGTCAAGAACCTGCGCGTGACCGAGGCGGACGACGGCGTCGACGGCCTGCGCAAGCTCGCCTCAGCCCGTTACGACATCATCGTCACCGACATCAATATGCCGATCATGGACGGCTTGAAGTTGGTGAAGCGCGTGCGGACCGATCCGGTCCACAAGGACACGCCAATCGTGATCATCACGACCGAGGGCTCGCAGGAAGACCGCCAGCGTGCGTTGCAGCTCGGCGCGAATGCTTACATCACCAAGCCTATCCAGGCCCCTCAGGTGATCGCTACCGTCAAAGAGCTGCTGAAGATCGAATAACGCCCAGGGGGCAGCGAGGAACCGCGCGGCAATGACCCTTGTCAAAATCTGCGGCATTACCAGCGTCGAAGACGCGCTGCTATCCATTGCCGCCGGTGCCGACGCCCTGGGCCTGAACTTCGTACCCTCCTCGAAGCGCTTGGTGAGTCCCGCGACCGCCGCCCACATCGTGGATTCCGTGGGGGATTTGGTGGAAATGGTGGCCGTCGTGGCCAATCGCAGCATGGGTGATTTGGAAGACTTGCGCGACGCGACCGGCATTCGTTGGCTGCAGCTGCACGGGGACGAAACCCCTGAAGAGCTCGACGCGGTGCTGCCCGACGCGTTCAAGGCGATCGCCGTCGGCAGCTCGGATGACGTGGCGAGCGCCACGCGCTTCGCGGGCGATCGCATCCTCATCGATGCGAAAAGTCCCACCGAGCTGGGCGGTACGGGCACGAGCTTCGATTGGACGCTGCCGGGCGTCGCCAAGCTCGTCCAGAAGCGCAACGTGATCGTCGCGGGCGGTCTGCGCTCAGAGAACGTTGCCGAGGCGGTGATCAAGCTGCGCCCGTTCGGGGTCGATGTGGCGAGCGGCGTCGAAAGCGCTGGCAACCCGCGCAAGAAGGATGAGCAAAAGCTGCGCGCCTTCGTCGATGCCGTGCGGGCCGCAGAAGCGAAGCGCTGAGATGAGTCGCTCGCGCGCAGCGCTGCTGGCGGGCGTGTGCGCCATCGCCTGCTCGGGCTCGGCGTTTCGTGGCGGATACGCGCGCGCGGAAGCGCCGCTACGCGGCAGCAAGACACTGCTCAGCTTCATCCCCGGTCATTGCGAAGATGCGCAGCACGCGGAGCACGCGCCGCGCTTCTCCGCGGTCGACGTGGTCGAGACCGAATCGGGGCGGATCGTGCTGTTCGAGCATCGCCAAGGTCACGACCTACTCGTGGCCGAGAATGTTCACAGCGACGGCTCGTTTTGGGTGTTCGAAGTGGTCGTGAACGGGGACCACTTGCGGCGCTGGCGCATTCCGCGCTCGCCCACCGGCACCGGGTCGATCGAGATCGGTCGCGAGCTGAGTGAGGTCGCTCACGGCGAGCGTTTCGAGGCGGGGCTCGCCTCGAGCCGCGCGAGCTGCTCGCTCGTGCCCAAGTCGTCGTCGCTTGCGCGCGAAAACTGAGCGCGTTGGCGCCCGCGGCTCAGGCGGCGTCGAGCGGCACGACGTGTTGGGCGACGTTGATGCCCAGGGCGGAGGTCGTGATGATCGTGAAATTGGCATAGCCGCCACCCGGCGCTTCACCCACGGACCCCACGTTCACGATCCGAACGTCAGCGACGGAGCGATCGAACGGCACGTGGCTACCGCCGCACACGATCAGATCTCCCGGCTCGTCGCCAAGCAGCGCGATCATGTCATCGTCGCTCATTTCCACGCTGAAAGACTCACTCGGATCGAGCGGCGAGCCGTGCACGGCGAGCAGCGTGTGGCCCGACTCGATGGGCAGAGTGGCGACCGTCGGCAACTGGCCGAGGCGCGTGACGATGATTTCGCCAAGCTCGTGTTGCACCTGGCGCAGGCGCTCGATGCGGTTGCGCTCGACCTCGCTCGTGGCGCTCAGCTTGTTCGGATCGACCTGTGCCAGCGCGCGGTCGCCCACGCCTTGCACGCACAACGCGCGGTGATGGAGCAGCGTTTTCCAGACGGCGAGCGGCGCCGGGCCGGGAAAACACAGATCACCGCAGGCCACGAGCTGATCCCAGCCCAGGCTGTCGGCCTCTTTAATCACCGCGTCGAGGGCCACGGCGTGGCCATGAATGTCCGAGACGCACAAAAACCGCATGCCGCACACTTCGTACGGTCAGGCGGGCTCGGGGACAAGAGGCTATGCTAGCCCTCCCCCGCGAGCGCATGAATTGCGCTCGAAAAACCTCGTGACGCTCGCCCAAGAACTTCAGAATCTGGCTTTGGCCATCGCGCCGGAGCGAGCCCGCATGCTGCTCGCCGAGGAGAGTAGCCGTGAGGGCGGCGCGCTCGGCGTGCTGCTCGGGGCCGCGTTCCCGGCCCTAACGCCGACTGCCGGCTACCAGCACGACGCGCTCGACACCATCGCTCGTGAGGGCTTCCGTGCTCGCCGTCGTCGGCGTGAGCTCTTGCCCGCGCTGCACGCCGCGATTCGCGATCCGGAGGACAGCGAGCGCGGCATCAGCGCGTTGCGGCGCCGCGTGTGGGCCGAAAAAGCCCGCGTCGCGCTGCGTGAGTTGCTCCCGGTGCGGCTCGGCGGCGCGAGCATCGAGGTCACCGCAGGCGAGCTCAGTGACCTCGCCGCGGCCGCCTTCGACGCGGCGCTCGCGGAGGCGGAGCGAGCCATCGCGGATCGCTTCGGAATGCCGCTGAAGAGCGATGGCTCGCCGTCCACGGTCGTCATGCTCGGTGTCGGAAAGCTCGGGGGAAACGAGCTCAACGCCGGCTCCGACGTGGACGTCATCTTCGTGTACGACACCGACGAGGGCAACAGTGAGCTCTCGCTGCACGAGCACTTCAGCCGTGTGGTGCGGCGCGCCGTGGCCACCATGGGCACTCCGAGCAAGGACGGGCTAATCTGGCGTGTCGACTTGCGTTTGCGACCCGAGGGCTCAGCGGGTCCGATCGTCAACTCGGTGGCCGCAGCGGAGCGCTACTACGAGACGTGGGGCAGGTTGTGGGAGCGCGCGGCCTTGCTCCGCGCGCGACCGTGCGCGGGCGATCTCGAGCTCGGCCGCTTGCTCGGCCGCGAGCTGCTGACGCCGTTCGTGTACCGCAACACGGTCGACCCCACGATCGCCGAGGCGCTCACCGAGCTCGTGCTGCGTTCGCGCAGCGAGCTGAGCGCAGACCCGGATCGCGACTTGAAGCTCGGCCCGGGCGGCATCCGCGAGGCCGAATTTTTCGTGCAATCTCTGCAATTGGTATGGGGCGGGCGTGAGCAAGCCCTGCGCGTGCAGGGCACGCTGCCCGCGCTAGCCCGGCTTCGAAGCCAGGGCCTGGTCTCGGATCGGGAAGCGCGCGGGATCGCCGAATCGTACGTGCTCTTGCGCCGCGTCGAGCACCGCGTGCAGTGGGCGAGCGGCGTGCAAACGCACCTCGTGCCGAGCGACGACGAAGAGTTCGCGCGCCTCGCCCGTGGCCTCGGCTTCGCCGATAGCTCGGGCTTGCAGCTCGAGCTCGAGCGCGCGCGCGAGCGCGTGAACACGTTGTTCCAGTCCCTCACGCACGGCAACGCGCCGCGGAGCAAGCCGCGGCCGGCGCTCGTCAGTGAGCTCGAGGGCGAGGATCCGGAGCTCGGCAAGGTCGCCGAAGAGCAGTTCAGCAGCGCCGACATGGGCGAGCACATCACGGCCCTGGCACGGCGCCCCGACGGCTTGCTCGGTGGCCTCACCCGCGAGCGCCACCCGGATCTGACGGAGAGCGTGCTCGAAGCGCTCGGCAACTCGGCCGATCCGGAGCAAGCTGCCCGGTATTTGCGGGCCTTTTTTGGGAGATTTTTGGCACCCGCCGCGTACGTCAACGCGCTCGGTGACGACCGCCGCGCGCTACAGCGCTTGATCACCGCCTTCGGGGCGAGCGCATTCGTGGGCGACGCCGTGTCCAGCCGCCCCGAGCTCGCAGACGTGATCTTGTTCGGTGGCGGCGCGGTGAGCGATCCGCAAGCCGCGGTGCGCGCCGAAATCTGGAACGCCGCGCAGTCACTCTCGCTCGACTCGGACGCGCACGAGCGTGAAGAGGCGTTCATCGGCGCGCTGCGCGCGGCCAAGCGCCGCATCACCGTCGAAGTCGCGGTGGCGGATTTGGCTGGCACGATCGGCATGCGCGACGCGACCCGCATCTTGGCGGACTTGGCGGAGGAGATCTTGAGCTGCGTGGTGCGTCACGTGTTCGGGGACGTGCCCGGGTTTGCAGTGCTCGGCCTGGGCAAGCTCGGCGGACGTGATTTGGGCTACGCCTCGGATTTGGACGTGATTTTCACGTTCCTGCCCAGCTCCGCCCCGAACCCGGACGATGCCACGACCTATTTCGTGCGCGGCGCCCAGCGCGTGATTCGCTTGCTCACCGAGTCGCACGTGGCGGGCCCGGGCTACGAGCTCGACACGCGCTTACGGCCCTCGGGCTCCCACGGCCTCTTGGTGACCTCGCTCGCGTCCTTCGCGCGCTACCATGGGATCCCGCTCGACAGCGGGAACGAGACGGAGCCGGGCCCGGCGGTGCTCTCGTCGGGCGCGCCTTGGGAGCGCCAAACCCTGCTCCGCGCGCGGGGCGTGGTCGGTGATCCGGAGCTCTTGCGGCGAACCTTGAACGTCGCGTGGCGCGCCGCGTACGAGGGCGGCGCCCCCCCCGCGAGCGACATGCATCACTTGCGCATGCGGCTCGAGAAGGAGCAGGGCCGCGAGCGCGAAGGCCGCTACAACCTGAAGACCGGACGCGGCGGCTTGCTCGACATAGAATTCGCGGTGCAATGGTTGCAAATGAAGAACGGCACGGACGTGCGGGTGCGCACGCCCGATCTCGGGCTCGCGTTGCAAGCCTTGCACAACGGCGGTTACCTGCCCTCGCACGATTTCGAGATCTTCAGCGACGGCTACCGCTTCTTACGCCAGCTCGAGCAACGCATCGTGGTCAAGATCGGCGTCAGCAACTCCGTGATCGATACGCGCGGCGTCGGCCTGGCGCAGCTCGCGCGGCGCATGGGCTTCCAAGACGGGCAAGCCCAGCACGCGAGCGAGCACCTGATCGCGCGCTACCTCGATGTCACGAGCGGGGTGCGCGCCAGCTACGAGCGGGTGCTCGGGCTCGGCTGACGCTTACATTCCCCAAGTCTCTTGGTGGTCGGAGAAGTTCAAGATGAGCTTCGGTCCGCTCGTTCCGGCTGCGGCCTGAAAGGTCCCCGTCTTGGTCGTGCCCTTGCGCGCCGGATCGCACATCTCCGTCGTGGTCACGTTGCCAGCCGCGTCGGTCTGCAGCCAGAGCGTGCCGGTCGTCCTCGTGCCGGCGTCCGTCGTGGCCACGCGCGAAAGGGTATTGAAGCGCATGAACGTGTTGCCCTGATACTGATAGACGGTGGCCGAACCCAAGTCGTAGCCGAGGCAACCCGTGCCCCACCAGCTCGAGAGGATGTAGTCCGAAGCAACGAGCGTCCCCCCAGGCGTGGTCGCGGCGGCGCTGGCGCGGCAGCGGAAGTTGAACGCACCCGGCAAGTCGGCTTCCGTGCTGCAGATCACGTTCACGCACGCCCCCTTCGAGCACAGCCCGTTGCACGTGGTGCCCGCCGCCCAGGCGCCGTTCATGTCACATTGCTCGGTCTTCGCCGAGCCGTCGAGGGCGCAGCGGGTCGTGCCCGGAGTACATACGGCGCAGCTGCCGTTCACGCAGATGGGTGTCCCACCGCTGCAGGTGGTCGCCTTCCAAACGCTGTTCGTGCACTTGCGCGCCGCCGTCGGCGACGTGCACTCGGCCGTTCCTTCGCTGCACACGCAGCTACCGCCGCTGCACGCCGGCGTGTCACCCTTGCAGTCGGTCTGCGGCACCCAAGCGCCACTCGCCGAGCACGTCTCGGGCGTGTTGCTGTCGGCGCAATCCACGGCACCCGACGTGCAGCGGCACTGACCGGTGGCCGGCAGGCAGACCGGTGTCGTCCCGGTGCACGCCGCTTGGCTGATCCATTGCCCATCGTTGCTACACAACTGCGGAGCCGCCCCTACGCAACGCGTCGCACCGGGAGCGCAGGCGACGCAGCTGCCGTTCAAGCAGGCCGGGCTCGAGCCCTTGCACACCGCGCCATCGTTCCACTTGCCGCTCGCGTCGCAGGTCTGCGGAGTCACGTCGTCACCGCATTGCGTGTCGCCTTCTTGGCAAGTGCCGCACTGACCGGTCGAAGCCACGCAGGAGGGCGTCGCGCCGCCGCAGGCCGCGCCATCGACCCAGGCGGTACCCACAGCGTTGCACTGCTGCGGCTTACCGGAGCTGCAGCGCCGTGCATCGGGCACGCACAAGCCGCACGCACCTTCGACGCAGGCCGGGGTGTCACCCGAACACGGCGCTTCATCCACCCAGGTGCCGAACTCGGAGCACGTTTGTGGGCGACCCGTAGGCGAGCAACGCTTGGAGTCCGGCGCGCAGACGACGCAAGTGCCGCCCAAGCAAGCCGCGGCGCACGCCGGCGCGCTCTCCCACTCACCCTGCGCCGAGCACAGCTCGGGCACCGTAGTGGAGCCGGCCTTGCAACGCGCGGCGTCCGGCTTGCACTGACCCACGCACTTGCCTTTCACGCACACACCGTCGCACGTCTCGTCGTCAGCGAACTTGCCGTCGGTACAGAGCTGCACCTTGGTCAGACCGTCACATTGTTTCGTGCCTTCGGTACAGGCATCAACGCAGTCCCCGGCTTCACACTGACTCGCGCAAGGCGTGTATTGCCACTGGCCGCCTTTACAGAGCTCGGCTTGGCCGCCTTCGCAGGCCTTGCTGTCCTCTTCGCAAACGTTGCACACGCCGTCAGTACAGCCGAAGGCGCAGCCCGTCTGCGTGGCTTCCCAAGTGCCATCGTCGCCGCACAGCTGCGGTACATCGCCATCACAGCGTTTCGCCTTCGGCTCACAGCTGTCCGAGCCAGACCCTGCGGCTCCGATATTGCCACCCGAGCCATCGTTCGGCAGGCCAGCGCTGCCTTCTGGATCGAAGGAGCGCTTGGGGCTCGAACAGCTAGCGATCGCGGCGGTGGCGAAGACGGCGGACAGCAGCAGGTGAGATAATTTCACACCGAAAAGATTACGCGGGCTTTTCCGGGCGCGTCAACGCCACACCAACCCACATCCGCCTGCTGCATCAGGGTGCGGCGAGCAGTTTACGGCCGCATCAGCCGGCGCGGTCATTCTCTAGCGCCGGGGCGCGCGGGAAGGAGTGAAGCCGAATGCCCGCGCCGCAGGCGTCGCATTCCACATTTACGCCAGCAGCTTGGCTGCCTCGATCGCCGCATAGGTAAAAATAATGTCGGCACCGGCGCGCCGTAAACAGAGCAGCGTCTCCAGGATCGCCTTGTCGTAGTCGAGCCAGCCGTTTTGGGCGGCGGCCTTGAGCATCGCGAACTCCCCGCTCACGTGATAGGTCGCGACCGGCAGAGCCGTATTCTCGCGCACGTAGCGGATCACGTCGGCATACGGCAGGCCGGGCTTCACCATCAGCCAATCGGCGCCCTCGGCTTCGTCCAGGCGGATTTCGCGCAGCGCCTCGCGCACGTTCGCGGGATCCATCTGGTACGTCTTTTTGTCGCCGCCGCGCGGCGCGGAGTCCAGCGCCTCGCGGAACGGGCCGTAAAAGGCCGAGGCGTACTTCACGCAGTAGCTGCAGATGCCGACTTGCGCGAAACCTGCGCCGTCGAGCGCCTGGCGGATTGCGCCGACGCGCCCGTCCATCATGTCACTCGGAGCCACGATGTCCGCACCGGCGCGCGCTTGGGCCACGGCCATCTCCGCCAAGATGGGCACCGTCACGTCGTTGTCGATGCGACCGTCGATCAGCACGCCGTCGTGCCCGTCAGACGAGTACGGATCGAGCGCGACGTCCGTAATCACGAGCAGGTTGGGCAGGGCCGCCTTGAGCGCACGCACCGCGCGCGGCAAGAGGCCCGCGCTGTTCGTGCTCTCCGCGCCACGCGGATCCTTCAGCTCGTCCGAGAGCGCGGGGAACAGCGCGACGCCTGCGACGCCGAGGGCGTGCGCTTGCGCTGCGGTCTCGACCAGCAAATCCACCGACAAGCGCGCTTGCCCGGGCATGGAGCCGATGGGCGTGCGCTTGCCCTGCCCTTCTTGCACGAACATCGGGTACACGAGCTGCCCAGGGTTGAGCTGTGTTTCCCGAACCAGACCGCGAATTTCAGCCGTATGACGATTGCGACGAGGACGAACGAGCATAGCGACGCCTAGCCTACCACGCGCTCCGAGCTCGGTCCGCTGTTTGGGTTTGGGTCAGCGGGCGCGCCGCGAGCAGCTCGGGCGCAAAGCCCACTCCTCAGAACTACTTAATCACTTCTTCTCGCGGTTGGGGCGAAACGGCAGCTGTTAGATTTTTTGCCCAGCACCAACTCAGCCGTCATGCGTCAATCGCGACCGTTGACGCAGCAGGCGCCCGGCCTCGCCGGCTCTCATGTTCTAGCTCGTTTCTACTCGCGCCGATCGAGATCTGCTCCTGCTGAAGAACGAATGAAGTAGTGTTAGCCCGCGTCGAGCGAGAAATCCCAGTTCTCTTCTTCGCAAGCGGTGGCAAGCTCACGCCGCAAATCCGCAAGGGCCAGGGCGGACGGGATCTGCAAGGCGGCCTCGAGGATGAACATGGGCGTGCCGCTCTCGGCGGCGAACTCGAGCCGGGACTCGAGCGACGCCACGTTCACGCCGCGGCCCGCAAGGACCCCCGTCACGCGCTGCACGATGCCCGGCCGATCCACGCCGGTCACGCGGAAGCGGTGGGGCAGAAAGTCGATCGGCGCTTGTTGCGGCGTCGTGTGCTTGGTGATCACGCGCAGGCCGAGCCGCTCACCGAGCCCCGCGCTGCGCGCCTCGACAGCGTGCACCTTGGCCTCGTCGCCCGAGACGAGCATCAAGAGCGCGAACTCACCGCCCAAGATCGCCATCCGGCTGTCTTCCAGGTTCGCGCCGGCCGCGAGCACCAAGGACGAAATCTCGTTCACCAACCCCGGCCGATCCGGACCCACCGCCGTCAAGACCAGGTAGCTCTTCTTGGACATTGCGTCTTAGTTAGCCAATGGTGCCGAGCCGAGCAAGCCGAGCGGCCGTGAACGAGCTTTGAGCCGAGCTTCTTCGCCTCGAGCCCGCTAGCCAAAAAACCTCAGGGCCCGCGCAGAAATAACTGAGTCGCGAGGGCGCCGAGACCGAAGCGAGCCGGGCGCGTGAGGAGCGAGCACCGGAAGGGCGGCTGACGCCGCTCGAGGAGCGCAGCGGCGAGCCCGCCCGGCGCAGCGAGAGTATCGGCGGCCGCAGCATCAGTATTTCTGCGCGGGCCCTTGGTACTACTTGGTCACTTCCGTCCCGAGATAGAGAGGCCGCGGCGGCCGTTGAATATTGGCCGTGCAGCGAGCCCGGACGTCCCGCGTCACCTCCGGCTGTCGAGGCAGCAGGCGCCCGGTCCCGCCGGCTCTCTCGTTTACTCGTGTCCGCTCGCGCCGATCGTGATCTGCTCCTGCTCAAGAACTGACTAAGTAGTGTTAGAGCGGGTCTGCGCCGGCGTCGCGCGGCGCCAGGGCAGCCGACGGGGAGGGCGCGGGCGGGCCGGGGTTGGCCGGGCTCGCCGCGTCGACGAATTCCGCGGCACCCGTGCAGGCCAGCACGGTGAATGCGGCCAACGCCGCCCAGAGCAAACGTTGACGAGCTCGACGAACCTTCACGTCGCTCCGAGCTAGCATGCGTCCGCGCGTCGCACTAGTGCAACCGCATGTGAGGTTCCATAGGGCAAAATACTTCAACTCAACTCACTTGCGCTGCACTAGCAACTAGCTGGCGCCGCCGGTTCGTTTCCTGCACGATGCGCGGCATGCAAAGTGCGCTCTTGGATCGGCTCGGTCAGGTGCTGCGCGAGGTCGCGCAGGCCGAGATCGTGTCGCGCTTTCGGCACCTCGCGCCAAGTGACGTGATTGGCAAACCCAGCGCGGAGGATCCGAACGACTTGGTGACCGCGGCGGATCGCGCCGCCGAGGCCGCCTTGACCGAGCGCTTGCCTGAGCTCGTGCCGGGCTCGACCGTCGTGGGCGAGGAAGCGGTGGCGGCTGATCCGACTGTGCTGCAACGCTTGCGTGGCGCGGCGCCGGTGTGGATCGTCGATCCGCTCGACGGCACGAAGAACTTCGCGGCAGGGCGTGGCCCGTTTGGCACCATGGTGGCACTCGTGGAGCGCGGCGTGCTGCTCGCGGCCGGCATCTATTTGCCCGAGAGCGACCGCACTTTCTTGGCGGAGCGTGGGCTTGGAACGTACCTGGACGGTGTGCGCATCACTCCGCGCGTGCCGACCAGCGGCGTGCTCTCCGGGACGGCCACGGTGCGCTTGATGCCGGCTGAGCTCGCGGCTCCGGTGTTGGCACGCGCTTCGGCGCACGTGCAAGTGGCGAGCGTGGTTTGCGCCGCTTACGAGTACACGCAGATCGCTGCGGGCCTCAAAG
This sequence comes from Myxococcales bacterium, assembly GCA_040348785.1. GTDB lineage: Bacteria > Myxococcota_A > Polyangia > Polyangiales > Polyangiaceae > PMG-095. The sequence goes on along the minus strand of JBEQTH010000113.1, from coordinate 52,035 downwards.
ACTACACGCTCTATTATCGGCTCTTGCCCTGGGATCATGCGCCCGGTGCGTTGCTCGTGCGCGAAGCCGGGGGCGTGGTCCGGCACCCCGACGGCCGCGACTACGATCTGTTCGATCAAAGCGAGCCCACGTTGTTGTCTCCGGACGAGCCCACCTGGCAGCGGGCGCGCGCCGAGTTGTTCCCGGATTTTCCGGCTCGCTGATCACTCCTACCCCCGGCGCGCGTAATCTTCGCGCAAACCGTCGGGCTTGGTTACACCTTCTAAAAGAGCGCCTCGGCGTCAAAGCACCGGCGGACCTGCCTCGCACTGCGGCGAGTCGTCGGTGATCGCCTCCCAAGCCGCAGACCTTGCAGAACCAGTGCGCGTAGAATTTCGCGTGCGGCACGCGTACTTCACGAGCAGCTCTTGCGCCGTGCTGACTCGCACGTAACGCTCTTCCGAATGAAGCTCGAGGGCCTGAGCATCGCCGGTGTGGAGACGTGCATCGAAGTGCCCGAGCTGCGCTTGGTGCTGGATATGGGGCGTTGCACGCGCACGGCCGTCAATCAACCTACGGTGTTACTGAGCCACGGTCACCTCGATCACATGGGCGCGATCGCGCAGCATGCGGCGCGGCGCTCGATGATGAAGATGGGTGAGAGCACGTACCTCGTGCCTGCGTCGGTCGCGCCGGACGTGGAAGCATTCTTCAATGCCGCGGGTAGGATCGACGGGCAAGTGATCCCGCGCCGGGTCGTGCCGCTCGAGCCGGGCCAAGACTATGCGCTCGGCAAGCAGCGCTGGGTGCGGCCTTTTCAGACGTACCATCGCGTGGCGAGCCAGGGCTACACGGTTTGGGAGCGACGCCACCACTTGCGCGCGGAGTTTCGCGGTTTGCCGGGCGAGCGCCTGGGCGAGCTGCGCCGGGAAGGCGTCAGCATCGATCACGTGGACGAGGTAGCGCTGCTCTCGTTTACGGGCGACACGCGCAGTGAAGTGCTGGAGCGCACGCCCGAGCTTCAGCGCACCGAAACATTGATTATCGAGAGCACGTTCCTCGACGGCTTGGTCGACGTCGAGGGTGCGCGCAGCACAGGACATATTCACCTCGACGAGCTGCTCGAACGCGCCGCGCTGCTGCCCAAGACCGACGTCGTGCTCAGCCATTTTTCGGCGCGCTACCGCGACGAAGACGTGCGCCGCATCGTCGCTCGACGCTTGCCTGACGAGCTGCGCGAAGCAGTGCGTCTATTCGGAGTGGGTGTTGATGGGGCCACAACACGGCCCGCGCCGGCCTAACCTTCGGCGTCGCGTGACGGGAACCGCTTGCGGCGCGAGGTGCGTGGCAGGAGCGCGGGCGCCCACTCTCGGTCTGCCGGGTGTAGTCACGCAAACGACGCAGCCGTCGGGCACGGAGCTTGCTAAAGTCGCGTCCATGAAGAGCGAACTCTCGAGTGAGCTGTTGGGACGGATGGACGCTTATTGGCGTGCGGCGAACTATTTGTCGGTTGGGCAAATCTACCTGTGTGACAACCCGCTGCTGCGGGAGCCGCTGCGGCTCGAGCACGTGAAGCGCACGCTGCTCGGGCATTGGGGCACTACACCGGGGCAAACCTTCATTTACGTGCACCTGAATCGCATCATCAGCGAGCACGACCTGAACATGATTTACATCTCGGGGCCGGGTCACGGCGGCCCCGCGCTCGTCGCCAGCACCTACTTGGAGGGCACTTATAGCGAGATTTACCCGGAGGTGAGCCGCGACAGCGCCGGGATGAAGCACCTGTTCAAGCAGTTCTCGTTCCCCGGCGGCATTCCGAGCCACGTGTCTCCCGAGTGCCCGGGCTCGATTCACGAGGGCGGTGAGCTCGGTTACTCGCTGAGTCACGCGTTCGGCGCGGCGCTCGATAACCCGAGCTTGATCGTGGCGTGCGTGGTGGGCGACGGCGAGGCGGAAACGGGGCCGCTCGCGACCGCGTGGCACTCGAACAAGTTCTTGAACCCCAAGAACGATGGCGCCGTCCTGCCGATTTTGCACCTGAACGGCTACAAGATCGCCAACCCCACGATTTTTGCGCGCATCAGCCGGGAGGAGCTAGCGCAATTTTTTCGCGGCTGCGGCTACGAGCCGATTTTCGTGAGCGGGCACGAGCCCGAGCCGATGCACCGGGCGATGGCCGCCGCGCTCGACTCGGCGCTGAGTCGCATTCGACAAATCCAGAGTGACGCGCGTGAGCGCGGTGACAGTCGGCGGCCAGCGTGGCCAATGATTGTCTTGGAGTCGCCCAAGGGTTGGACCGGCCCCAAGGTCGTGGACGGCGTGCAGATCGAGAACACGTTCCGCGCGCACCAAGTGCCGCTCTCGGATCCGGCGAACAATGCGGAGCACCTGCGGCTTCTCGAAGAGTGGCTCAAGAGCTATCGCCCCGAGGAGCTGTTCGACGATCGCGGCGCGCTGCGCCCAGAGCTGGCACAGCTCGCGCCCACGGGCGAGCGGCGTATGGGCATGAATCCGCACGCCAACGGCGGCAAGTTGTTGCGCGATCTACGGATGCCGAATTTCACCGACTATGCCGTCGCGATCTCGGCGCCGGGCGCAGTGCGCGAGAGCGATACCACCGTGGTCGGCCGCTTCTTGCGCGACGTGATTCGGCTGAACGACGAGTCACGCAATTTTCGTCTCTTCGGTCCGGACGAGACGGTGTCGAACAAGCTGAGCGCGGTCTTCGAACAAACCAAGCGTCAATGGCTCGGCACGATGATCGAGGGTGACGACCTGCTCGCGACCGAGGGCCGGGTGATGGAAGTGTTGAGCGAGCACCAATGCGAAGGGTGGCTCGAGGGCTACTTGCTCACCGGGCGGCACGGCGTGTTCAACTGCTACGAAGCCTTCATTCACATCATCGACTCGATGTTCAACCAGCACGCCAAATGGTTGAAGATAACGCGCGGGCTACCGTGGCGCGCGCGCATCGCTTCCTTGAACTACATCTTGGCGTCTCACGTTTGGCGCCAGGACCACAACGGCTTCACCCATCAAGACCCCGGCTTCATCGATCACGTGATCAACAAGAAGGCCGAAATCGTGCGGGTGTATCTGCCGCCGGACGCGAACTGCTTGCTCTCCGTGATGGACCATTGCTTGCGCAGCCGGCACTACGTGAACGTCGTAGTCGCGGGCAAGCACCCGGCGCCGCAATGGCTCAGTATGGAGCGCGCGGTGTTGCATTGCACCAAGGGCATCGGGATTTGGGATTGGGCGAGCAACGACCGCAACGCCGAGCCGGACGTGGTGATGGCCTGCGCCGGGGACGTGCCCACGCTCGAGACGTTGGCCGCCGTGTCCATCCTGCGCCGCGAGCTGCCCGAGCTCAAAATTCGCGTCGTCAACGTGGTCGATTTGATGAAGCTGCAGCCCAACACCGAGCACCCGCACGGCCTGCGTGATGCCGACTTCGATGCCCTGTTCACGCGCGACAAGCCGATCGTGTTCGCGTACCACGGCTACCCCTGGTTGATTCACCGCCTGACCTACCGCCGCGCGAACCATCACAATTTGCACGTGCGCGGCTACAAGGAAGAGGGCACCATCACTACGGCCTTCGACATGACCGTGCTGAACGAGCTGGACCGCTTCCACCTCGCGCAAGACGTGATCGACCGCTTGCCTCAGCTTGGCCAAAAGGCGTCGTATTTGAAGCAACAGCTGAAGGACAAGTTGATCGAGCACAACGCCTACATTCGCGAGCACGGTGAGGACATGCCGGAGATCAAGAACTGGCAGTGGCTGGCCGGGGGCGCCTGAGCCTCAGCGCGCGAGCTCCGGCTCTTCGACGCAATAGCCGCTCACTTTCATGCGGTTCGTGTAGCTGAAGAAGCCGAGGCTCGTGCTCGTTCGCGCTTCCATGCCCACGACGCGGCCGGTCGGGCAGCGCTCGGCGAGCATTGCCAGCGCCTGATCGGCGTAGTCGGTGTTGCCGGTCGCGAGCACCACGTCTTGGCTGACCTCGGCGTCGACACGGCGCAGGTGCGCGCCGCGTGGAATGTCGTCCAGCCCGCCCACCGCCAGCTGATGCACGCTGTGCGTGCACGCTGCGCTGAGCAACGCCAGCAAGAGCAAGCCGTATCGAGCGTTCACGGCGCCGCCCCGACGTCTTGGCGCGCCGAGCGAGCGCTCTCGACGGGCGCGGCGGGCGTGCCCGCGGGCGGCGGCTCGGCAGGCACGCAGTAGCCGTGTGCGGTCACCGAGCGGTTTTCGACCAGCACGTACCACTTGGTCTCGTACTTCGAATAAATGCCCGTCACTTTGCCGTTCGGGCACTGGGCTCGCAGCGCTTCGGGCACGGCGTCGGCGAAGTCATTGTCGAAATGAATGCCGAGGAACGCGACGTTGTTCTCCTTCGCTTCGATCGGCCGCGCGCGCTCCGGCGCACGCGGAATGTTGGTGACACTCACCGACTGCAACGACGCACAGCCGGCACACACTTGCAAGATCAGCGCGCCGATCAGGCCGCGCAACATGAGCTGGTTCATAGAATGCAATACCCTTTGATCGTAACGAGCTCCCCACTGATGACTGGATACTTCATGGCTTCTCGGCGCGCGCTGAGCCCCGTGACCTGACCGCTCGGGCACACCCGCAGCAATTGATCCACCATGCCGTCCGCCCAATCGTCACTGAAGGTGGGCTCCCCCGTTTGCGGACCGAACTGTGTGAGCGCGATCACGGTCTCGAGGAAGCTCGCTTCTCTGCGCGTGGCTTCGTCGCTGGCGATCGCTCGCGCCACGGTCGCGCCATCGTGCACGTTGACCCCCGTGGCGTTGGTTTGGATCTCGAATGGTCGCAGCCGGCCCCGCGTGCTGTCGATGTCCGAGATCTGCTGGTTGTACATGCTCGCGCAACCGCTGCACAGCGCAACGGCGAACAGCGCGCAGGCCGCGCGCCGTCTGAAAGTTCCCCTGAAGTCCCGCATGCAAGGCCGTATTGCAACGCATGTGCCGGCTGTTTGCGGCGCGTTCTTGGCTCCGCCGTGAAGCGCTGTGTCCGTCTCTTCATGTGCCGAAAATTCACAGGTCCCGATTTGTTCGCGTCGGGACTTCCGGCGCCGAGCGCCGAGCGCTAGACAAGCGCCATGCGCGGCGAGCCGCGGGAAGGAAGTGCCGAATGCGCGTGTTGCTAGCCGGGGCCACCGGCGCCATCGGCCGTTTGCTCTTGCCCCTACTGGTCGCCGAGGGTCACGAGGTGTTTGGCTGCTCGCGCTCGGCGTCCGGCCTCGAGCAGATCCGCAGCCAAGGCGCCGAGCCCATTCAGGCGGACGTGTTCGACCGTGAGCTGCTGGCTGCCGCGGTATCGCGTGTACGGCCCGAGGCGATCATTCATCAGCTCACCGCGCTCAGCGCGGGCAATGCGCAAGCAAACGCCCGAATCCGCCGTGAAGGCACGCGCAACCTGGTCGACGCCGCGTTGGCCGCGGGCACGCAGCGGCTGATCGCGCAATCGATCGCCTGGATCTACGAGCCCGGGCTCGAGCCCGCACGGGAATCGACACCGCTCGACTCGACCGACGTCGAACCGCGCGCCACGACGGTGCGCGCGGTTCGAGCGCTCGAAGCAGCCGCCGCAGAGCTCCCCGAGCACGTCGTGCTGCGCAACGGGACCTTCTATGGCCCGGGCACTTGGTACACCGCGGGTGGCTTGATGGAGCAGCGATTGCGAGCCGGCAAGCTCGCCGCGAACGACTCGGTGACGTCCTTCATCCACGTGCGCGACGCAGCGCGCGCCGCACTGCAAGCCCTACGTTGGCCGAGCGGCACGTATCACGTCGTCGATGACGAGCCCGCGCGCGCTCGGGATTGGCTGCCCCGCTTCGCCGCTACGTTACAGTTGCCTGCCCCGAGCCCGAGTGAGGGTCGATCCGCCGAGTGGGAGCGCGGGGCGAGCAACGCGCTGGCACGCAGTCTCGGCTGGCAGGCGGAGTACGCGTCCTGGCGCTCCGGGTTCGCGCCGGGTTGATGGTCACCGAGCAGGCCGCTTTTGGTCCCCAGCCTTCGGCGTCCCGGTCCGCCAGCGAAGAAAACACGGATCAGGCCTAAGCCTGACCCAAATCCGGGAATGGCCCGATATTGGGGGGTGATGAGCTGGCCGAACGGTGGGGCATGGAAGAGTGGTCCGCTCGTCGCGCCTCGTCTGGCGCTCGGTTTGTGCCCGCGTTCGCCGTTGCCCTGGCCGTTTTCGCCGCTGCGAGTGAGGTGCGTGCACAAGCTGCGCCGGCACCGAGCCACGAGAAGAACGCCCAAGTGGCGTATGCCCTGCAGGATTGGCCGACCGCGATCCGTGAGTTCGAAGCTGCCTTCCAAGCCGAACAGAAGCCGGACTTTTTATGGGGCATTGCCCAAGCACAGCGCTTGAGCGGCGACTGCAAAGCGGCAATCAATACCTATAAGTCCTATCGGCGCAGTGAGATCAATGCGGAGCAGTCGGCAGCCGCCGACAGCCGCATTCAGCATTGCGAGCAAGATTTGCAGCAGCAGCAGGCCGCGCAGGCGCCCGCGCCGCCCGTAACGCCGGCCCCTGGGGTCGCGCCGCCGCCGCCGCCTTCCGCCGCGAACCCGTCGGCAACTCAGAGCACGCTGCCGGCGGAACACGCCGACGCTCACCGGCCATTTTACGGTGACGCTCTGGGTGACACGCTCATGCTCACGGGCTTGGCCGCAGCGGGCGTCGGCACTTACTTCTTGTTGGCCGGCAACTCTGCCATGAACAAGGCCAAGGACGCCGCCTACGCCGACTACGACTCGGAGACGCGCCATGCATCCCGCGAGCAGCTCATCGGCGTGACCGCTTTGGCGGGCGGCGGGGTGTTCGTTGCCTGCGGCGTCGCGCGTTACCTGACGTTCGGCGACAGCTCGAGCGGGCGCAGCGCAGCCTTGAGCGTGAGTCCACTTGGCCTAGATCTGCGCGGGCGGTTTTGAGATGACGAGAGAAGACATGCGTCACGATCCGGTATTGGCCTTCGCTCTGATCTGGGTGAGCTTGGGTTTGGGCATCACTGGTTGCGTCGCCAAGCCCGGCTTCCACTGTCAAAACGACGCCGCTTGCGTCAGCTCCGACGGCATCAAAGGCACTTGCGAAGCCAGCGGCGAGTGCACGTTTCCTTCTCAACCGGGCGACCATGGTGGAGCGGGCGGCGCGGGCGATGTGGGCGGTGACAGCGGGTCGAACCCCACGGCAGGGAGCTCGGGGGACGGTGTTGCGAGCGGCGGCAGCAGTGGCACAGGTCACGGTGGCAACACGGGCGCCATCGGTTCGGCGGGGGATGGCGATGCCGGCGCGTCGTGCACGGACGAAGCGAACGACTGTTACGTGTGCCGACCGAAGACTTCGGAGCAGTTCCTCAATGCATGCACTTCCTCGGCGTGCGTGCCGTTCGACGACCACGCGCGCGTGACGCGAATGTCTGCCAGCGGCACGCTGCCTCCACTACCTGTACCCACGGGGCTCTAAGGAACGCGAGCAATGAAACGAGCGAAATTCTTTTTCTTGGCGGGCGCAGTTGCGGTCGTCATTGGCGCGTCTACTACGTCGGCGCATGCCGTCTCTTGCGATGCCATCCCGAGCCTGGTGCAAGGCAAGCCGCCCGCGCCGGTGATCTACGTCGAGGGTGCGAACGCCGTAGGGCCGTTCTTGGTGCCCTTGCAACAAGCGCTGTCTACGGATCCCGACCCGATCACTCTCGTCTACATCGGTGATGGCGGCTGCTTGGGCACCAATAACTTTTTCAACGATCTTCCGATTTCGGTGAAGCCCAAGCCTATTTATTACTCGGCGCAGGTTCAGGCCACGTGCGATTTGCCGTTGACCGTACCGGTCGCTGACATCGCTGCATCGGACGTGTACGCGCCTTCGTGCGGCACGTTGCCTGGCGGTCAGCTGCCACCCCACATCGGTGATTTTCTGGGGCCGATTCAGCCCTTGGTGTTCGTAGTACCCAAGGCGTCGAGCCAACGCTCGTTCAGCGCGGCGGCGGCCTACATGACGTTCGGCTTCGGCGCAGATTCGGGCGTCGCGCCCTGGACGAATGCCGCGTCGATCTATCGACGCAACAAGGCGTCCGCCGTGCAGGCGCTGTTGTCCGTGGCCATCGGCGTCCCAATCACGCAATGGGCAGGCGTCGACGCAGCGGCCCTACCGACCAACGTCACGGCCGGATTGACGGGCGCGGCGGCGGTCATCAATTCGCTGGAGCTGGATCCAAACCCGGAGCAGGCGATCGGGATTTTGGCGGACACCAACATCGACGATGCGACGGCAAGCCATTTGCGCGTACTGGCGTACAAGGACACCGATCAAACGTGCGGCTTTTACCCGGATTCCAGCGCGGCCGCGCACGACAAAGCGAACGTGCGCGATGGCCACTATTCACTGTGGGGGCCGCTCCACTTCTTCACGTTCGTGGATGAGCGCGGCGTGCCGAAAAACCCGACCGTGCAGCGAGTGATGTCGTATCTGATCGGCACTGCCATGGCGCCCGGCGGTATCGATTTGATCCAGATTGAGGCAAATCAAAATCTGATCCCTCCTTGCGCGATGCGCGTGAGCCGCTCGGTCGAGATGGGGCCGCTCGCTTCGTACGCACCACCCGGCGCGTGCGGCTGTTACTTCGAGTACGCCGCCACTGGGCAGTCCTCGTGCAAATCGTGCACGAAACGAAGCGACTGTCCGGCGCAAGCGCCCGTCTGCAACCTCTCGCAACCCGTGGGCTTCTGTGAGACTCAGTGAGCGGCGAGGTTGCCCCGAGTTATATTTCTCATCGGAGATGTGTCGAAACTATTCGCGCGCGCTGCCGCTTGTTCATGAGCCCACGCTCTTTGGCGACACGTAATTGCGCTTGTGCAGTCGTGATGCCTCTGAGACCCTGATTCAACGCTCGACTCGAGTCGCGCCACCCACGCACCGATGCCCCGGACGAACCCCATCGATTTTCCAATTGCGGGACCTCACGAGAGCGGCGGTCGGATCAAAATACCAACGCCAAAACCCGCTCTATTTAGGCTGCGCCGTGAAGCAGAGGAGATCGACGTGCTGGCGCCCGAGTGGGTCGTGGGGCGCGCCGTCGATTGCGCGCTTCGGCTCTCGGGGGGGCTCGTGTCGCGCTACCACGCACGCTTCCGTCATTGTGACGAAGGGCTCGTCTTGGAAGATCTCGGCAGCCGCAACGGCGTCTTCGTCAATCAAGTCAGGATTACCGCCGCGACCCTACTGAGACACGGCGACACCATCGGCATTGGGCTCGAGCTCTTCGAGTTGATCGACGTGCACATGATGGACCGCCCGGCGGATTTGGCCACCCTGAACCCGCCGCCCATGTCGCTCGCCGAATCGGACGTGGCGGGTCCCGATTTGGTCACTGGCTCGGTTCAGCTCGAAGGGTTGACCGAGCGCGAACGCGAAGTGCTCGAGCTGACCGCGCTCGGTTTCACCCGCGCCGAGATGGGACAACGGCTGCACATCAGCGTGAAAACGATCGAAACTTATCGCGCGCGCCTAGTGGAGAAGCTTGGCTGCCGCACCCGCGCCGAGCTCGTGAACTACGCGATGGCTGCTGGCGTGCTGCGCGGCAAGTAGGGCGGTGCGCCGCAGTTCGAGCAGCGGCGCGTCCAGGCGGCCAGCCACGGCTCAGGGATGCGGGAGCGGCGAATCTTCGTCCCACGCCGCGCTCTTCTTGCGCGGTTCACTGACCGGGCCTGCGGCTTCGGGGCTCGGAGCCGCGGCACCGGCGGGCTGCGCGGCACTCTGCGCGCTGCGCCGAACGGGGAGCTGCGGCGCACGCCGCCGTGCCGGCTCCAAGCGCGACACCTCCGGAGGGGCCGGCAGAGAAGCGCGCTGTGGAAGCGCGGGCTCGTTCGCCGCTGTCTTCGGCGCCTCGGCGGCCGAAGCAGGCGACGGGGCCGGCACCGCGACGACGCTCGCTTGTGCGGGCTTTGCGGCAGACGGAGCGGGCGCGCTGCTCGGCGTCGAGTCCAAGCGCGTGGCTCCCCATGCCAGCCCCCCCAGCAGTAGAAGCCCCCCGCCGACGACCAGCCATTGATTGCGTCGACGACCTTCCGTACCCAGCTCGCGCAAGCTGATGGGCGCGCTCTCGATGCTGGGTGAAACATCCGGCGGCGGCGCGTGATAGCTCGACACGACCGAGATCTCCTCGATGCTCGCGGCGGCTTCCAGTAGCGACTTGCTCGTGCCCGTCCCCGTGCTCGAAATGGGGCCAGACAAGGCGACCATCCCGCTGGCAGGAGAGTGAATGCGCCGCGCAATCCGCTGGCTGCTCGAAGACCGATGCGCGTTCCGGCGCTCCGCCAGCTCGTCTCCCACAGCGGAAAGAACCCACTCGCCCACCTCGCGCCGCGAGCCACACAAGCCGTTGGCCGTCGCCGCAGAGCGCAAGGTCTCCTCGAAGGTGAGCGCGGAGTCCAGCCGAGCTTCCACGTTGCGCTCCAACGCACGTAGGCAAATCGCGTCGAACACGGCGGGCGGCTTCAAGCCGACTTGGCTCGGTCGCTCGACCGCCATGCGCAGCGTGTTGACCATGGCTGCGCCGGTGGAGCCCGCCTCGAACAGCTGCTTCCCGGTCAATGCCGTCCACAACAACACACCCGCAGAGAAGACGTCCGACCGATGGTCGACCGATTCCGGACTCTGAATCTGTTCTGGCGACATGAAGCTGATTTTCCCCTTCAGCTCGCCCGGTCGCGTCGTATTGATGCGGGACTCGGCCTTTGCGATCCCGAAGTCGGTCAAGCGAGCCATGCCGTCGACGCCGACCAAGATGTTCTGGGGTGACACGTCGCGATGCACCAGACGCATCGCCACGCCCTCGTCGTCCGTCAGGCTGTGCGCCGCGTGCAGTCCGCTCAGCGCATCTAGAACGATAGGAATCAACAGACGCGGCGGCCGCTTGTCGGGGTTCTTCTTGAGCAACACCGAAAGAGCGCAGCCTTCGACGTATTCCATCACTACGTAATGAATGTCCCCCTGCGTACCCAAGTCGACGATCGGCACCACGTTTGGATGATGCAGGCTCGCCGCGATGCGCGCTTCGTCGAGCAACATCTCGACGAACGGACCCTCTTGCGCCAGGTGTGGGTGCAAGACCTTGATCGCAAATAGCCGTTGAAACCCGGCGCCTCCCGCGTGGCGGCCCAGGTAGACGTTGGCCATGCCTCCTCGACCAATCAGGCCGAGCAGCTCATAGCGACCGAGCGTCACGGGTAAGGCGGCGGCAGGTGTCGCAATCGGCTCCATTGCCACTCCAAGCGGTCGTGCTGGCGTCTCGAATAATTCGGGAGAACCCCGATTTCCGGTCAGGGTTCCCACCGACCGGCGTTTGCTGCCATGGGCGGTCCAGTCCGTATCTCGCTTCCTGATTTAGACCGAGAATGGAATCGGACGTTGTTCGTCGCAGCGCTCCGGGTTTGCCGGGCAGGACGAGCCCTGTTTGCAGCATTTCACCCGAAGAGCGGGTCGGACATGACCTGGACGCCCTTGACCTCCAGTTTCTTCGGATTGGCGTCTGCGTGCGACTCGACGCCCATCGCACTTCGTCGGCAAAGCCGTTTGCTAGCCCAGATCCAGGCTGCCACTGAGCAACGTGGGGTCGGAGGACTGCCCGAAGCTATCGCTGTCGACGCCGAAGACCTGTTGAATACTCACCAAGAGGCGATTGTTGGGCGTGCCCGTCGCGCCGAGATCGAGGTGGCGCCCGCCCTTGAGCTTGCCGCCCCAACCGCCGGCGAGCAGCGCGGGAATTTGGCGTGAGCTGTGGCGCGCCGGGTCGCCCATGTCGCTCATGGCGACGATCACGGTGTCGCGTAGCAGGTCGCGCTCGGCGAGGCGCTGCATCAAACGCGCGATTTTGGAGTAAGTATAGCGGTTCTGACGGCCCAGCGCCTGCCACGTACTCGGACTGCCGCCGTCACCTGCGCGGCCCTTGCTGTCGTAGCGATGGGCGACATCGATGTGCACGTCATCGGGCAGCGCAGGATCGAGGTGCGTGCGACTCAGATCGTTCAAGAACAGCGTGGCCACGCGGGTGACGCCGCAAGCCATGGCTTGCGCGAGCAGATCGACCTGCAGGTTCGTCACCGTGTCGAAGTACGGCTCGCCGCCCTGATACGCTTGGAACGATGGAAATTGCGTGGCATCGGGCGCGGGGGGCGGCGCGCAGGCCGCTAGCTCTCCATCCAAGCGCTGCTCGAGATCGCGCAGAGCGCTCGCGTGTTGCTCGAGCTTGTCGCGTTCGCTCTCCGGAGCGCGCGCAGCGAGCGCGGCGAGCTCGACGCGCCAGTAGTCGAGCAAGCTCTTGCCGCGCTTGCGCTCTGCGGCGGCTTGCGCGAGCGCCGCCGGATCGCTGCCCACGAGCCACTGGGCGAAGCATTGCTGAAAGCTCTGTTCGGGGTCGATGATCTTGGGCAGTGCGCTGCCGCCCTTGGCGTAAGAGATGCACGTGCCTAGTGCGGGGCCAGCGACTCCGACGCCGAGCACCAGGCTCGAGAGCGGCAAGCCTTGACCGAGCCCTCGTTCGAGCGCCAGGAACTGGTCGATGGACGCATTGCGCCCGTTGCCACCGCTGCCCGTGAGCAAGACGCGCGAGCCGTCATGACCCACCGTGCCGGCGGCCATGCCCGCGCTCAGATCGAGCCCTTCCACGGTCAGGATCTGCTCGCGGAAGCTTTGTCCGTACGTCGCGGCGTCGTCGAACGGGGCGAGCACGCTGTCCGCGTAGCTGATGCCGAAGCCGGGCTTGGGCACCCACAGCTCGCGCGCCATCCCGTGCGGCATGTAGATGCCGATGAAAAAGCGAGGCCCAGCATCGGCAGCGCGTGCCCGGCGCGGGGGCGAAAGCCCGAGCGCCCAAGCCCCGCCGGCACCGAGCGCGCTGAGCGCAAAGCGTCGAGAAACGATCGGGAAACGGCTCATGGCGCGGACCTCCAAGCGAACCCTTCACTCTTCACGTAGCTCAGGAAAAGCCCCAGCAACGTGCCGCGCCAGGCGGCCGGCAGCTCCGCCACTTCCTCGACGAACGCCGCCTCAGCGGCGGCGTCAATGCGTCCGCTCGCAAAGCGGACCACCTGGCGCGCCGCGCAACTGCGCAGCTCTTCCGAGGCCGCGATGGCATCGGCCAGGGCGATGCTGTCCTTGAGCACGAGCGACGCGCCGTCGAGCGTGATCGAGCCGTGCGTGTCGACTGGCTGCCCCTGGTCCGTCGCGCGGACCCGGCCGACGGCGTCGAAGTTCTCGAAAGTGAAGCCTACGGGGTCGAGCTGCGAGTGACACGTGGCGCACAAAGGGTCGCTGACGTGACGCTCGAAGCGTGCCCGGGTCGTCGCTCGAGGATCGGGAGCGGGCGGCACGACGTTGATGCCGAGCTCCTGCGGCTGGGGAATGCTGCGGCACAGCACACGCACCAACACGGCCTTGCCGCGCAGCACGGGTGCGCTCTCGCCTTCGTGCGCGAACACCGACAAGAAGCTGCTCTGCTGCAATAGCCCGACTCGCGCCACGCCGCGCAGCGCGACCCGCGTACCGGCGCCCTCGGGCTGGATGCCGTAAATCGGCGCCAGCTCGTCCGGAACCAAGCTGTACCCGCCCGCAAACAGGGTCGCCAAATCGCCGCCGCCCGAGCCCAGCGCATCGGCCACGAAGGCGCGCGTCTCTTGCTGCATGGCGCGACTCAGCATCGGAAAATCGCTCGCCACGCCGCTCGACTTGGCAAGCTGCGGCAATTGCTCGAGGCCCAGCCACTCTTCGACGAAGCGTTGAAAGAGCTGCAGCGTTTGTGCGCGGCCCAGCATGCGCACTGCCTGCGCTTGGCGCTCGCTGCCGCTCGATAATCGACCCGCCGCGGCCGCCGCCAGCAATTCAGCGTCGGGGGGCGTGCCGCTGAACACGTAGGAAAGCGAGCTGGCCAGCTCGCTTTGGCTGAGGCGGAGCGCGCCACTCTTGACCGTGCCCTCGCCGAGAGTCGCTTCGTACAAGAGCTCGGGCGAAGCGAGCAACGCGCGTAGCACGAGCTCCACGCCGTCGCGAAAAGTGCCGCCCTCGCTGCCCGCGCTGAACAACGCGAGCAACCGCGTTCGCTCGTCGTCGCTCGCGGGCCGACGAAAGGCGAGCTCGGCCAAGGCCGATGTGGTGTCGCGCTGGCACGCGACGTCGCCCGGCAACGCGTGTGTGGCGCAGCTCGGGAACACCGCACGGTCGAGCGTTGCGGAGGCGCTCGCTGCGCGCGTCGCATCGTACAACTGACGCAGCGTCAGCGAATCCACGCTTTGTCCGACATTGCGCGAGAAATCGAGCTGCCGCGCGTCCGGTGGGAGTGCCGCGCTCAGGCTCACGGGCGCGCCCAACACGGCGCTCGCGGATTGCTCGAGCTCTGCCACGCTCAAGCGCCGCAGCGCGGGCGCCAGCAAGCCGTGATTGGGCGGACCGTCAGCGCTGCGTGTCCGATCGTGATCGCCGCACGCGGGGAACAGCGCGACGAACAGCAAGCACCACGCCCTGCTCGCGTTCGTCATGGTCATGGATCCGCGTGCCCTCCGACGCCGCCTGCGCCGGCGTCACTCGCTCCGACCGGGCCGTCGCCGCCGGCACCCGCGGCATCTGCGCCGCCCGCGCCGCCTTCCCCGATCGGGGCGGGCGTCGCTTTGCCGTCCCAAAAGCTCACTTCATCCAGCCAGAAATCGACTGGCAAGTCAGGCGTGTCGAACGCGAACTGCAGGGCCATCAGCGCGTTCTGCTGGAATACGGCTGGCGCGCCGAAGCCGCGCTGCTTGAACAGCGACCAAGGCAGCTCATACAGAGTCCACTGGTCGCTCAGCGTGACGCTCGTCGTGTGCGTGTCGTAGCAAACCATGCCTGCGTTCGGATCGCAGTTGCCCCCAAACTCCTTGGCCTGGTCGGCCGGAGTCACCAGGGCCACGCGAATGATGCCCGAGCCGCGCAGGAAAAAGCGCACCCCGGCAAAACCCGCGGCGTTGTACGGGCAATGCACCCCATCGGAGAGGTAAGTCAGGCTCACTTCGAAGAGCGCGCCCCACTCAGAGAACCCGGACGCTTGGACGTGCGCCGCGCGCTGCGTGCCATTGGCGCCACCCGGCACGGGGATGAAGTCTGTGTCCGGTACGATGCTGCCCGTGGTGGTGTCGTGAACCGTGAACCAATAGCCTTCGCGGCCGGGCTCGGGCAGCGCAACCGAGTCACCATCCTCGAAGTCGTCGATGCGCGCGAGCTGACCCTGGGCCACGTTCAGGCACACCGCGGGCAGCGTAGTCATTTCGCCGGCTTGCCCGCCGCTGCCGCTGCTCGCCCCCGCGCCTCCGCTCGGGACAGCCGCGACTGCCCCGCTGGAGCCACCAAAGCCAGTCGGCAAAGAGCCGGGATCATTGCTCGGGGTAGCGCTGTCGCTGCCGCACGCGATCAACGAAAGCGTGCTGCCGATGCCGACCAAAGCCAAGGTCACCGAGCGGGAGCGGAGCAGGAATGGGTGCATCACCGGCTCCAATGGCCGGCGCGCTCGGATCCGATTTGAGAAAACGAATTGCCCTCGCGAACCGAAAATTCCGGGTGCCGGGCCGTTCTTTTGATCGCATCAGTGACTCGCGGCCATGTTAACTGGAGTGCGAACTTCCGGGGCACCACTGAGCTCATCCGCGTTTGGCGTGCGTTTGGCATTGATCGGTTTTCGTTCGCGACCCAAAACCGGCGAGGGCGCCGGGGAGGCGCGCTTGCGCGCGCTGATGGCGACGCATTTCGACTTCGTGTGGCGGAGCTTGCGTCGCTTGGGCTTGTCTGCAGTCGATGCGGACGACGGCGCGCAAGAAGTGTTTCTGGTCGCGAGTCGAAAACTGGGCGCCATCTCGTTCGGGAGCGAGAAGCGCTTTCTTTTCGCGACCGCGCTGCGCGTTGCCTCGACCCGCCGCCGCGGGCTCAAGCGCCGTCGCGAAGAGCCGCGTTCTTGGCTGGGCGAAGAAGAGCCCGAGCCCGAGCGAGAGCGCAGCGAGCCGGGGCCCGAGCGGCTGGCGGAGCTCGCCCGGGCACGCCAGGAGCTCGATCAAATCTTGGATGGGATGAAGCTCGAGCAGCGCGCCGTATTCGTGCTGTACGAGCTCGAAGAGCTGAGCGTGCCGGAGATTGCCCAGTTGATCGACGTGCCCGTCGGTACGGTCAGCTCGCGCTTGCGCGGCGCGCGGGAAGAGTTCGATAGTGCGCTGCGCCGTCTGCGCGCCCGCGAGCAATTTCAAGGAGTCAAAGCTTGACGCCCGATCCCGAGCGCCTGAGCGCGGGCGAAGACCCCGCTGCGCGCGAGCTGCTGCGCTCCGCACGGCTCGACGCTCCCGAGCCCGAGCAACGGGCGGTGATCACATCGAACGTGCTCGCCGAGCATCGGCAGCGTCGCGCTCGGCAGCATCGCGCTTGGGCCGTGTTGGGTACCGTCGGGGCGCTGGCCGCCTCGCTCGCGCTTTGGGTGAGGCTTCATCCCGCGCCCGAAACTCCGCTCGCTCGCGAAGCGCGCTCGAGCTCGAGCAGCGTCGTACGCGCCAGCGCGGCCCCGAGCTCGAGCGCGGCCCCTGCGCTCCCTCCGGATCTGCAGCCGTGCACTCCGGCGGTGCGTGCCGAAGGCACTGCACCGTTGATCGACGACTTCGAAGACAACGACACGCGCATCGCCCCGCTGGAACACCGCGCCGGCTTTTGGAGCACGTCCAACGACGGCACTGGCACGGAAGTGCCGGCGCCCGGCGGCGTTTTCCCCATGTCGCGCATCCCCGGCGGCCGCGGCACGAGCCGGTTCGCGCTCCATGTCCGAGGCGGGAAATTCAACAAATGGGGCGTGCTGTTGTCGGCAGATCTCAGCGCGCGCCGTTGCTATGACGCTTCGGCCTACGGCGGGCTCGCTTTTTGGGCCCGCGGCCGCGGCCACGTCGACATCATCGCAAAAATGACGCAAACCGCGCCCG
Source organism: Myxococcales bacterium (assembly GCA_040348785.1). Classification (GTDB taxonomy): domain Bacteria; phylum Myxococcota_A; class Polyangia; order Polyangiales; family Polyangiaceae; genus PMG-095. The sequence continues at coordinate 35,044 of JBEQTH010000113.1, read as the reverse complement.
AAGAATACGGCGGTTCCTGCACGCACGACTGTTACGACGGTCACCGCAAGACCATCGATCTATCGAGTCAGTGGCACGAAGAGCGCATCACCTGGGGCGAGCTCAAGCAAAAGGGCTTCGGTCCGCCGCTGGCGTTCGATCCGCGCTCGCTGCTCGCGCTCGAGTTCAACTTGGTTCCAGAACAAACTCCCTTCGACTACTGGATCGACGATCTGCGCTTCCTGCCCCGCTGAGCCGGTCACTAGCTCGCTCGCGACAGCGGTGCCCGAAGCGTGTGCCAAGTGTGTCAGTGCCGCGTGCGGTTTTGTGCACCACGAGCCGCCAAAGAGCTGGCATGTTTCGTGCTGACTAAGCGCTCCGGGAGTCAGGATGCGTACAAAGATTTGGCAAGTGTTGAGTGGGGCTCTGCTTTTGTCGGCGTGCGGGGCAAAGGAGGAAGTGGGGACCGACCTTCCGACCTGCGACCTGGGCAACACCGGTAAGCTGGAAGATCTGAAGCTGCCGGAAGCCCCGGCATTGGATGGGCTCGAGGTGCGCGCCGTCCCGCTGCCCGGAGGGGGAACTCAAGGCTGGTCAGTGCTCACCTACGGTAACAGTTGCTCGCAGACCAGCTGCGCGAGCGCGGTGGCGGCACTCGACGCGCGCAACGACGGCTGGCGGCTCGATGGGAATGCCGTTGCCGCTCGCACCGAGTACGTGATCGGCACGAAGGGCGATCTCGTCGTCGGCGTCGCGGCCAATGACGCCGAGCTCGTTCAGCTGATCGGCCCGATAGACACCTTGGCCGAGGCCGAGCTCGTCGCGCAGTTGAAGAATTTGTACTGCCTGCGCGCTGGCGAGAAGGACGGAAAATTCGAGGTCGTGTCCAACGAGTACTTCGAGATCTGCCCGATCAAAAAGCAGCAAGTGCTGTACGAGGTCACGGCCGATGCGTCATTGAAGGAGCTCGAGCGCGGCGATACCGTGCATGAGAACGCGTGCATTGGTCGGAGGCCAGCGGGGTTGAATCGCCGGCAACGCAGCTCGTGCCGCTCGCCGCTGGGCGACCATTTGGCCCGCGCTGCAGAGCTCGAAGCAGTGTCGGTCGTCGCATTCCAAGTGCTGGAGCGCGAGCTGCGAGCGCATGAGGCTCCGGAGGCATTGCTCGAGCGCACACGCGAAGCCGCTCGCGACGAGGTCGAGCACGCGCGCGTCGTTGGCCGCTTGGCGCGGCGCTTCGGTGGCCAAGTGAGCGTGCGTACGGTGCGGGTGTCGGAAGTGCGCGATCTGGAGAGCGTCGCCCTGGAAAATGCCCTCGAAGGCTGCGTCGCGGAGACGTGGGGCTGTCTCGTGGGCATGCACCAAGCGCGCTACGCGGCGAACGCGCGCCTCAGGCGTGCGTATCGGCGCATCGCCGTGGACGAGGCTCGCCACGCGCAGCTGTCCTGGGACATCGCCGACTGGGCCGAGCAGCGGCTCACTTCTGCCGCGCTTCGGCGCATTTCGAGCCGTCGCGCGCAGGCCGTGCGTGAGCTCGAGAGCGCAATCGCGCGCGAGTCGGAGTCCGAGCCCGTTCGTCAGGTCCTCGGCTTGCCGAGCGCCGCGCTCAGCCGTCGCCTCTTTGCCCACGTCGACCGAGCGCTGTGGAGTCGCCCATCCTCGGCGCGAAGCTCAGCGCTCTAGCCGTGTGAGCCGCGGTTCGCGACGCGCCGCTCGATCAGCCGCCCGCCGTTTGGCCTTGCGAACCAGGTCGAGCCGAGGTGTCGTGGCAGCATCGAGGCGTACAGCACGTCGCGCAGCGCGTTCGTTTCCCAGGTGACCGACGAGTGCGCGACTTCCGTGCGTACGAAGACAGCGCTGGCATGTGACAAATCTCGGCGTGAAAGCTGGCCCTCGCGCAGCTCTTCGGAGACCAGCACGCCCGAACGCTCGAGCGCGGCGCGCAGCCCATTGTTCATGAGCTCGGTTGCGGCGCCCCCGGTGAAGTAGCTGACGAGCTTGTGACGGCTCGTCACCGGATCGCCGCGTCGCGCCAACACCCAATCGCGAAACACTTCGCTCTCGGCGTACAACGCATCGAATAGATAAGTCTCGGACACGTCCACGCCGCCCGCGCGCAAGCTACACGCCGCGGCGTGGTACCCGCCCGAGTGGGCCGAAACACACACCCGCCCGAGCCGAGGCCGCTCCGGAAACCGCGAATCGCCGAGCGTCGATCGCCCGACGCGCGCGGCGGTGGACAGCGCGCCGCCCAACAGACGTGAGAGCGCGCCCGGTGTCGTCAGCTTGCCGCACGACGAATCGGCCGCAAACAACGCCAACTGCGGCACGACCAGGATCGCATTCTGCCGACTGTCCACGAGCTGCTCGCGCAGCGCGTGCGCGGCGATCGCGCGCTCGGCGCTGCTATTGTGACCGTGAAAATGCACCAGCGCGGAGACGCCTTCATCGGCATGAAAGCGATACTTGTTGGGCACGAACACGATCACCGTGTCGTCCCCGTGACCCACGCCGGCGAACGGCGCCTGCGGCACGCCGAGCACGAGCGTCGTCCCGAGCGCGTCCCGCGATCCCGTTTTCAGTCGGGGGCGCACGTCCAGCGGTCCGCTTTCAGCGAACGCAGTGGCGGACAACAACGTGGATTGCGCTAACGCGGCCAAGATCGTTCGGCGACGCATGGTGGCTCAGGGCTTGCCAGAAACGGATGCCTTCGGCCAACTTCGAGCGCAGCGCGCGCTCGGCGCGGTTATTGAAGTCGCTGCGCGCCTAGTTTTTTGTTGATGGTCACGCACTACGTCGCGCTGCGTCCCAGCCTTCGGCGTCACGGACGCCTGTCGTCATGCGCTCGCGGTCCGTGGATTTCTCCCTGAGCCGGCTGCGACGGGCGCGTGATCCAAACCCACCGGAAGTGTCAGCGTCCGACGCGCAGCACGAGGCCGTCACGAATGATGCCGCGTTGGAGAACAGAAAACGCATGCCGCTCGCTCAGGGGCAGCCGAGTAACTGGCTCGGGTAGCAACAGTGGGAGTGACCGGGTGAGAACGGGTCCACGTCGTGTGCCGTCACCTCCAACAGCTGATAGCGGCATCCGTCGAATACGAATGGGCCGAGCTTGCCAAGCGCACAGGTGTTCCCGCTCGCGTCCGGCCCCCCGGCAGCGCCCCAGTTGTCGGGCATGTCTTCGGGGTACAGGCAGAGATCCACTGGTCCAGAAAAAGCCCCGGAGTCGGCGGCCCCGCCATTCTGCGCTTGCCCGCCCGTATTGCCGAGCGAGCCCGCGGTTCCGCCGGACGGCAGCCCCGGCCCACCGCTGTAGCTCGCTCCCCCGTGGTTGCCCCCGCCGTTGCTGAATTCGCCGCTGCCACTAACTGCACCGTCGTTGATACCGCCAGTGCTCGCGCCTGCGCTTGGATTTCCGACTTCCGCGTCCGAGCTGCGCCCGCCGCACGCGAGCAAAGCCCAGCAGCCGACCACAAACAATAAGGAGCATCTAAGCATCGGCGATCACGGCCTGCCCTGCTTGCCGGCAGGCGGTGCGGGGCGTTCGCACGACTGAGCTTTCAACGCACCCATGATCGCGCGGAGCAGGCCGGGGAAGCGTGTCTCGATCTCGGCGCAGCGCGAGATGTTTTGCATCTCGACGCCGACGCGCTCGGAGCGAATCAGACCCGCATCGCGCAGCACCTTGAAGTGCTGTGACAGTGTGGACTTGGGAACCGTCTTTTGGCCTCCAGTGAGGAAGCTCGAACAGTTGGCCGAGCTCGCCGAGTCCGCCATCTTCGCGAAGATCTCGACACGCGTCGGGTCCGACAGCGCGTGGAGGATGCCCTCCACGGTGATGTCTTCCAGCGCCGGGTGAACGAGCGGCTTCATGAATTGAGTCTAGCCACCCCTTGACGAAGTTCAATTGTTCCGTAGTTTAGAACTAACGAACGAAGCGAGGCTTTGGCCTCCACGAAAAAGGAACTCAATGGGCAAACTAAACGGAAAAGTGGCAATTGTTACGGGAGCTTCCAAGGGTATCGGCGCTGCCGTGGCGAAGGCGCTGAGCGCGGAAGGCGCCTCGGTGGTTGTGAACTACGCGAGCAGTAAGGCGGGCGCGGACCAGGTAGTGGAAGCCATCACCGCCCGAGGCGGCAAAGCGATCGCCGTGAAGGCCGATGTCTCGAAGGCCCAGGAAGCCCAAGCGCTGGTCGATGAAACGGTGAAGGCGTTTGGCCGCTTGGATGTCCTGGTGAACAACTCGGGCGTCTACGAGTTCGCGCCGATCGAGGCGATCACGGAGGACAGCTTCCACCGGCAGTTCAACACCAACGTGCTCGGGCTCTTGCTGGTGACACAAGCCGCGGCCAAGCACCTGCCCGAAGGCGGGAGCGTGATCAACGTGGGTTCCGTCGTCAGCCGCAGCACGCCGCCCAACAGCGCCGTGTACACCGCGACCAAAGGCGCGGTCGACGCCATCACCGGCGTGCTCTCGCGTGAGTTCGGGTCGCGAAAGATTCGCGTCAACTCGATCAACCCCGGCATGATCGACACCGAAGGCGCGCGCACGGCGGGCTTCATTGGCTCCGACTTCGAGAAAGCGATCGCGGCGCAAGCCCCGTTCGGCCGTGCCGGCCAACCCGACGAAGTCGCCGACGTGGCGGTCTTCTTGGCTTCCAAAGAGTCCCGTTGGTTGACCGGCGAACAGTTGCTCGTATCGGGCGGCATGCGTTGAAGTCGAAGTGGCGCGCGCCTTCGGCGAGGTCAGCCGCGTACTTTGCCGCCGCAACGTGCGGCCGCACGCCGCCCGCGGCCCGAAACGAGCGCGCCCGGAGTGACGCCGAGTAAGCGTCGCATGTGGCGGGTCAGGTGCCCCTGGCTAGTGAAGCCAACGCTAGCCGCTGCGTCGCTGACCCGCGCGCCGTCGAGGATCAGGCGAACCGCCTCGTCTACCCGTTCTCGAATGAGGTAGGCGTGCGGTGGCAGCCCGGTGGAGGTCCGAAACTCACGGCCGAAGTGAAAGGCGCTCAGGTTCGCGATCTTGGCCAGGTCTGCGAGCGCGATCGGGGCGGCCAGGGAAGCGTGTAGGAACTCGATGACACGGGCGAGAACCCGCGGCGCGAGCCCCCCGCGGGGACCGCGCCGCGTCGAGATCCGACCTCGGCCGTACTGGCGTACCAGGTGCACGGCCATCGCGGTCAGCAGCGCTTCGCCGAAGAGCGGCCCGCTCAACAGACCCTGTTCGAGCTCGCCAACGAGCGCGAACGCCATGCGCTCGAACATCGGATCGCGCTGGCTGAACGAGCCTTCGATGTCTGCGCGCCGTAGGTCCACGCCGACCGCGGCGGCTGCCTCACTCACGAACGCCGGTGTGAGCTCGATGGCGGCAAGCTCGGTCGGGCGATCCCAGCGCACCCGGCGCGAGTCACCGAGTGCGGTGATCACGACGTCACCCCTCTGATGCGGACCGTGATGACTTTGCCCGTTGCGCCATTCCCACAGCTGGTGCGGCTGCCCCGTGTGAACGGCGATTCGATACGCTGCGCTGCACTCGAGCTCCAACGAGCCGGGTGCGGCCGCGAGCAGTGCTACGCGGGCACCGCCATAAAGATCACCGCTCGAGCGAGTCACTCGTAGCGCCGTCGCACGGGCGGTGTCGGTCGTCATGCGCCTGCCGGTGGCCGGGGAACGCGCTGTGCGGGATCGTAGAAGTAGCGCTCGGCAAGGATGCGATCGCCCTGCCAGGTCTGATAAGCGATCTCTTCCAACGCGATCTCCCGGCCGTCGGTCAAAGTCATCCCGGCGTCCCAATGGATCGCCACGTTGTCCCCGTCGACCGCGAAGGATACCGCGCGCATGCGATGAAAGCGCATGCGCTTCAGGGCCTGCGTTTCGTTCTCCACTTGAGCCCGGCGGCCCAGGCGTGGCGACTCCTGATTTTCGCGCGCGGTCATGGCCTCGGCGTAGAAAATCGGGATCGCCTCCACGAATTCCATTCGTTCCATGGCGGCGATGAAATCTAGCACTCGTTCGCGGGTAGGCATGATACTGATGATGGGCGGCCCATTGGACCGCGGCGATCACGTTCTTGCGGTGAACATCGGCGCTGCCCCGCAGGAAAGATTATGGCGGCGCCTGCGTATGACAGGCATGGGTCGGGAGCTGGGATTTCTCGCGGGGTTGGTCGGGGTCGCGCTTTGGAGCAGCGGAGCAATGGCGGCGGAGCCCGCCAAAGTCGCGTTGTTGACCGAGCATTTGGACCGCGCCTCACAGCTCGCGGTGATCGAGCCGTTCTTGCCCGCGATCGGCGGCACGTTGTGTGCGGCTGGCACGGTCGCGCTCGCTGTCGCCGACAGCAACGAGTTTCACGCCTCGCGCACGGCGCTGCTATTGCCGACCACCCTCTGCACTGCGGCAAGCTTCGGCAGTTACCTGCTGCCTCGCGAGTACCAAGGTCGCGTCGTCTACTTTTCAGCCATCACCTCCGTGGCGACGCTGCTGGCTGTCGATGCGCTCACGTCGCCGTACGTTCCGCGCGCCGAGCGAGTGACCGTGCTCGGTTTCACCGGGGGAGGCGTTGCGGTTGCCGCGCTCGGTTTGATCGACGCTGCTCTCGAGCGACCGGTAAGCCGGACCACGTTGGCGAGCGACGCGGCGGAGCTGCGCGCTCGTGGCGCGAGCCTATCGCCGGCGGAAGGCCAACGCATCGAAGCCGACTTTCAGCGCTACGCGGCTCGCCCGATCCCGCGTTGGGCCTACGGCGCGACGCTGCTCGTGTCGGGCGCGGTGGCCCTGTCGCCCGCGCTCTTCCCGTCCACGTCTTACGGAGACAAGGTGCTTGCGCTCGACCTCGGTGGGGTGACCGCCGTCGTGGGCGCGCTGAGTCTCGGCTTCGCTCTGGCAACCGACAACCAATACGAGCAGTACAAAAAGGCGTCGGCCAACTTGCGGCTCTCGCCCGTGGGACCTCGCGGCGCTACCGGACTTTGGGCTACCGGAACGTTCTGAGCTGTATATGATGCCGTGCTCATGAATCGTCGTTTGCCGAAACATGTCTGGGTTGGGTTCGCTGCGTGGAGTGTCGTTGGTTCGCTGGCAGCGGCCTGTGGATCTTCCACCAGCACACGCGTGGTCCCCGGTGACGAGGCCGCCGCAGGTCAAGGCGGCAGCGAGGCGGACACGGGCGGCGCACCCAACGCGGCGGGAGTCGGCGCGGGCGGCAGTGAAGCTCCTGATTCGCTCGCGGGCCAAGCGGGAAGCAACGACGCTGGCGCGGCGAACGAAGGCGGCAGCTCGGGCCAAGCCGGGAGCAACTCGGATGCGGGCGCGGGCGGCGCCGACAACCAATGCGACTCGGCGCAAGACTGTCCGGGCGAAGGCGCTGGTTACTTGTGCACCGATCATCAGTGCGTGAACGTCGCGGGCACGCTCTCCGGTTTGCTGTGGAAGCTGCCGTGCACGGGGCCGCACGTGAACATCTCGTGTGCGTCAGACCCCACGGTTACGGTCGAAAGCACGCTCGGCGGTGCTGCCGGAGTCACTTACGACGTTACGTTGCATTTCCGCGGCGTCGTCGAGCGCAAGAATTACCTGGGTGGGTGCAGCGACGGTAACTTTTGGCAGAGCGGCGGCGGGGACAACGGCGACATCGGCAATGTCTACGAGCTGCGCGTCTCGAGCCCCCCGCAGGACTACTTCCTCAATGTCGGCAGCGGCCCTCAAGATAACCCGGTCGCGATCGATTACGTGAAGACGGTGCGCATAGACGCCGGCGCGACCGTGACTCTGTTCGCTGCCTCCAAAGACGCCGCGGAGCTGTTCAATCACGACGCGAGCTCGACGCCGATCTCGGTTCAGGGCACCAGCGTGGCGCAGCCGTTCGACGGGCAGTTCATTCAAATGGATGTGGAGGCCGTGGTGCCGAGCGCGGTTGCGTCGAGCGCGGTCATCGGCGGAGGCACGAGCGGTTCGGCGCTGAGCTTCAGCGGCGCGCAGCTCGCGACCGTCGCAGACAGCACTCTGCTTCAACCGACGAGCGTCACCGAAGAGGCGTGGTTCAAGTTCTCGGGCGCGAACGGCACCTACAAAGCCATCCTTGGCAAGCCACAGGGCAACGGCATCAACGACTCGTACACCCTGTGGTTCGAGGCGGGAGCCCTGCGCGGCTACGTCGGCGCCACGACCAGCAATGCGGGCTACATCAGCACGCTTTGGAGCGACGTGACGCAGTGGCACCACGCCGCGTTCACCTATGACGCGCAGGCCGCGCGGCAAACGCTGTACATCGACGGCGCGGTCGTCGCTTGCGCGTCCGCGAGCGGCCCCATCGCGTACGACACGCACCCGGTGATGATCGGAGCCGACTCGGACAACGGCGCGCTGAGCGGCTTTTGGAACGGCAGCCTCGACGAAGTGCGCGTGTTCTCCAACGCGCGCACCGCCGATCAAATTTGGGCCGACCTACACACTCACAAGCTCGGCCCGACCACCGGCCTAGTCGCCGAATGGACGTTCGACGAAGGCACCGGGCAGAGCGCGGCTGACTCGAGCGGCAACGCGCAGGGCGCCGTGCTCGGCAGCAGCTCGGCGGTCGAGACGAGTGATCCGGTCTGGGTCACCGGTCGGTAATCGAAGCGGTTGCCTCAGGCCTGGCTCAACGGCCACAATGGGCCCAATCGGATGGTCGTTCGGGCGGACCAAAGGTTGGGCTGGGTCGTGGCGCTGACGGCGTGGGGCGTGTGCACCGTCGCTTCGAGCGCCAAAGCCGTCCACTTCGATCCACACGCCGATCCCGCTCCGCCGCGACGGCCGTCGGTTGACACGCTAACCGAAGACGCGCGGCGCCTCGACGAGCAGGCGTACCGCGTGCGAAGCGACGAGTGCGCTCGTGGCGTTCAGGCGAGCTGCGTCGAGGCAGCGCGCTGGTTCGAGCGTGATGGAAACTTCGAACGCGCGCTCGATACCTATCGCCGCGCATGCTCGACCGGCATCGGTCGCGGCTGCACCTATCTGGGTCGCTTGTTCGTCGAAAACCGCGGCGTGCCTCGGGATGCCGAGCGCGCTTCATCGCTGTACCGCGAAGGCTGCACGAAGCGTGATGGCATCGGATGCTTGCTCTCGGCCCGTACTTACCAGCAAGCCTCGCCTCCAGACGAGCGTCGAGCGCTCGAGCAATACACCGAAGCGTGCAAGCTCGACATTGGCGAAGCGTGCGGCCGGCTCGGCGCCCAGGGGCGTCGTTTGCTCGCTACCTCATGCCAGGAGAAGCGCGCGAGCGCGTGCAGTATTCTCGGCACCTTCTTCGACAATGGAACCGCTGGTCCTCGAGATCCCAAGCAGGCGGTGCACTACTACACGCTTGCTTGCGACGGGGGCGCACCCGAGGCATGCAACAACTTGGGCACCACGCTATCGGCGGGCCGCGGCACCGCGAAGGATACGCCGCGTGCCATCGAGCTCTACGAGAAAGCATGCCAGGCAAAGAGCCCGACGGGCTGCTTCAACCTGGCCTTCGAGTATTCGCCGGGCGGCAGCTTGGGCGTCGACTACGCGAAAGAGGTGGAGCTCTTGGAGCCAGCCTGCGCGGCGCGCGTGCAAGACGCATGCTTGTTCTTGGGCGAAGCGTTCTACGAGCGAAAGGATGCGCAGTCCGCGGTACGCGCCTACAGGTGGAGTTGTGACGAAGGCGAGAGCGAAGGCTGCGCACGCTTGGCGGCTCACCTCTACTACGGCGAGGGCATCGAGAAAGACGTCGTGCGCGCTGGGTTGCTCTTGCGCCACGGCTGCGATCGAAATAGCGGCTTCGCTTGCTATCACTTGGCGCAGACTTGGTTCGACTCCGGCAAGCTCGTGGCCGCCGCGACACTCTGGGAAAAGGCTTGCAAGCTCGGCTCGCAAGACGCTTGCTTGCAGAGTGGCTTGTTGCGCCTGCGCGGTGAAGGCACGGCGCGGGACGAGCGTGCAGCGTTCGACACCTTCGACGCCTCGTGCAAGACCGGCTTCGCTCCGTCCTGCACCGAGCTCGGCGTGCTGTATCAACACGGCATTGCGGTCGCCGCCGACGAACATCGTGCGACCGAGCTGTTCCGAAAGGCGTGCGACGGCGGAGCCCCAGCCGGCTGCGCTTGGCTCGGTCTATCTTACGAAACTGGGCTTGCGCTGCCAAAGGACCAGCAACGCGCCAACGAGCTGTTCAAGAAGAGCTGTGACCTAGGCTTCCTCCGCGGGTGCGCGGAGCTCGGTCGTCGCTATCAAGATGGCTCCGGGCTCAACGTCGATCTTCGCTTAGCTCGCCGCTTGTACGAACGCGCCTGCGCGGCCAACGAGGGCTACGGATGCAGCCTGCTTGGCCTGATGTATCGTTGGGGTGTGGGCGCCCCGGTCGATTCGAAGCGGGCACGCGCGCTGCTGAAGAGCGGGTGCGACGACGAATTCGGGTTTGCTTGCGGCAACCTCGCCAGCATGACGCTGCTCGGTTATGGCGGAAAAAGCGACGTCGTGCGCGCCGTGAAGCTATTTCGCCGCGCTTGCTTGGAAGACGACGCCGACTCGTGCGCTGCATTCGCACAGCTGGTCTTGATGGGTCAGGCAGGCGCCGCAGATTGGAGCGAAGCCCGCCAGTTTGCCGACAAGGCCTGCCAACAGAATCGCCAAGAAGCCTGCAAGCTCGTGGCGCGCTTTCCCGTGGACGCAAAGCGCTGAAGGCGCAACCTACCCGATCGCCCCCCCCGCGCGCCCTTACTCGGCCGCAACCGGGTCTGAGTGCATCAAGTGCTCGAACGCGCCCAGAGCGGCCTTGGCGCCGTCGCCGGTGGCGATGATGATTTGTTTGTAAGGCACGGTCGTCGCGTCCCCAGCGGCGAAGATGTTCCCGACCGAAGTGCGCCCTTTGGCATCCACCACGATTTCGCCGAACTTGCTGAGCTCGACCACGCCCTTCAAGAAGTCCGTGTTGGGCAAGAGTCCGATCTGTACGAACACGCCTTCGGCATCGACGCTCTTCAGGGTGGAGGTCTTGCGATCCTCGTAAGTCAAGCCCACGACCTTGCGACCGTCGCCACGGACTTCCGTGGTGCGAGCGTTGGTGATGACCTCGACGTTCGGCAGGCTGCGCAGCTTGCGTTCGAGCACGGCATCCGCTTTCAGCTGGTCGGCGAATTCGAGCAAGGTGACGTGAGCCACGACTCCGGCCAGGTCCAGCGCGGCTTCCACGCCCGAGTTGCCACCGCCGATCACCGCGACACGCTTGCCCTTGAACAAGGGGCCGTCGCAATGGGGGCAATAGGTGACGCCGCGGGTGCGATACTCGGTCTCCCCAGGCACGTTCATGTCGCGCCAGCGCGCGCCCGTCGCAACAATCAATGTTTTGGTGCGCAGGGTGGCTCCGCTCTCGAGCTCGACGGTGACGAGCGGACCAGGGCGTACCGCCTTGACGCGCTGGTTTTTCATTAGGTCGACCGGGTACGACAGCACGTGCTGTTCGAGCGCGGAGGCAAACTGCGGACCCTCCGTGTGCTCGACCGAGATGAAGTTCTCGATCGCAAGCGTATCGAGCACCTGACCGCCGAAACGCTCGGCGACGATGCCCGTAGCGATGCCTTTGCGTGCCGCGTAGATGCTCGCTGCGGCGCCGGCGGGGCCTCCGCCGACGATCAGCACATCGAACACGCCCTTCTTGGACAGCTCTTGGGCCTTGCGCTCTTGGCCACTCTTGTCGACCTTGTTCAGGATCTCCTCGAGCTCCATGCGGCCTTGCCCGAAGCGTTCACCGTTCAAGTAGATGGTGGGGACGGCCAGAATCTCCCGCGCCTCTACCTCGGGCTGAAACATCGCGCCGTCGATGGCCACGTGCTCGATGTCAGGGTTCAAGGCGGCCATGATGTTGAGCCCCTGAACGACATCGGGACAGTTCTGGCACGAGTGCGAAAAGTAGGTCTCGAACTTGAGCGGTTGGTTCAGCTCGCGGACGCGATCCAGAGCTTCGGCGCTGACCTTCGGTGGATGCCCGCTCACATGGAGCAGGGCCAACACCAGCGAGGTGAACTCGTGCCCGAGCGGCAGGCCGGCAAAACGCACCCGCGACGGGTGGCCCGGCCGAGCGATCGCGAACGACGGCACGCGCACGCCGGGCGGAAGCTCGGTCGTGATCGACACGAGCTGCGATTCTCCGCGGATCTCTTCGAGCAAGGTCGCGACTTCGCGAGATGCGTCCGACTCGTCGAGCGCAGCGCGCAGTTCGATCGGCCCCTTCAGATGAGCCAAGTACTGAGCGAGCTGAGAGCGAAGATCTTCGTCGAGCATTGGGGACCTTTCGTATCGTCTGGGAAGCAGTGCGAAGTTCGAGAGATCTCGGCGGCAAAGCCGGCACGAGATCTCCCGAACCAATCGTGTACGTCGACTCAGATCTTGCCGACGAGGTCGAGCGACGGCTTGAGCGTCTTAGCGCCTTCTTGCCACTTGGCCGGGCAAACTTCACCCGGGTGCGAGGCCACGTATTGAGCGGCTTTCACCTTGCGCAAGAGCTCGCTCGCGTCACGGCCGATGCCGTTGTCGTGAATCTCCGCGATCTTGATCTTGCCTTCCGGGTTGATCACGAACGTGCCGCGGTACGCGAGGCCCTCTTCTTCGATTAGCACGTCGAAGGCGCGCGAGAGCGTCGTCGTCGGATCGCCGATGAGCGGGTAGTTGACCTTCTTGATGGCTTCCGAAGTATCGTGCCACGCCTTGTGGGCGAAGTGCGTGTCGGTCGAGATGCCATAGATCTCGACACCGAGCTTCTGGAACTCGCTGTAGGTGTTGGCGAGGTCTTCGAGCTCGGTCGGGCACACGAACGTAAAGTCCGCGGGGTAAAACACGAACACGGACCACTTGCCCTTGAGCGTCTCGTTGGAGACGTCGACGAATTTACCGTTGTGGAATGCGGTGGCCTTGAAGGGCTTCACGTCGCTATTGATGATCGGCATTTCTAATCTGTTCCTTTCCCGAGCTTTCCCCCAAACAGGAGTTCCGTCTTCGGTGAGGTCACTATGCGCATGCGCAACCAATAATTCCAATCGAACATTATGAAACGGCGTTCATTATTAGTGAATGGGCGAATCGATAATTCATCGAAAAGACTTGGGAATTTTCCCGAGCCCAGCGCAGGGCCTTGTCGAAATTGGCCACCGCGCCCATCCTGTCCGGGTGGATCTCAGTCAAGTGACCTTGCAGCAGATGCGCTACGCGCTCGCCGTGCTCGAGGCGCAAAACTTCCGGACCGCTGCGACGCGGAGCAACGTGTCGCAGTCGGGTCTCAGCATGCAACTGCACAAGCTCGAGACGCTCCTGGATACGGTGCTCTTCGACCGCAGTCGACAACCGGTTTTGCCGACACCGGAGGGCACCCGAGTGCTCGACCAGATGCGCACCATTTTGCGCGAGACCGAGCGGCTCGGGCGCATCGTCGCCGAAGACAGCGACCCGAGCGGCGCGTTTCGATTGGGCGTGATCCCTTCTCTCTCGTCGTCGATCGTGCCGCTGTTCCTGCCGCACTTCCTGACGAAATTTCCGAAGGTGCAGCTCTCGCTCGAGGAGCTGAAGACCGAAGAGATGATCGAGCGCATCCGCTCCGATACGCTAGAGGCCGGTATCGCCGCCATTCCGCTCGAAAGGCCGGGTGTCATCGAGATGAGCGTCGGCCTCGAGCCCATGTTCGCCTACCTCCCGCCGGGTGATCCGCTGCTCAAAAAGGCGAAGATCCAGCAGGCGGATCTGGCCAAGCGCGAGCTATTCGTCATGCCCGAAGGCCACTGCTTTCGGACCCAGGTCCTGAGCTACTGCAAGGCGAGCGCCGAGGAAAAGAAGAGCCGTGTGCACTTCGAGAGCGGCAACTTCGAGACATTGATCGAGCTGATCGACCGAGGCCTCGGCGCGACCGTGCTGCCCGCGCTCGTAGCCCGCGGCCTCGACGAAGCACGGAAAGAGGCGCAACTTCGCCCGTTCGCCGGCCCGACGCCCCTGCGCGAAATCGGTCTCATCACCGGCCGCCTCGATTTGCGTCGCAACGTGACCGAGGCGTTGAGCGTGCTGCTCAGAGAAGAGCTCGCCGAACCTCTCGGCTCTGCTCCGCGGCGCGCCATCGTGCTCGATCCGTTCGCGAAGTCACTCCCGGCCTAACGCCGCCTCGCCGCTCGTTCTCGCGACCTGTCGGGCGGGTCTTGTCCTCGCTTGCAATACTCAGCGTGGCTTTCCCGGTCGACGTCGGAACAACCTTGAAGACACGTTCAGCACAAATGGTTTTGGGGACTACCCTCCGGAAGCATGCGACGCGTTGGTTGGCTTTCGCTGCGCGCGTCAGCCCTAGTCACGCGGATTGCAGCTTGGGTCAGGTCGACGCGTTCACGCCGTGCTTCGCAAGAGCCAAGCGTTCTTGGTAATGCTTGCTGCCGTTGCGGATTTGCTCATCCGACGAGCGTGCGTCGCGCAGCAATATTGGGTCACATTCATCGAACCTTCGAATTGAAATTTGAGTATTCGAAGTTCGATGAATCGAATAGGGTTTATCGTGGAGGCGACCATGGGGCGATTCGCTCGTGCGCTAGTTAGTCTGGTTGGGGCGGTGACTTTCGGCGCCTGTGTTAGTCCCTCGGACAATCCGTCGGGTGAGGGTGGTACGAGCTCGGGAGGAGCAGCCGCACCGAACGGAGGGAGCGCCGGCAAATCTGGAGCGCACAGCGGCGCAGCGGGACTTCTCGAGCCGTCAGCTGGTGCGCCTGACGACGGCGATGACGACGCAGGTGCAAGCGGCACCGCGGGTGCGGCCGTGAGCGGCGGGGGCAATGGCGGGCAAGGGGCCACCGCGGGACAACCGAGCGCGGGTGCTGGCGGCGGTGTTGGCAACGCTGGCGCTGGCGGCTCGTTGAGCGGCGCTGGTGGCTCGTTGAGCGGCGCTGGTGGCTCGCTGAGCGGCGCTTCCGGCACGAGTGGGTCGGCTGGCACCGGCGGAATTGCTGGCAGTGGCGGCTCTGCCGGCAGTGGCGGCTCGAACGGTTGTGTCAGCGGACCACCGTGCGCACCCACCAATCGCTGCCACGTCGGCATCTTATGTGGAATCACGTGCGTCGACACGCAGCTCAATGTTCAGGCCGGCGCCGAATGTGGTGTTGCGCAAATCTGCGATGCGACTGGGCAGTGCATCGCGCCGTCGTGCTGGGCCGTACCGGCAAATCTTCCGAACTGCGTGCCCGAACACCCGTGTCACATCGGCAATTGCATGGCTTCGTCTTCGCCGCCCAACCATTGCACTGACCTGACCGTGCTGCTCGGCTTCACGCCAGCCTCGGACGGGACCGCTTGCGGCCCGGGCTTGGTCAACGTGTGCAGCGCGGGCGAGTGCGTCGTGAAGAACTGCACTGCAGCTGGGCAACCCTGCGCCCTCGGCTGCGCCGACGCCAACGGCAAGGTGCTGAAAGACGGCACACCCTGTGAGGTGACAAAGGTCTGCGCTCTTGGTCGCTGCATCGCGCATCTATCGATTGCGCCGACGAACAAGATCTTTGCATACACTCCAGGAACGTCTTTTACCCAAACGCTGGCCATCGTCACGGACGCACGCCTGGATGAAGTCAGCTCAGACCTATCAGCCACCATCACTTGGTCGGACAATACGACATCGCCTGGCACGGTGTCGGGGAGTTCGGGTACGTTTACGGTCACCGGCACCCACACGTTCACCACCGCGGGCCCGAAGCAAATCACAGTGACCGTCGTTAGCGGTCCGCCGCCCGGTGACGTGGTCTTGCTGAATCTCTCGGTCGATACCGTCGTCCGCGGCTTCGATCTACCGACCTCTCCGTACGCGATTGCTTCGGGTCCGGATGGTAATCTGTGGGTTTCTTCGGCTGCGTCGGTCTTACGGGTGACGCCCGCAGGGGACATCACGTCGTTCCCAGTTCCCAACTCGAGCTCCGTTTCTTCGATCACCTTTGGCCCCGACGGAAACCTGTGGCTGGCCCCCACCGGAGAAATCGCACGCCTCACGTTGGCCGGTTCGGTGAGTGAGTTTCTGCTGCCCGCGAACGACCACTACGCGTAT
This sequence comes from Myxococcales bacterium, assembly GCA_040348785.1. GTDB lineage: Bacteria > Myxococcota_A > Polyangia > Polyangiales > Polyangiaceae > PMG-095. The sequence goes on along the minus strand of JBEQTH010000113.1, from coordinate 19,011 downwards.
CGCATTGCTTCTGGGCCCGATGGCAACCTGTGGTTCACCCAAAACGACTCGACGGCTGCCACTTATCAAGCGATCGGTCGAATGACGCCCGCCGGAGTCCTCACCGAGCTCGATCCCTTCACACCTGGCAGTCGACCCTATGGCATTACCGCCGGGGCTGACGGCAACCTTTGGCTTACCGAGCTGGAGGCTGGCAAGGTGGCTCGCATGACGACCGGCGGTACGGTCACCGAGTTTCCTCTGCAGAGCGCGGCTAGCCGCCCATTTGAAATCATCTCCGGCCCAGACGGCAATCTGTGGGTCACGGAACGCGGGACCAATTCGGTGGCTCGTGTCACGACGTCAGGGGTCGTCACGGAATTTGCCGGCCCCGTTCCAACACTGTTTGGCCTCACGGCGGGCCCTGATGGTCGGGTGTGGTTCGCAGAGGGCGGTTCGAGCAAAGTCGGCGCCATTAGCGGCACGGGCGTCGTCGAACAGTTCACGCTACCGGGCTCAGCACATTTTCCGATGTGGATAACGACGGGCGCTGACGGCAACCTTTGGATCACCGATCCAGGAAACCAGCTCATCCGTTTCAAGCCCTAGCCCGGACCGCAATGCGGCAATTGCGATAGGCCAGGGCTATCGCCGCAATCGGATCATTGGATTGGAAGCGAGCCGCGGCTGGCCCTAGGATCGCTCGTGTCCGAGAGCAAACTCGAACGTTGAGAGAGGACGATCCCATGAGCCAATCGACCGAAGCGAAATGCCCGTTCAACCACACTGCGGGCGCCGGAACTTCCAACCGCGACTGGTGGCCGAATCAGCTGCCGATCGACTTGCTTGCGCAGCACTCGGACAAGTCCAACCCGATGGACGGTGACTTCGACTACGCAAAGGAGTTCCAAAGTCTCGATTACGCCGCGCTCAAGGCCGACTTGGCTGCGGTGATGACCGCGTCGCAAGCCTGGTGGCCGGCGGATTTTGGGCACTACGGGCCGCTTTTCATTCGCATGGCTTGGCACAGCGCGGGCACGTATCGAGTGGGGGACGGCCGCGGTGGCGGCGGGCGCGGGCAGCAGCGCTATGCCCCGCTGAACAGCTGGCCTGACAATGCGAACCTCGACAAAGCGCGCCGGCTGCTTTGGCCGATCAAGCAGAAGTACGGGCGCAAGGTTTCTTGGGCGGACCTGTTCATCTTGACCGGAAACGTTGCGCTCGAGACCATGGGCTTCAAAACGTTTGGCTTTGGCGGCGGCCGAGTCGACGTGTGGGAGCCGGATCACGACGTGCTGTGGGGCACGGAGAAGGAATGGCTGAAGGGCGACCTGCGCTACTCCGGTGATCGGGAGCTCAGCCACCCGCTGGCAGCGGTGCAGATGGGCCTAATTTACGTGAACCCGGAGGGTCCGAACGGGAACCCTGATCCGGTCGCGGCGGCCCGAGACATTCGCGAGACGTTCGGACGCATGGCGATGAACGACGAAGAGACGGTCGCCCTGATCGCGGGTGGCCACACCTTCGGAAAGACGCACGGGGCGGGTCCCGGTTCGCACCTGGGTAAGGACCCCGAGTCGGGCGAGCTCGAGGCACACGGCCTCGGTTGGCAGAACGGCTTCAACACCGGCATGGGCGTCGACGCAATCACGAGCGGCCTCGAAGTGACCTGGACCACCCAGCCCACGCGCTGGACGAACGACTTTTTCAAGCACCTCTTCGAGTACGAATGGGAGCTTACCCAGAGCCCCGGCGGTGCGCACCAATGGAAGCCAAAGGGCAACGCGGGGGATGGCACCGTTCCTCACGCGCATGGCCAGTCGCAGAGCAAGAAGGCACCGGGCATGCTGACGACGGACTTGGCGCTGCGCTTCGACCCGGCGTACGAAAAGATCTCGCGCCGCTTCTACGAGCACCCTGAGCAATTTGCGGACGCCTTTGCTCGTGCGTGGTTCAAGCTCACGCACCGGGATATGGGACCCCGCGTGCGTTATCTCGGTCCCGAGGTCCCGGCGGAGGAGCTCATCTGGCAAGATCCGCTGCCCAGCGTCGATCACGCGTTGATCGACGACAAGGACATCGACGCGCTCAAGACGCGCATCCTCGGCTCGGGTCTCACGATCCCTCAGCTGGTTTCCACGGCCTGGGCCTCGGCGTCCACGTTCCGCGGTTCCGATAAGCGCGGCGGCGCGAACGGGGCGCGCATCCGGCTTTCGCCGCAGAAAGACTGGGCCGTCAATCAACCGGCGGAGCTCGCCAAGGTGCTGGCCACGTACGAGGCGATCCAAGACGAATTCAATGCAGCGCAGCCCAGCGGCGGCAAGCGCGTCTCGATCGCAGATCTGATCGTGCTCGGTGGTTCCGCGGCAGTGGAGCAAGCCGCAAAGCGCTCTGGTCACGCCGTGCACGTGCCGTTCACGCCCGGGCGCGCCGATGCCACGCAAGCGCAAACCGATGTCGCGTCGTTCGCGCCGCTCGAGCCAGTGGTCGACGGCTTCCGCAACTTCGAGAAGGACGCGACGGGCGTGCCTGCCGAGGCCTACTTGCTCGACCGCGCGCAGCTGTTGACCCTGACGGCGCCGGAGCTGACGGTGCTCGTCGGCGGGTTGCGTGTGCTCGGCGCAAACGCCAATCGATCTCAGAGCGGCGTGTTCACGAGTCAGGTCGGTACCTTGAGCAACGACTTTTTCGTCAACCTGCTCGACATGAACACCGCGTGGAAGGATGCCTCGAACGCGAGGCGCTCGTTCGAAGGTCGCGATCGCGCGAGCCACGAGCTCAAATGGACGGCCACGCGCGTCGACCTCGTGTTCGGCTCGAATGCGCAGCTCCGCGCAATCGCCGAGGTGTACGGCAGCAGCGACGCCCAGGCCAAGTTCGTCCGCGACTTCGTGGCCGCTTGGGTGAAGGTGATGAACCTCGACCGCTTCGACTCCCGTTGAACGCGAGCCGAGCTCGGCCAGCGACGCGCGGATGAACGCCACGGGTCATCCGCGCGTGCGAGCGCTGAGTACGACAGCCATTCACCGAACGGTCCGCGGGATATGCGCTTGATCTCGTGCAAGAGACCCAACTCCGGGCATGGCGCTCCTACTCGGAGTTCGACGGGCGCTCGTCGACCCGGTCATGGCTCTACCAGGTCGCCACCAATGTCTGTCCGACGGGCGCGGCACCCGTCACCGCGGCGCCCCGAGTGATTGCATTCCACGATCCGCCGCTCGTCGCCACGTTCGGATTCCCGGATCCGCTCGCAAGTTGATGCGGCCGCTTCGGCGCACCCGGGCGCCGAACGCCGTTAGCCACTCTTTCTCGTCGTGAAATAAATCGCCTGAGGCCGTCGGAGATTTCGACGGGTTTTTCGGGGTTGCGACATTGCTCCCATAGAACGGCTTTGACGACCTCCCGCGCACTCCGTGCAGGAACGGTTCCGGAGCGCCTCAGCTTTTACGGGAAGATCGCATGCATCAGTGGCTGCCAACTTTGGCTCTCGGATTTTTGCTAGCAATCATTGGATGCGGAAGCTCGACCCCAGGAACGTCGTATTCAGGCGGTAGCGGCGGTGCGGCAGTCAGCACAGGCGGTGCGGCCAGCGGAGGCTCTTCGACCGGTGGCTCGCTCACTGCCGGCAGCGCGAGCGGTGGCACCGCCAGCGGAGGAACTGCGAGCGGCGGTGCCGCGGCCGGCGGAGCTGAAAGCGGTGGCACAGCCGCCGGTGGCAACGCGACGGGCGGTGCTGCAGCTGGTGGAAGCGGCATTGGCGGCGGGGCTTCTGTGGGTGGGAGCTCAGGCGGCAGCGGGGGCGGTGCCGGCGGTGGCGCCCCGGTTCCGAGCAAAGGCTGTAGCGTGAAGGATGGCGTGAAGACGCTGACGACGGGCGGCATGTCGGTTGCGAACGGCCTTGCCACATCGACCCGACTCAAGATCACGAGCGGCGGCTCGAGTCGCGAATACATCATCGACATTCCGGCCGATTACGATCCGACGCATCCGTATCGCCTGATCTTTTCGTGGCACCAAGCGTACGGTTCGGACACCGGCAACGCGATTGGCCAACATCCCGCCAATGATGGTCCCAACTTCGACGCCAAGAACTACGCGTATTTCGGACTTCGCCGCGAAGCGACCGCAGCGAACCAGCCCGCTATTTTCGTAGCACCCGGGGGCATCGGCGACATTCCGTGGGACTTCAATCGAGACCGCGTTCTCTTCGACGACCTGCTCGCTGTCGTCGATGCGAACCTGTGTATCGACGACAGCCGGGTCTTCACGACCGGCTTCAGCTTCGGGGCGATGATGAGCTACGCCCTGTCGATCACGCGTCAGTCGAAGCTGCGCGCGGCGGTCACCATGGCCGCAGCCAACTACAATCTTCCCGGTGAGCCGAGCGATTCGAATGCGGCGCCCATCGCCTACATGGGAATAACCGGCATGAGCGACACCACCTGTCCGTGGGTCAAGAGCGACGCGGCGAAGCAGGGCGGGAAATACTGCGTCCTCGCCCACGCTCAAGACAATGGCTGCACGGTACCGGGGAACATCCAGACGACCACGGTCGGTAGCAAGAAGTACGTCTGCTACGATTTCCAGGGCTGCAAGGCGGGTTATCCAGTCAAAGTGTGCACGTTCGATGGCCCGCACACCCCGTCCGCAGTCGATGACGGTTCCTCGACCGGTGATGACGGCTTGAAAGCTTTCGTTCCTCCGCTGGCCTGGAAGTTCATCGCGCAATTTTGAGCAAGGCGATTGCTGCGCTAGCGCGCCTGTTCAGCTCGACATCCCTTTTCCTTTTGCTCGACGATAAAGTGCATCAGAGAATTGGCTCAAGTCGCATTGCTGGAAGACGCGCCGGGGCTTGCTGCTCCCCTGTCGGTCGCTTTCGACGGGGAGTGCGTTAGCGCATAGATCGCCTTTTCCGCTGCGGAGACCGTGCCGTCGCCGTTCGTGTCTGCGGGGTCGTTCGCGCCCTCCAATTGACTCGACTTCTTGCTCCCGCCAGCGCCAGCGCCACCAGGCGGTCGCCCCCCACCCGGTGGCGCGCCACCGGGTGGCGGCTAGCTTGATCGTGTAGATGGTCTTCAAGCTGAGCGTACACGCGCTATCAGTCGACGACTGAGAGTTCACGACGCTCGTGCACGTCGCGCTGTTTTCGGAGTCGAGCGGCGCAGATACCTCTTCCTCGTCATTGGCGCGGAAGTACAGCGTGTTTCCATCGAGGGATAATTCGGCGTCGAACTTCCATGGGTTGGTCGGATCCAAGCCGCTGCCGCAAGTGTTGCTGGAAAGTACGGCAGTGACCGCTAAGCTGCCGAGCGCGGTGCCCGGCAGTGCGTCTTCGGGTTTGCAATTGGCGATCGACACCAGCACCGCCGCGCCCGCGATGCGCAATGCGGGAGTGCGCGAGATCCAACGGGACAGCCAAGTAAGGGTTTGATGACAGCGCATTGTCGCCATGTCCGTGAATCAGCTGGCTCAAGGACTCAGGGCGAAGCAGTAGAAGCCGCCATATCCGCCGCCGGATCCAACCGTGACTGCGTTGGCCGCGGGGCCACCTGTCTCGACCAAGTTCGAGCCAGCTTTGCAGCCTGACTCGGTGAGCGAAGACATCCAATTGTCGACATCACCGACGCTTGCATTTGTCCCATCGACAAAAGGACCCCCATCTGGAGGCTCCGGCCCGCCGTCTTCGAAGAACCCACCGTCCGGAAAGCCAGGGCCGCCGTCGCTGAGAAGGCCACCATCGGGCCGCCCAATCGGGGGGCCGCCATCTTGCGAGCTACCAGGAAACCCGGCGTCCACTACCGTTCCAAGGTTGCGAGGCCAGGAATGGCCAACGCGTGGTTTGCCCTCCGTCGCGGTGTTTCCAAGGGCGCTGATGAGCCTTCGATGTGGATCCAGGGCGGTAGTGCCTCCGCCAGAAGGTCACCACTCGTGGGATCGAGCAGCACGTGGCCACCGATGTGCGCGAAGTCGCGACCGTCGTCCAAGGCGGCGGTCGTTCGCCCCGCGCCGGATGGACAATGCAACGTTGCTGGTGATCACGGACCAAACGCCTCCGCCGAGCGCTCGAATTACGGGCGGCATCGTCCTCGCGCGCTCGCCTCGGTGTGCGTGCGAACGCAATTCGTCGCCGAAGGCTGGGACGAGGCGCGACGTGGCACGTGACCATCAACCCAACTGGTCAACGTTGGCCTGAGCGTGCGATGCTTCCGCCCGTGAGACGTCAATGGCTGTTCGTGGTGCTCGTCGCTACGGCCGTCTCTTGCCGGCCCGGCGCGGCGTCATCGCCCGCGGTGATAGCTACGGCGGCCCCGAGCGCTAGTGCGGCTGCGAGCGGTGGGGTTAGCGTGAAGACATCGGGCGCCGCGCCGTTACTGCCGCACGCGAGCGCTGTGCCGCTCGATCGACGGCGAGCGCACCAACATCATTCCCGAGCTCGCCCGCGCGACGGCCGATCTGCGCTACTCCGACCCAAACCCGTGCACCTGGGCCCGGTGTTCTGGACCACGGCGATGAGTGAGCGGCGCCCCACGCGAAGAGCTATCCCATGCCGGCATCACGCGGAGTTGCCAAAGGTCACCGCGTACACATTTTCGTGCTCGAAGCTCGCGCCTCGCTCGACGGCACTGAGAGGGTCTGCGGAGGAGTCCAGACTCGCCAAGAGCTTGACCTCCGCACGCGCGAAGGCACCGCTCACCTCTTTCGTCCGTACCGAGGGTGGCGGCCCACTCGGGATATCGAAAACCGTGGCTCGGCACAACCCAGTGGGCAAATCATGCGCGACCGGTACTCGAACGATCACTGTCGCTTCAACAGGTATCGACGAGGCGGCCGGACGCGATATCCTTTGCCGTCTATGGGTCAGGCGAATGGCATTCGGGCTGCAACGGCGATCGACATCGTCGAGGCTGCCTATCGACTCGGCGGCTCGGAGAGCGAATGGCTGACGGCGCTCCTCGAGCTCGCCGCGAAGGATCTCGACACGGGCAGCGGTGCCTACGCCTTCACCGGCAATGAGTCAGCTCCAGACTTCGCAAACAGCCCGACGTTCGCGCAACACGCCCTGAGTCCCGAATTTCTTTCGCGGATTGCTACCCTCAACGCAGAGGCACCGAACGCGATCTTCGAGCTCTTGAAAAAGAGACTGGTGACCTCGGGTGGGCTCGAGCAAGTGTTGGGTCGCGGGTCACCCGTGGTCACGCACTTCCGCGGTCTGATGGCCAGCGCAGGCATCGCCGATGGCTTCTGCATGTTCGCGCAAGATGCGCGCGGTGGCAGTGTGACCCTGTCCGCGCCCTCACGGCATGTGCTGGCTCCTGCACCGCGCGTGCGCGGTGTCTGGCAGCGTGTCGGGCTCCATATCGTCGCCGGCTTGCGATTGCGGCGTTTGCTCGCCGCGTCCGCGACCCAGCGTGATGCGTTGTTGTCAACCGCGGGGGTGATTGAGGACGCTGGCGAGACCGTTGCGGGAGACGCCTCGGCGCGCAGCGCGCTCGCGGCGGCCGTCCGTTCCATGGAACAGGCCCGACTCGCGAATGTTCGCTCGTCACCCGACCGAGCGCTCGAGCTCTGGCGCGGGCTCGTCGCTGGACAGTGGTCGCTAGTGGACCACTGGGAACAGGACGGGCGCCGCTATGTCGCCGCCTATCCGAACGGCATCGGCCTGCGCGATCCGCGCGCGCTCACGCCCACCGAACAGCGTGTGCTGCGCTACCTCGCGTTCGGTGCGACGAACAAAGAGGCCTGCTACGCGCTCGGCTTGCCCGAAAAGACCGTGTCGAGGTCGGTCACGCGGATCCTGAAAAAGCTCGGCATGAAATCGCGAGTCGACCTGGCAGCAATTTTCGACGCCACGCGCTCGACGCGCTTCGACGTAGCCCTGGGCGACGAGTCGCTGGCGGTACTCGGTGTCGAGCTAGCGCTCGACGGCGCGCTCGCCGACCGCCTCACCAGCGCCGAGCGCGCGATCGCCGAAGGCGTCGCCCGCGGCTGGAGTAACACACGTATCGCCGCCGAACGCGGCGTCGCCCCGAGCACCGTCGCCAAACAGCTCCAGGCCATTTTCGACAAACTCGGTTTGGAGAATCGCAGCCGCCTCGCGCGGGCGATCACCGCGGGCAGGGTCTCGAGGTGATGCTTTGTCGCTGCCAGAAGCCGTGTTGTCAGAAGACGGTGAGCAACTCTTACCGTCGCTCGTGAGCTCGGCTTCGAGATGGTCTCGCTGCTCGTTCGTGGCGCCAGCTCGCGCCGCTGGCGCCACCGTTGCAGAGGACGGGACTAGAGCTTCTGGAATTGCGCTTCGGTTTGGTCGGGGTCTTGCAGGTCCGTAAGGTAGAGCGCGGTTCCGGCTTGCGAGCTCGAGGGTCCGACCCGCCACACGAAGTGGCGCACGTTCGTGTAGTAGGCGGTGGTCGTCGCGTTCCCAGAGCACGGTTTGACCGTTTTCTGTCCGCTCGCCGGTGAAAAGGTCAGTTGCTCGCCGTCAACGCTGATGACGCCTTGGCTATTGATCGCCGTGCCTGCGCCTCCCCCGCAAACGCTGCTGTTGATGGTGAAGGCATTGCGGGCGCTGCCATCGGCCGCGAACGTCCATTCGTTGGTGACGCCGACACTCGTCGCGACCGCGAACCAATCGCCTACCAGTTCAGCGGGGACACCCGTCGCCACAGCCTCTTGCTGAACTGCCATGATGCCGTCAGCGCCTGCTGCCGCGCTCGTGAAGGCGCGAGCTGCCCCGCTTTCGTCGGCGACGACACCAACCCAGTCGCCGTCGTCGACCTCGCCGCTCTGATCCACGTCCTTCCAGAATAAGACGAGGTAGGTTAGTCCGCTCTCCAGGCCCGTGATCGCGTACGGCGCGCTCGAGCCGGCCTTGGTCACCTGCGTGGCCAGGCTCTTCTGGTCGTCGCAGCCGTCGTTGATCCACGCGCAACCGATGACGACCGCACCCGCGACGTCGCCGCCTTCCGCCGCGTGCACCGTGCCCTCGATGGAGAACGTGCCCGTTGAACCTCCCGCTTCGCCGCTTTGGCCGGCCGATTCGCCATCGTTCGTGCTCCCGCCCGAAGCCGCTGGCGCGCCGGCGCCGCCGGCTTCTTCGCCAACCACCGCGGAGGATTGACCAGCCTCGCCGCTGGCTCCGGCGCTTTCGTGGTTTGCCGCCGAGTCGGCGTTGCTGCAGCCAGCGAGCGCGGCTGCCAGAACCAGGGCCCCGAGGGCAATGAATTCGTTCATGTGAACTCTCGTTTGATGACACCGAAGCCAGCTGCTTTGGCCGCTTAGCCTGTGACGTGGTGAGCATTTTCGAGAACAACGCACGCTGCTGGCAATACTCAGTTCACCCCGCGCATTGACGATCTCTAAATTCATGCATGTGCGCGAGCGCAATCGAGCGTCGTCGGGCATGCCCGGTATGTGCGAACATCAGGCTCGCCCTACGAGCGGCTATTCGAAGGCCTCCGAGGCGGCCAGCCAGATGCGCTTTTTCGTAGGTCGAGAATCCTACGATCGCTTTTCCGTTCGCCGTGGTGTCGACAGCGCCATGCAAGCGATCGCCGTTCAGTCGAACCCCATGGGCAATCAGGCGATCTGCCATGCTCGCGGGGCTCCACGCCGCGCCGAGCTTCGCGATGTACGCTTCACGCAAACTCCACCGGCGATACGTTCCTCTACTTGAGGTCCGGCTCAAACGCGGTCGCCTCCAATGACGAAGCGTGCGGCGGCGTCGTCGCAGTTGACGTACACTTGCGGCCTTCCGGGCGCTTCTTCATCGCCGACACGGTAGTGGATGTGCGGCGCCCCTCCGAATGCCGCTGGTCATTCATTATTCCTCCGTACACCGAAGTTCCCGAATCTTCGATTGGGTGCCTCTTTTAGAGCGGTGTCGGGCACTCGTAGTTTGTTGTGACGTCGTGGGAATAGAAATGAACGTACCTTTCGCGTGGCCGAGTCGATTGTAATTCTGACCAAAATTTCCGCGTTTTCCTGGCGGCGTTCTTTGTAGGACTTCGACTGCCCGCGGTTGCGAATCGTTAGTTCATTTCCCCGAGTTGATCAGCCGGTGCCCGGCCGGACCCGGAGCAGACGCCGAAACCACAAATCGCAAATCGGAGCGCCCGCTATCATGTCACATCGACTTCACTGCCTGCTTTCCTCCCCACTTCGCCTTTCCGCGGTCGCGGTTTGCTTCGCCTTCATCGCAGGCTGTAGCGGAGGGTCCGATGTGAGCGACGATGTGGGCGCGGAGAGCTCGCCCGGAGGCAGTTCGAGTGCGGCAGCGGCGGGTAGGCCGGCAGTCGCCGGTTCCAATTCATTCGCAGGCGCTGGCCAGGTTGGCGGCTCCGGTGCTGCGGGCAACTCGGGACTCGGCGGAAATTTTTCGGTCGGTGGTGCTGGCGGCCAGCTCGGCAGCGCGGGGTCGATCGCAACGGGAGGGGGAGGCGGTGCTACGGGTGGCACAGGGTCAAGCTTTGGAGGCGGCGGGGCATTCTCTGGCGGCGGCCGATCAAGCTTTGGTGGCGGGGGATCAACTTCCGTTGGCGGCGCTGGACATGCCGGTCAAGGATCGGGTGGCTCGGGCGGGACAGCTCCGACTTGGACCGAGATTTACACGAAGTTCATCTCCAACGCGCAATACGCCTCGAATTGCAACGGGGCCGCTTGCCACAATCCGGGTAAGCAAAGGGGCTATGACTTTTCGAGTCAGGCTAGCGGCTACGCGAGCGTGAAGTCGAAGACCTCGCAGTTCGTCTCGGTCTTGTCGGGCGGGTCGATGCCGCAGGGCAAGCCGAAAATGCCAGCCGCCGATCTTGCAATCATTCGAGCGTGGGTCGCAGCGGGCGCGCAGAACAACTGAGGCGCTCGCTACATCGAGCGGCGAACGAAGCGCGGCCATTCGAGACACCCGGATGGCCGTCTTTCTCGCTACGCGTCGTTCGCGGCATCGTGAACGTGCGTGGCTGTGTTGACAAAGCCCACCAACGTGGCCTTTCGCACTGTGGCGCGCCCGAACGGAAGACTTTGGAACCGAGCGAGATGCGCGACGGAGCCGTGCAAAACGCTCGCCTCCGCCGTAGCGCATTTTTAGAACTTGCCGTTTTCGTTCTTCCATTGCTCTTTGGGAGGAATGGTCTCGATGGTGTCCCAGTGCTCGGCAATCTTGTCGCCTTGAACCCGAAACAAGTCGTAAAAAGCGGTGTGAGCACCAGCGAACGAGCCCTCGCTGACAACGAGCACGAAGTTGCCTTCGCCTAGCACGCGGTGAACGCGATCGTACTTCATGGCGACCCCGGCGTCGGCCATCGCCTTTAGGGCTGCGCCGAGCCCGGAGAGGCCGTCCGCGATTTGGGGGTTGTGCTGCACGTACTGATCGCCGTCGTAGTATCCGGCGAGCTTCTCGAGGCGGCCGTTTACCAAGATGTCGTCGACGAAGCTGCGTACGGTGGCTTTGTTCGCCTCGGTCTTCTCGAGATCCGTCGCGTGCACGGGACCGTCAGTCATCGTGTGCCCGCTGGGGTTGGCGCCGCCGGGCGAGCAAGTGGTCGAAGGCAACCGCGAAGCGCCCAGTGGTACTCTACGTGTCACGTTGCCGCTGGATCCGTGGCTGTCTGCCATGGTGGCCCCCATCGCCGCCAGTCTCGTTCGACAGCATCCTTCCCTCAAGGTGGACCTCGTTGTGGACGATGCTATTCGCGACCTAGTCGCGGATGGGCTAGACGTCGCGCTGCGCCTCGGAACCTTGCGTGAGTCGAGCTACGTCGTTCGCCGGTTGGGCTCCGAGCCCGAAATCGTGGTGGCGGCCGCGGGCGCTTTCGAGGAACTTGGGGAACCCAAGAGCCCGCGCAGTCTCGGCAGCGTGCCCTGGGTGGTTCATTCGGCGCTGCGGGTCCCTTCGTCGTGGAGCCTCCGCTCCGAAAAGGGCGAAAGAGCTCAAGTCAACGTACGGGTGATAGCCACGACCAACACTGTCATCGCCATGCGGGATCTGCTGCTTTCCGGAGCCGGCTTCGGCTTGCTGCCGGCCCACACAGTGCGCGATGACCTGAAGGCCGGGCGACTTCTCCACATTTGCCCCGGCTGGTACCGCCGTCGCCTTTCACTTCACGCTCTCTTGCCGACGAAGAATAGCCCGCCGCGCGTGCGGCTGTTCCTGACGGCGCTAGCAGGAGCCGCTCGCCCGCTGGGCTTCGAAGTGCCGTGAGCAGCAGTCTCGACGACGCACAGATCCAAAACCCTTCGAGCTAGCGCTTCCTTCGCGGGCGATTCTAGGTTGGGTCACGCGCCCGTCCCAGCGCGGCGCAGGGAGAAATCCACGCGCCGCGACCCACTGCGTAGCGGCCTGCGACGCCGAAGGCTGGGCCGGGAGCGCCGTAGCGCATGACCATCAACCCACCTCTTCGCTGGACGGTGAGCGGCGAGGCTGGTCGAGCGAAGGGCTGTCGATAGCGCTCAGAAGTAAAGATCGAAACGGTGGCCGGCAGTGTCGGAGCACTGGCCAGTGCCGGTGCCGACGTGATCGCGATGAAAATCGCAGCGCACGACGTGCTGCGCGCCGCATTGGAGGAGCGCCCGCCCCACTTGGGTTTCCTCGCGATCGATGCGCCGGTTTTCGTCGTCGATCTCCACCGCGTCCGGGATGGTGTTGAAGTTCCCAGTACAGCGTTCACCGTTGGACAGCTGGGCCACGACACCGCCGTGGGTCGAGCGTGCGTCTTGAAAGACGAGCGAGCCTTTGCCGGACGCCGTTCTATCGTACACGTAGCCGTCACGTGCGCTGGCGCAGCCGGAGGCGAGCGTGGCCAGCGCGAGCAAAGTGCGCAGCGAGTCGAGCGTCGTCATGCGTTTCCTTTCGATGGGGAACATCTCAAAACACCAACGCGTATTCGGCGCCAGCTTGGTCGCGGCACTCGCCATAGCTAAAGGATTCACCCGTGCGACCAGCCAACGTACAGCGCAGAACGGCGCCCGAGTCACAGCTCAGCTCCGCGACGCTTGCACGGGCGTTCTCGGTGAAGATCATCTCGGGGCTGGCGAGCTGCTTGGCGCTTCGCGCGTCCGACGCGCTGAACGAACCATGACAGCTCGCGCCGCTCGCCAACCTGCCGGTGACCGAACCTGCGCTCGCGCCGGGGCTGGCGATGACTAGCGTGGCCGCCGAGCCGTCTTTCATGTTGAAGGTTCGTGCCTGCTGGGTGCCCGCGCAGCCGCCCGCGAGCAAGCTGCCCAGCAAGGTGGAATAGATGAATATCGAGTTCATATCGTCGTCTTCCTTGCGCCGTTCGCGGCGTGTTACCGGAACAACGTCGAGGCTCGCGGATCGTTCCGAGCTACGGAGAGGTCACGTCCCGTAGGACGGAGGGGCAGCCCGCTTGCACGAATCGCGCGAGATGGGGGCTGGCGCTGGGCTCCGAAAGATCCTTGCTCGTTCGTCGAATCCAAACGACGCCGGTCATCGGCAGCGTAAAACAAACTACTGTCGTACTAAAAAACCAACCAACGTTGGCCTTTCATCGTGGCGCGCCCAGTAGAAGAGTTCAGAACCGCAGGGGGCGACTGTGGTCCGTGCAGTCGTGATGGCCTCGGCAGCTCGACGGGGCGACCGAGTTTTGACCGCAGACTTTGCTGACCTCGATCGCCTACGTTCCTATTTCCCCGACGTCCGCCTGCTTCAGGTCTAACGCCGCGTTCTGCCGGCTCGCTGCTTCCACGCTGCGCTCGAAAATCCAACCAGCGTTGGGCTTTTGCAGCTTGGCGCGCCCCCTAGTAGAAGAGTTTGGAAGCGCCCCATCACGATGGCGATCCCGGAATAGGAAGGAGATAGCGTGTGCAGAGCTCTGAAAGCGCTTGCTCGAATTGGGGACGTTCAGCAGGTCCGGACGCTCGAGAATCGCGGCGTGCCGGCTCGCCTCGAGCGAAACACCCAACACGAAGCTAGCGACCTCATAGTCGACGTCGCGCAGCTCGGCGCGCCGAGCCGCTAGAAGTCGAGGAGAGCAATCCGTTCATCCCGGGCGGCGAAGCACTTCTACCTATCGGTGAAAAAGCCAACCAACGTTGACCATTCTCACTGTGGCGCGCCCTAGTAGAAGAGTTTAGAACCGCTGCGAGCGCGGCTTGGACACGTATCTACCTCAGGTGGGATATCTGAAGTGCTCCAGCCGGTGCGTCGGCAGATGGAGTCGTACGCGCGGTGCGCCATGCCCAGAAGGCTGCAATCTAGCCATGTAAATCCAATATCCGATGCGACCGGCGCCCGCTGGACGAGCAGCGGGTTTCGTGGCAGCCCTCGACGCTCGAGATGTTTCAGGGGCGCAAAGTGGGGTTCGGCCGATGGCCGGTCGTTCTTCTGGGGTTGACGGCTTTCAGCGCCGCGCGCTCCGGGCTGGCGGAGACGGCGCTCGAACCCATCCGATTGAGTTACGCCGCGCCCGACGAGTGTCCCTCATTCGCGCAGTTTTTGAGCGAAGTTCAGCTATCGAGCGCGCGCGTACGCTTGGCTGGCCCGGGCGAGGCCGCGCGGCGTTTCGAAGTGAAAATTGCAGAGAACGGGCTGACCGGTCAGCTCACGCTCGGCGGCGGTCAAGGCGGCGAACGCGCGGCGAGCGGCGAGAACTGCCGCGCGGTCGCGGCCCTGCTCGCGTTTGCGGTGGCCTTGGCGGCCGACCCCGAGGCGCAACCGGCCGAGCCCACGCGCGGCGTCGCGGCGTTCCCCGCGTTGCGCCCTGCACCGCCGGCAACGGTGGAACCGACGCCGACGCCAGCCCCCGTGGTGCCTCCGCCGCGCGCGCCGGTTCCCGTACCGCACTCGGCAGCTCCTAGTCCGCGCTTGGAATGGGGCGTCGCAGACGTCGGCTTCGTCACAGGCGCGAGCGCACCGCCGCCTACCTGGGGTGGCGGCGCAGTTGCTGAATTGCAACTGAGCGCCGTGAGCTGGGCGCCGCGCTTTCGTTTGGGCGCCAACTACGCGAAAAAGACGCTCGAGCAAAATCCCGGCCAGGTCGCGCTGACGATGGCGTTCCTGAGCTTCGAATTCTGTTCGGGCGCGCTGCATCGCGGAGGGTTCACGTTTCTGCCGTGCCTACGCGTTCAAGGCGGCACGCGCAACGCCGAAGGCATCGACCTACCCAACCACCGCAGCGAGCAACGGGGCTTTCTCGAGCTCGGGGCTGCGGGCCATGTCCGCTTTCGGTTTGCCGGCCCTGCATTCATCGAATTGGGCGCGGCACTGCTGTTCCCCACCGTCCGCGATTGGGTCAAGATCCAACCCAACATCGTCTACGAGGTGCCTACAGTGGGGGTGCTCGGGGAATGCGCGCTGGGCGTCGAATTGGGTGATCAAACGGCCAATTGAGGCCATGTAGAGTCAGTGAACCTGCGCCTCTCAGCGATTTCGCAGCCGAGGCAAGCGAGCTCGCCTCGGGCTGAGCGCTTGCAGGCCGCCATTGCCGCGCATTACGAGCTGGTTTGGCGCATCCTTCGCCGTTTGGGCGTCGCTGAACCGTCGGTCGAAGACGCCGCGCAACAGGTGCTGATCGTTCTGGCCAACCGCCTCGACGACATCCGGACGGGTGCCGAACGCGCCTTCATGGTCGCCACCGCGACGCGAGTCGCCGCTGACCTTCGCAAGAAGCGCACACGGGCGCGCGAGGACCTGGATCTCGACGCCATCGCGGCGGCACGCAGCTCGACGCCGCTCGCCGATGAGCTGCTCGACCGCAGCCGAGCGCGCCAATGGCTCGACGTCGTACTGAACGAGATGCCGGATGAGCAGCGCGCCGTGTTCGTGCTGTTCGAACTCGAGGAGATGACGATGGCAACGATTGGCGAACTGCTCGGTCTGCCGCTCGGGACCGTGGCCTCGCGCTTGCGTCGAGCACGCGCCACTTTCGAAACCGCTGCGGCCTTGTTTGCGCAGCCAGGAAGTCGACCATGAACGATCTCACTCGCCTCAGGCTCGCTTCGAACCAACCCGCGTGCCGGCTGCTACTCGAATCGGCACTCGAGGACCATTCGGCGCCGGGTGCTGCGGGACGCGCGCTGTACGCGCTCAACCTGGGCGTCGGGGCGGCTGCCGGTACCGCTGCCGTACACGCCGGCACCTCGGCCAGCGCGGGCGGCCATTTTGCCGGTGGTCTCGTGCTCAAATGGCTCGGACTCGGCCTGCTTGCGGGCACGGTGACACTCCTTTCTGCAGAGCAAGTCGTGCGCGTCGTGTCCGAATCACCAGCGCCGAAAACGGCCTTTGCAGAGAGGACTCGAAAGTCGATCGCGCCGCAGACCCAGCGAGAACCCGTCCCCGTGGCCGCGCCCAGCATGTTTGAAAGCGCACAACAGTCGGCCTCGGCACCGGCAGAGCGACACGTCGAGGCACTCGGCTCGCGCGCGCCCGATCCCGCGCCGGCAGCGGCCCAGACCAGCGAGTCAGCGACTGATCCCCTGCATGATTTGCGCGTGATCCGTCGCGCGCTAGCCGAGCACGCGCCTCGGCGCACACTCGCCCTGCTCGAAGCGTTCGTCGCTCGTTATCCATCGTCGAGCTTGCTGGAAGAAGCCAGCGTACTTCGCTTCGACGCCTGGTTGGCTCTCGGCAGCAGCCAAGCGCGGCGCGAGGGAGAAGCGTTTCTAATGCGCTACCCGCGCAGTGCGTACGCCGAACGCGTGCGCCGCGAATTGTCGAGGCTACCGTGATCAATCACGCGCTCTTGGCCATTGATCGTATTGAACCAAGGAGGGTCAAGATGAAGCTTTTGGTAATCGGGGTTGCAAGTCTATTTTCTTTGTCAGCGTGCGGCTCGGAGATCATCGTCGGCGGTCAAGGCGCGGGGAGTTCTGGACTGGGCTCGTCGGGGGGCCCCAATCTTCCAGGTGCGGGTTCCGGCGGCAGCAATCCCTGGAGCGATCCGACCGATGTCCCCGAGTGCTCGGCCAGCCCGGCTTCTTTCGAAGATTACACGACCTCGGAGGAACTGAACGGCTTGCTGATTGGGCAATGGCGGCGTTGTTTGGCTCCTCAGATCCCAGGCGAAGACATCGGCGTCGAGTTCACGGACGACGGCAAGTTCTACCCGCTGACCAGCGACGAAACGCAGCAAATCGTGCGGCGTACGGGTGTGAACTACGAAGGGTCTTGGGTCTACTCGCCGCCCGGCAGCGAAGACCCGATCTCGCATCGACCGTCAACGGACGGATTCATGGAGCTCAACGGCGTGATTACGAGCGTGCCGGACTTTACGAATGATCCGCGGCAACTGTGGATCCTGTTTTCGCCCGTGCAAAGCAGATACGTGCCGTTGTTGCCTTGATCGCGGCGGCTAGGCGTCGCGACTCCGCAATTGGTGAACCGATCCGGGCTGGTTGGGACTCGGCTCAACTCTGGCGCGCTCGGTCGCCGGCTGTTCGCTCCATCCGCGCATGCTCAACAGCTTTCGCGCGCGCTGGCTTGCGGTTTTCTTCGTCCTTCTCGGCTGTAGCGTGGCGTCAGTGAGGCAGCCGTTCTCGGCCGGAGGGCGGCAGCCCCGGTGGCGGAACGAATGCGTCCAAGCCGGCACTCTCGGTCGCGAACCTGTACGTGGTGCTCGATTGGATCGATGTCGGCGCGCTCGACAACTGATCGCCAAACTCACGAATCGTACTGCATGCGCGGCGCGCGTTCGGCTCTGCCCGCTCTTATTTCGTGCGCTCGATGAAGACATGCGTCGCTTTTGCAGCCGTCGTAGATCGGCGCGCCCTAGTAGAAGAGTTTAGGACTGCCGCGGGCCAAATGCCGGCCGCAGCCCCCTGTGCTTCCGGTACTGCTTTGCACGGCTAAATTCCTGCCCTAAAGTCTTGCTCGTGAACCCCGCCGCGACAGAGCCAGTGCCCTCGGAGCACCCGCCGGACACTTCGCGGTCGGCGGTCGCTTCGTTCGCTGAAAGTGATGGGCACTCGGCCTACGACGCTGCGGGCGTCGACCGGTCCCTAATCCGCTGGATGCTCAGCTTGACGCCGAGCGAACGGTTGCGGCACGTGCAGGGCACCATCGACCTCGTGCGCGACGTCCGGCGAGTGCCGAATGGCAATCGCTAGCATCATTTCCGCCCTCGTTGCACACGAGGTGGAGTTCATCGTCGTGGGAGGCATGGCGGCCGTGCTGCAGGGCGCACCCGTTCACACCATCGATTTGGACATCGTCTACGCGCTGTCGGAGCCGAACATCACCCGGCTAGAGCTGGCGCTGACTGAGCTAGGCGCGGTCTTTCGGGAAGATCCACGACGAATCGTGCCGAACCGTTCGCATCTGCAGAGCCGTGGGCACAAGCTGCTGCAAACTACCGCTGGTCCGCTAGATGTCCTCGCTACGATCGAGACGAGCACAACGTTCGAGGACTTGCTTCCCGACAGTGATTGGCTCGAGATCGACGGAGCGCGATTCAGGGTGCTCTCTCTCCCGCGATTGATCGTCGTGAAAGAGCAGCTCAACCGAACGAAAGACCAGGCCATGCTCGTGCTGCTTCGCGCAACCATGGAAGAGATCCAGAAGCGTCGCCCGTAGCGGCAGGGCTGCTTTCACCCGCCAATCAAAAAGCCAACCGACGTTGGCCTTTTTGCAGCTAGCGCCCCAATGGCGACGGAAGCAAGAACCTAAGACTCGTGGTTTCGAACCCGGCGAAGAGACCTGAACGCGCTCTGCCTAAACCGCCCAAACCGCCTGAAGTCCCGTTAATTGTTCGACTTCTTGCGCTCGCGCGCGAGTGGCAGGGGCTGATCGACCGGGGCGAACTGCGGACACAAGCGGAGCTCGCAGCGCGTTCCGGACTCCACCCATACCGAGTTTCAAACATCCTTTGTTTGCTCCGGCTTCACCCGGCCATCCTGGCGCACATTGCGGCACTGGAGGCGGGTACCCCGAACGACCTGAACGAACGCTGGCTTCGACCGATCGCGCGCCTTCCGCACTCTGAGCAGCTTGCGGCTGTTGCCCGGCGGCTGGGCGTGGGGGCGGCTTCGCTGCTGTCTCGGGAGGGCTGCGGGTGATGAAGCCGGTTGTCCCCCGACGTG
>JBEQTH010000094.1:0-54143 GCA_040348785.1 Myxococcales bacterium | reverse complement strand
TGCCGCGACTCGACGCGCATATCCGCAGGCGACTTCGTGCAATCGCAATACGCCATTGGCGCAAGCGACGTAGCAGCGTGAGCTGGAAGCCGCTCAAGCCGGGACGACGGTCCTGGTGGTGTCTCAGCAACTCGCCCCCGGTGACTCGAGTACTGACCAACGCTCGCTTTGCCGAGCGTGGTCTCCTCTCGCTCGAGACCACATGGGTACGCTACCAAATCCCGCCAGATATCGTCATCGCCCCAGTGCAACTGGAGTTAGCCCTGGGATAATTGCGGACGGAAACGTCGCTGCTGAACTACCTGCACCACCGCTCGGACGAGACGCCACAACAGCCACCTCGCCCGCGCGACCCAGGAACGTCAGCTTCCCGAAAAGCCGGATGTGAGATCCACAAGTCCGGTTTTGTGAGAGGGGCCCCCGAGCGATCGGGGGCCTCTACTCGACCGCACGGCCGTGATTCGGCTTATCGCGGCAGGAGCATCAACTAGCGGGCGCGGCTGAGGGCGAAGCCTAGGGTGACGGCAACTAGGAGGGCGATCAGGAGGGGGACGATTAGTTTTTGGATGCCGCGTTCGTGAACGATGGGCCTGGGTTCGCTTTTGGGCGATCGCGACTTCGGCGCGGCAGCGATGGGACGCGGAGCGGGAGCCGGTTCGCGGCGCGCGCGTTTGGCGACGCGCTTGGCGGGGGCTGCGGTGGTGGGTTCGGGGCTCGGCTTGGGGCGCTTGGGGGCGGCTTTGGCTTTTTGTGCTTGGCGTTCGGCGAGGGCTTGTTGTTCAGCGGCGCGTTGGCGTTCGCTGGCTTGGCGCGCGGCGGCTAAGCGCTCGGCTTTGCGTTGCTTCTTGCTGACGTTGTTCTGCTGGGCTTGGTGCGCGCGGCGTTGGCGCTCGACCTCACGACGCTCGCGCTTGCTGACGCGCACCGGCGTCGGACCCGGCGCGACTGGGGCTCGTTGGGCGGGGGCGCGATTGGCGGGCGTTCGGTTGATTGGCGCTCGATTGACCGGAGCGAGCGCGGGTTCCGATTCGCTCGAGTCGCCGTCCGAGTCCCCCCAATCCGCATCGAGCGCGTCGAGCGAAGGCGGGATGGATTGCGGCGGCTGCGACGGCGAAAGCGGGGGCTGAGAACTGGACGCTTCGGCCGGCTCGTCGTCCCAGCCTGCGTCGAGGCCGGCCGCGAGCTCATCCAATTGCGCGGGATCCGGAATGATCGATTTCATGAGGTTTCGGGCGAAAGTCTAAGCGAGCTTAGCTCGGGGTTCAGCGATTTGTCGCGCCTGTTTCACGACAAAGTACCGAACATCCCCGGAATTTTGTGAGCTTGCTTGATTCGGGTCGATCCGGCGAAACGGCTGGTGCGTAATCGGTGTGAGGGAAGCACAGCCATGCCGGACACGATCCACATCACTGCTGCATTGCGTATTCATTGCTCGCCCGACCGCGTGCGCGAGCAGTACCGCGACATCGATCATCACATTCGCAATAACGTGCATCCGAGCATCCACTACGAGTGGCAGCCCGGCGCGCCGGGCGAACGCAAGATCAAGACGACGTTTCGCATCCTCGGGTTACCGCAGTTCGACATCTCGCTGCTCGAGGACGGCGACGACGGCTCGTTCATCATCCGCTACCTCGAAGGCACGAACGCCGGCATGGTGCTCGTGCATCGCTTCGTCGAGGTGGAACCGGGCGTGACCGAGGTGCAGCTCGCGGCCGATGCGCCGTCCACGCTCGGACGCAAGATCTTGGGCCCGCTGTTCGTGGTGGGCGCGCGCCAAGTGATGAAGAAGGCGCTCGCCGAGGACAAGCGCGATCTGGAGAGCGGTACCTATCAACCCGGCTTGGCCGCGGGCAGGGTCGAGGATGCGCTTGCTTCTTTGGCAGCGCAGCGGCACGCGAGCTCCGCCGTGAAGCACGCCATCTTGGAAGCTGCCTGCTTGATCTCCGCGTGCGACGGCAGCATCGACGAGGCCGAGCGCGACGCGATCCGGCGTGCCAGCGTGGTGCTCGGCGCGACCGGGCCCGAGTCGGACGCGGGCAACATCCTCGATCGCGCACTATCGTTCGCGCAAAGCGAGCAGATCAAGACCGAGATCGAACGTGTCGGCTACGAGCTGGGCGCGGCCGGCGTGGCCCGCGAGGGCGTGATCACCGCCGCGGTGGTGGGGCTGATCAGCCAGGGTATGTCGCTCGGTGAGCTCGAGGCGCTGCGCCGCTTGGCCGTGGCCGCAGGCATCGAAGAGAGCGCGGTGGGGCCTCTAATCGACGTGGCAGACGCAACGCTCAGCTCGTGACAGCATGCGCCAGCCGTGCCTTCCACCGGTCATGCCCCCAGTGCCGACGAGCTGAATCGGTTCGGTGAGCTCGAAGCTCATGCCGCGCAGCAGCTTGCGGGCAACGTGCAGCGCCCCACGCGCGCGCCCTTTGCTTGGGCAGATCCGCTCTTTACCGTCGGCGTCACGGGCACCAACGGCAAATCCAGCACCACGCACTTGATCGCGCACGCGATCGCTGCCGCGGGCCACTCCGTGCTCACCGAGAGCACGCTCGGCTACTGGTTCAACGACGAGGAGCTGGACGTGCCGCGCACTTCGCGCGGCTACTTGGCCGCCTTGCGCGAAGCGGCCGAGCGAGGCGCGCGCCACGCCGTGTGTGAGGTCACGAGCGCCGCCCTCGCGCGCGGCTTCGCTCGCGTCTGGCGTTATGATCTCGCGGTGTTCACCAACCTGAGCCGCGATCACGTCGAGGCTCACGGCTCCTGGGAGCATTACTTGGCGAGCAAGGCGCAGCTGTTCGTGCACTTGGGGCCTGGCTGCAGCGCGGTGCTCAACGCCTGTGATCCGGCGGCGTTGCTGCTCGGCCGCGTCACGCCGGAGGACGTGAAGCGGCTATTTTTCGCGATCGATTCTCGGGGTGAACGGCTGGCGGCACCGGATCTGGCCGCCCGCGCGGTTTCGCTCGCTGCGGGCGGTACGCGCATCGAGCTCGAGCCGTCGCCGCTCGCCGAGGCGCTGAGCGGAGAGCTGACGACGAACATGATCGGCGCCGTGTTCGCCGAGAACGTGCTGGCGGCGGCGCTCGCCGCGCTCGCGGCGGGCATTCCAGCGCAGCAGGTGCGGGCCGGAATTGCAAGCTGCCCGGTCGTGCGTGGTCGCTTCGAGATCGTTTCCCAGGCGCCACTCGTGGCCATCGACTACGCGCACACGCCCGACGCCCTGGTTCGTACTTGCGACACCGCGCGCACCCTGGCGCTTGCCAACGGCGGGCGCGTCATCCTGGTGTGCGGCGCAGGAGGAGACAAGGACGTGCAAAAGCGTGAGCCCATGGGGCGCGCAGGCGGTCAGGGGGCGGACTGGGTGCTCGTTACCAATGACAACCCGCGCACCGAGGATCCACGCCAAATCGCCGAAGCCGTGGCACGCGGCGCGCGGCGCGGCGGGCGCGCGCACGTACAAATCGAGCTCGACCGTGAGCGCGCAATCGAACGCGCGATCAGCGGTGCCCGACCGAGCGACGTGATCGTGATCGCGGGTAAAGGTCACGAACGGGGGCAGCTCGTCGCGGGCGTGGAGCTGCCCTATTCCGATCACGAGTGCGTCGCGCGCCTGATCGCAGGCGCGCGCTCACCGCTCGGGTGACTCACCGCTGCGCCGGAACCGGCAGATTCGCGCAGTGCTTGAGGTTCACGTCGCAATCCAAGTTGGGCGCGGTAGTCCACGGGTTGTAATACAGCTCATTGGCTGGATCCATGCAGCCTTGAATGAGGTCCTGACCCTCGGGTGTCGCCAGATCCAGGATCCCCGCGCACAACGTGGCATTCACGCCGGGGCATTTGGAAGCCACGAAGGTACACGCCGCGCTAGTGGTCTCTTCCGTGCAGCCTTTGCCGATCAGGCCAGTGGCGCAGTCGATGACGCCGCTCGCGTCGCACGAATCCGGGAGGGCGGTTGCGCACTCGTTGTAGGCGAGGATCACGCTCGGACGATACAAGCCGCTGCCGTACAGCGCGTTGCAGCCCTGCGCGACGTAGTTGCCGTTTTCGTCACCGCAATCCGGTGCGCCCGCGGCGCCGAGCAGATCGCAGGGCGACGACGTTTCATCCGCCGCGCCGCCCGCGCCCACCAGATCCGAAATGCAAGACCCCACGACGGGTGCGCCGGCCTCGCCGCCCTCGCTCGTGCCGCCTTCGGCAGTGGTCGCGCCAGCCGCGCCACCTTGCGCTTCGGCCACGCCAGCCGCGCCGGCCTCGCTCGTCGTGTTGCCCGAGCCGGCACTGGGCGTGGGGCCTTCGCCCGCTTCACCGCCGGACTCACCAGGGGCCGGCTTCGCGTCCGTGGACGAACAACCCGCGGCCACCGCGCTGGCACCGGCGAGCATCGCCGTCAGCGCCAAGAACTTATTGACTTCGAACTTCATCTGTCGATCTCCCTCAAGCCAAAGCAAGGGGGCGGCGAACTACCGAGTTCGTCGCCCACCAGAACGCTCGAAGGTAACCGGCGACTCGGGGCCACGTCAAACGCGGCTCGCCAAGTCGAATCAAACGTCGATCAAAGGTCGAAATACACGAGCAACGCAGTCTGAATGCCAAACTCGGTCGAATGCAGATCATTACTCGTCGTGGTCCCGTTTCCGTTGTCACGGCTCGCCGAGCCGGTGAAGCCGAGGTCGAGCGTCGGGCCGCCCCAGAACACGACGTGCGGAAAGACGTTGAACGTGAACGGCGCCTCGAGCGTCAGGGCCAAGTTGTGCGCGCTCAGATTCTCTACGCTGTAGCTGCGGTACGTGAAGCCTGCGCGCGGCCAGATGCCAATCATGTCGTTGAACGCGATTGAATACCCCGCGCGTGGCGCAAAGGTGAACACGTGACCGCTCGTCGTCACTTCGTTGTTGCCGAGCCCCGGAGGTTGATCGGTGACCGATACGTGCGCGTAGCCGAGCGCGGCGCCGACCGAGAGGTGATCGATCACGAAGTAGTCTCCCGCCACGCGGGGGGAACCGTAGCCCGCCCAAACACCCGGACCGTTCGCAGTCGGCGCAGCCGTGAGCAGGCTGAAGCCAGTCGTGGAGACGTCATCGTCACCGCCCTGCAAGCTGGCGCTGGAGCTGCTGTAAGTGAAGCCGAACAGGCGCTCCGCACTGACCGCGAGCTGGCCCTTCTTACCGAAATCTTGTGCCCAAGCGCTCGAGCTTGCGAGCAGAGCGGCAGCGGCGAACGCGCATTGCAAAGTTCGTTTCATGCGGTTATCGTCCCTTCAATGCGGGCGCACGGCCCGACGTTTTCTTTTACGAGGCGACCAGTACCAGAGGTCGCGTGGCACGCCAAGCGGGCACGCCTGCACGCAATTCCGCCGCATCACCTCGGGTCATACTTTTTCGAACGCGAAGCGCGCTTCGCACGAGGATTAGGGCACGGTCGCCGAATCTGGATCGAAGCCCGCGCGCTGCTCGATCTGGCTCAAATCAACGGCTTCGAATTCGCTGCTCGACACCGATTGCACTTGTCCAAAAGTGTCGTCTTGCCAGCTCGCGCTGGGCTCTCCCTGGATGTACATCGAGCTGCCACCGTCGGCCAGGTACACGCCGTAGGTCTTCAATGCTTGAAGAATGGCGCGTGATTGAGTGTTGAAGCTCGAGGGGATCACGTAGCTTGCTTTGATGCGGAACGCTTGACCCATGGGCGGCAGAGCCATCGACGTCGTGCCGTTCGACGTCAGATGGCGCGCAGGCCAAGTGTCCTCGTTGCGGATCTTGCTGCTGTCGATGGTGAAGCGGAGTGCGTGTTTGATCGTGCCCGAGCTGGCTTCGTCCGCGCGCAAAAGCAGCGGCAAAATCGGGAAACCCGCGGCGTCTGCGGAGGTCCAATCCGCCGGACGCAGCGCGTTGGACTTCAAGTCGAAGAACGCGGCTCCGAAGATGTCCCAGCCGCCCTTGGGATCGGGATACGAGTGATAAGTTTCCCACAGCGTGCAAGTGTCCGCGTCGAGCAACAAGATGTGATGATCGGCGTACGGTTGCGTCGGATCGGTGTCGATGCCGCCTTCGACGAGCGGCGTCGCCGGGATCGGAAACAGCGGCTTGGGCGCTTTGTCCTTGGTACACGGTGAAGCCAGCGTGTGCGCATCGCCGACGGCGCAATCGGCTTCTTCCGTCGGGTCCCAGTCCAGGTCACTGTCGGTCGTCGTGAAGGCCGCATTCACCCAGGGGATGGTCTTGCCGTGCACCACGTTGTACGGGATGCCGTAGTACTCCTCGGATTTCGGATCCACCGAGACGCCCAGGTCTAAGTGGATATTGTGCGTGCCGACGGCTTTCATGAAATCAGTGCTGCCACCGTGTGCCGGCAAGCCGTCGATCGGCGTGTTGAACAGGTGATTGGGCGGGAGGATGGCGCAGCCGGCGATGGTCGGTGAGTCACCGCTCGCCGGCGTGCCGCCGGCTTGCCCCGTGCCAGCGCCGGCGCTCCCGTTCGCGCCGCTTTGCCCGACGTTGCCCGCGCCGCTCGCGGCGCCCGCGCCGCCCGCGCCGCCGCTCGGGCTCGTGCGCACGCCCGCGGCGCCCGCCGCGTTCCCGCTCGCGTCACTGCTGCTCCCGCATGCGCTGCACGCGAGCAGCACGGCCAAGACGCTTGCGCATTGCCCACATCCCCAATTGCCCTTGAAACGCATCTCGCCAAAGTACCGTGGTCCGCGGGGGCTGCCAATCCCACTCTGTGCGATGCGCGGCGCGTGTACGGGCAATCGTGCTAGAAACGCGCTCCGCCATGAGCAGCTGTAAACGAGACTGTGAGTCATTGATGAGCGCGGTGCTGCCCGTTGCAGAACGGGTCCTGAGCGAGCAGCGAGCGCTTGGGCCGTTCGGCAGCACGCTGTCGATCGATGACCAGCTCGTCCAAGTGGGCGCCGGAGTGAGCGGCGGCGCATTCCACGTGGCGTCCCGCCTCACCGAATTTCGAAACGGCTTCCGTGACGGTGCGCTCCGCGGCGAGCTGAAGGGAACGGCGCTCGTATATACCGCCCAGGCCGACGACGGAGGAGCTTCCGCCGAGGTCGTGCGCGTGGAGCTCGATCATCGCGAGAACTATTCGATAATCGTCAGCTTTCCGTATCACTTCACGGGCGCGGGCGAGCTCGTGATAGGCGACCCGTTCGGGGCCGAGGGTGCGCACGAGATCTTCGAAGGCTGAGCGACTCGACGTATAGTTCGGGCCGAGGATAGGCGAAGGAGAGCCAGATGAGCGTGTCGATCAAGCGGTTGGGCCCGGGGGATGAAGCGATCCTCGAAGTGCTGGCGCATGAGGATGCGGATTTCGATCTCGACGGCCGTAGTGACGGCCTTACCCCGCTCAAGCCGGCCGCGGCCCAGCGTTACTTGGCCAACCCCGCCGTGCTGCATTGGGTCGCTCAGAGCGAGGGCGTCGTGCTGGGGTTCCTGTACTGCACCTTGATCTTGTTGCGCACCGAGCCAGCTCGGGAGCTGCTGCTGTACGAGATCGGCGTGCGCAGCGCGTGGCGCCGGCAGGGCGTTGGCCGCGCGTTGCTCTCGCACATGGAGAGTTGGATGCAAAACAACGACGTGAGCGTGGTCTGGGTCTGCGCCGACAACGCGGTTGCGGTCGACTTTTATCGCGGCTGCGGGTTCACGACCGAAGAGCACCAGCCCGTGTACCTGACCCGCGAAATCGAGCACCGCTCGGCCAAGGCGGGCTCCACGCTGCTATCCTTCGGGTAGCCGCGCCGCGTACTCGCGCCACGAGGAGGCAAGCCGTTCACGCACCAGCTGTATCAACTCGGGGCTGGCCCGCTCGGGTGAGCCGCTGTCGAAGGGCGGCGCTGGGTCGTATTCGATTCCGAGTTGAATCGCGCGCGCCACTTGCTCGCCGTACATCTCGGCGGCCAAACGCAATCCAAAGTCGATGCCCGAGGTCACGCCGCCAGCGGTGATGCGATTGCGATCGACCACGACCCGCTGCCGCACGGGCAGGGCCCCGCAGCGCCCGAGCAGGTCATGATAGGCCCAGTGCGTGGTGGCGGAGTAGCCGTTCAGTAAGAGCTCGGTGCCACGCCGGCCAAGGTCATCGAGCGCGTGCGTACCGAGCACGCGCGTTTGCTCATCACCACTACCGGGCTGGAAGCCAAAGTGGTCGCCGCGCGTTCGGGCTTCGACAACCCAGCGCGCATGGCGAGCGCGTTCAAGCGGACGCTGGGCATGAGCCCGCGTGCTTACCGCGGGTGGTTCGCGAGTCAGCGGGCCGGCGGGCGCGCAGAACCGTGATAGCCTCGGCCTGCTTGTTGGCTCCGCGCATTCGGCTAGGCCTCAATTCCTTGGCGCTCGCGCTGCTCATGGCGGGCATCACGACCGCAAGCGTGAAGGTCTTCGGTTGGAAGTGGCGACCTCCCCCGCCGGCCGCGGCTTCCCCTCGGCAACGCACGACGGGCTCGCATGATTTGACGCACGATCAGCGCTTGGTCGCCGTCAGTGCCGAGCCGGAGCCCGCCCCGAGCCAAGCGCCAGCGAGCCGATCGGCGAGCGGCAGTGAGCGGCACTTGTCGGCCACGGAGCTGTTTGCGGCGGCGGCGAGCGCACGCACCGCAGGTGACGTGCCGGAAGCGATTCGGCGCTCCAAGCAAATCGAAGAGTTCTTCCCCAATTCAGAAGAGGGCATCGACACGCACTTGGCGCTCGGTGTGCTCTACCTGCAGCAAAAGCAGGCCGAGCTCGCGCTCCAGGAGTTTGCAACCTTCCGGCGCGTCGGATCGCCGGAGGCCAAGGCCGAAGCCTATTTCGGCCAAGCGCAGGCGCTGCGTCAGCTGCAGCGCTTCGAGGACGAGCGCATCGTGCTCGAGGAGCTGCTCCAGAGTTACCCGCGCTCGGCCTATGTCGCTGCTGCCCGTATTCGTCTCGCCGAGCTACAGCCGGACGCCACGGTGAAGTGATGGAAGTGTTCCTCTACGCACCCGAGCAGTTCGAGAACCTATGCGTGCTGGCGCGGACGCTCGAGGTGCTCGGCTTCCAGCGCTGTCACGTGTACGACCCGCATCGCCTAGTGCGCGACCGGTACGGCAAAGCCTACGCGCAGCGTTTGCGTACCGTGTCCGCGGGTGCCTTCGACAAAATTCGATGGCAGCGGGTCGCGGCGGACCCCCTCGAATTGCTCCGTCAGCACGCAGGTCGGCGCGTCGCGACCGTTCCTCGCGCGAACGCGACTTCACTGCACCATTTTCGGTTCCGCAGCTCTGACCTGCTAGTCATCGGCTCCGAAGGGCGCGGGCTCGACGAAGCCGTGCTCGATCTGTGTGATGCATGCATCACCATTCCGCAGTCGGGCGTGACCGAAAGCCTGAACGTCGCAGTCGCTTCCGGGATCGTGCTGGCCGAGTTCAAACGCCAAGAGGCGTTGCAGTTGCTCGAACCGCAGCCGTCATAAGTCGGCGTGCGCGACCAAGTACTCGGCGATCTCCGAAACCAGCGCTTCGCTAGCCGGCGATGAGTCATTGGCCAGCACCGCGATCCCGACGCCTTGTTCGAGGTGCACGGTGACGAGCACGTTGCCGACCATGAAATCCCAAAATACGAGATCGGCTCCGCCCACGCGATCGCGCGCTTCACCGCCAAAGTGATCTTGGACGATGTCCGCGCACTTGCGCAGCCGCACGCGATCCCAAGGCTCACATACCCAGGCCTTCAGCCGGCCATCGTGGCCGCGATCCAAACGCACCGCGTTAGGCGTCGACAGCGGCGAACCAGGCCTCGGCGATCGCATACAGGTCGTCTTCGCTCAGTGCGTCACCTTCTGGGACGCCGTTGGCTGCGCCGAAGGAGTACACCACGCGGCCCACTGGGATGCCGTCCAGCAGCACGGTGTAGCTGTCATCCGAGAGCGCTTGGATGTTGTACGTCTTGCCACCGTAGGTGACAGTTTTGGTGGAGGTGTCCGCAACGGCGGCCTGAATCGTCATGGCGGCGGACCTTACACGACCGGCTGGGCGCGGCGAGTCGAAAAAAAGACCCGCCGGAGACTCAGGAAATTCGCGTCCGCCTCACCATCACGTGTTGGCGGACAGCGAAATCATGTCCTTATCCGGCTGCAAGGTGAAATCCGGTGTGGCGGGGTAGCCGCTGCGGACTTGCACGCCTCTGCCGTCGAACCAGTGCGAATATTGCAAGACTACTTGGTCATGCGCTTGCCACTTGCTACGGAAGTTCAGGCGCGGTGACACGACGGAGGATCGAAGAAGCTGGTCGCGTTGCTGGCGGCGCGCGCCAAGATCTGCACGTTGCCGGTGACGACCGAGTTGCCGTACGAGAAGTTGAGCTGAACGTACGGGTTAGGCACGACGCCGGTGTACGAGAAGGAGTCGCGATCGTCCCTCACGACGGGCGGCGCGTGTAGCGTCTCCTTGTGTCGATCGGCGGTGACGGGGCCGGAGCGCGCGTCGTTGAGGGTGAGGGGCAAAATTGACGGGGGCGGGGCGCCTCGTAGCTAACCCGCCACGCCGCGAATTCTAGAGTTCCATCAAAAGCTCGCAGATATCGCGCGGCATGTTCGGTGCATTGCGCGCGACGTGGCGATCTTCCTTTGGCGCGCGATTCGCAGTGCCCTGCTCGTGACCGGTTGCTGGAGCGTTTCTGCGCTCGCCGCCGACCCACTCAATTCCAACAACCGACCGGACAAGGAGAAGCCGGCGCCGATCGTGTCCGCCCCGGACGCGAGTCACCCCGACGATGACTCGCCCCACAACGAGGTGAACGTCGTTCCCGTCGTCGGTGGCAGCACCGACCTCGGCTTCGGTGGCGGCTATTTCGCGGGGCTGGCGCGGGTGAAGAAGGGCGTCGTCCCTTATCTGTGGAACATCGACTCTTCCGGGCTCGTCACTTTCAAGTACAGTGCAGCCGGCGGTTTCACGGTCCCCTATCAAGACCTGTACGCGCGGCTCACGATTCCAAGGCTATTCGGTGCCCCAGTGCGGCTCGAGCTTCGGCCCTCGTACACTTGGGAGAGCATCGACTATTTCGGCATGGGCAATGCGTCTTCGCGCGCCCTCGTCGACGAGAATCCGAACAAAAACTATTCGAAATACCAGCGCGGACACCCACAGTTCGACGTCGACGTGCGCACGCGCATCGTCGATCACTTCGTGGCCCGACTCGGCTTTCGTTACATTCACGACTTCATCCGCGTCGCCGACGACTCGCAGCTCGCGGAGGACAAACGCACCGGCAGCGACGAGGTGAAGCGCCTGATCGGCGAGACGTCCTCGCACTCCGTGGTCCTCTTCAAGTACGGCTTGCAATGGGACACACGCGACAACGAGGTGTCGTCACACAGCGGTCTGTTCGACACGCTGGACGTCAAGCTGAGCCCGGGGGGCACGAACGAGTTCCCGTATCGCTACGGCGAAGCGACCCTCAATCTGCGCGCCTTCGTCCCGCTCGGTACGCCGCGTGTCGCGCTCGCGATGCGCGCCGTGGGCGACTGGATGTTCGGCAACGTACCGTTTTACGAGCTGGCTCGCTTCGACGATACGTTCGCGCTCGGCGGCAGCACCGGTGTTCGCGGCGTTCCCGCGCAGCGCTATTACGGCAAGATCAAAGCCTTTGGAAACGTCGAGCTGCGCATCGAAGCGGTGGGGTTTCGCGCCTTCGGCAAATCGCTGATGCTCGGTATCGTGCCCTTCTTCGACGCGGGCAGGCTCTGGGCGGACGCCGAGTCACACCCGGAGCTCGACGGGCGCGGCATCGGGCTCAAGTACGGTTATGGCGGCGGGCTCCGCGTGCAGTCAGGCTCGTCGTTCGTGGTTCGCTTGGACGTGGCCGCGTCACCCGACGCAAGTCCGGTGAGCGGTTATTTCTCGGCTGGCCAGATGTTCTGAGCACACGCGCGCTGCCGGCGCTGTAGCTCAGTAGCCGACGTCCGGATCGTCGTCGTGCTTGCGCGGGGCTGCGCCCGGTTTCGCGGCTGGCAGCGGGGCCACCATGCGGCGCGGGAAACCTTGTACGGGCGTGGCGCGTTGCCCGCCCTTGGGCGATGCGCTACCCGCCGCGGCCTGCGCAGAAGCCGTTGCCGTGCCGCCCGGCACCACCGCGGGCGTCAATGCATCCAGATCGATGACGGTGCCCGCCTTGGCGCCGGGTGCCGCGGCAGCGCCCGGAGCCCCGGGCGGAGCCGGGACGGTGCTTGCCGAGGCCGTGCCGTTTGCGTCCGCGGTGCGCGCTTGAATGAGCAGGAAGGCCGCCGTGGCCGCCATGACCAAGACCGCGAGCAGACCGATCACTTTGTACGCCTTGTTCGGCCGGAGTGACGCGATCTCCGCCGCGGTGAGCGCTGCTGGCGCCGCGGGCGCGCTCGCTGGCACGGCGGCCTTGGCCGTGCGCCCGCTGGCTCGCGTCAGGCTGCGGCCCGCGCCCGTCATCGCGCGCGCTGGGGTGCTGGAGTTCACGCTCACTTCACCCATGCTGGGCGGGAACACACTCTGAATCTCGGTCTCGAACTCGGGGCAGTCGAGGCCCGCGTTCTTCAAGGCGTGGTAGCAGCGCTCGGCCGAGATGCGCGAACGACGCGGCGCAAACGGGTACAACGCAATCGCGAGCTCCGCGATGTTGCCGTAGCGGTTGTCGGCGTCTTTTTCCAGACAACGCATGACGACTTCTTCCAGCTCGGGCGGGGCGTCGGGAACCAACTCGCGCAGCGGCACTGGATCATGCTCGAGGATCGCGGCGCTGAGCTGCATCAACGAGGGTTCGTTGAAGGCCACGGTGCCGGTCAAGAGCTCGAACAAGACGCAACCCAAAGACCAGATGTCGGTGCGCGCGTCGACATGCTCGGACGAGCGGATCTGCTCGGGGGACATGTACACTGGCGATCCGAGGGGCATCATCGTGCGCACGAAGCCACGCTTGCCGGGGGCCAGCGCCACCTTCGAGATCCCGAAATCGAGGATCTTGATGAAGTCCAAACCTTGCGCGTGCTTGGTCAGGAACAGATTCTCGGGCTTGATGTCGCGGTGCACGACGCCGCTCGCATGTGCCGCGGCGAGCGCTTCACATGCCTGCATCACGTACTCGATTGCGACCTTGATCGGCAACGGGCCGCGCGCCTGCAGCACGTCGGCGAGATCCTGACCCGCCAAGTGCTCCATCACGATGAAGGGCACGCCATCCGGCAACACCCCGACGTCGTACACGCGAGCCACGTGCTCACTGCGGATCTTGGCAGCGGCGCGCGCTTCGCGCGCGAAGCGCTCGACGAGCTCCTCGATCTGGAGCGCCTCGGGGCGCAAGAACTTGAGCGCCACGACCTCGCCCAGCTCGACGTGCATCGCCTCGACGACGTAGCCCATGCCACCCGAGCCGATCAGTTTGACGACTTCGTACTTCCCGGCGATCAGATCGCCGGGAGCGAACGGCATCTCCACGGCTTGTTCGCCGAGCGCGACCATGCCGCTTTGCGGTCCGGAGAGCTGAGCCGTATTACGCGCGCGTTGGGACGGGGTCACCATCAGCCTTTCTTGCCTTGCCAAAATACGCTCACTTTCCGCGTTTCTTTAGCTATTGGGTGACCAGGCACGGCGCGTAATCGCCCTGCCGCTTTTTCATCATGATGTCGTACGTCAGCCCCGAGCTGCCGTAGACCGGCTTGCTTGCGGCCGAGCCGATGCACCAGATCTCTAGGGTGCCACCCTTGACTGCACCGTTGGCGTCCCAGTCGAGCATGCCGAAGCTGCCGACAGCGCTGATCTTTTCGCCCGCGCCCAGCTTTTGCATTGCCGACAAGACGTTGGGAGCCGTGACTTCGAGAGTGGTCGGACCGCCCGCGAGCTTGCGCAGACCCTGGGCCACGCTCGCACCCGACACCTCCTGCGTCCTCGTGGCGGCGAGTGCCAAACCGATCGCGTAAGCCGCGTCGTGTGCCGGTCCCATGCCCGCAGTCGTGGCTGACGCGCCGTTGTAGCGCGCAGAGTAGTCGAGTTGGAATTTGAGGAAGGTGTCGGCCGGCGTGTTTTCGGCCGGAGCACCGGTGATGGGCGGACCGGAAGTAATGCCAGTGCCGCGTACGCGGGTGCGCAAAGAGTCTTTACCAGTCACTGCGGCCAGGAGCTCGGGCCCCTTCGTGGAGTCGATGACCAGGTACTGAGGCGGGGGCAGCGACGGGTTCGCAGTTGCCCACGCGGTCTCGATGGGCACCATGATCTTCGTGATGGCCTCTGCCGTGCCGGCCAGCACGATGATGTCGGGCCGGAACACGGTCGTGTACTTGGTCACGATCTTGTCTTGGTTGGCGTCCGCTCCATTGTACGGATCGATTTGAACCGCGTTCCCCTGATTGGGAGCGACATTGAGCGGCTTGCCATTGAGTGTGAGGCCGCTCAATGCGTCTCGGGAGCCTTGCCCGAGCGCGTCGTCCCGGTACACGACGCCCAGCTTGACGACCTTCGAGGTGTCGCCGCCGTTGACGTCTGCCTCGAGCTCGTTGATCTGATCGATCATCAACGGTGCGCGCTGTACGTCGGATGGCACCATCAGCCAAGTGAGGTCGTTGTCGCTGAGGTTGGCGATGCTCGAGGCCACGCCGGACGGGCTCATCACGACCGTGCCGCCGTCCACCGTCACTTTGGTGGAAACATCGAGCGTATCTTGGCTCGTATTCGGCCCGACGATTGCCGGCACATGAAGGTCGCTGACCAGATGCGTCGCCGCGCGAATCACGTTGGTGAACGCATCGCACGAGACCATCACCAACGGGCGAGCATTGGCAGACGTCGGACCGCTCGGGATCCCCCCGATGGGTTTGTTGATCTGTTCCACGCCCAGCGCCGCCGCTTGTTGGCGGTTGATGTTGGTTGCGGCGGTCGAGCCCGTGGTCTGAAACAACGAGCCGATGAAGATCGCCCGGTCGTTCGTGTAGTCTCCGGTGATGGTTTGGCAGTCGTCACTGACCAACTTGACGCAGTGAGCGTAGGGTTTCTGAATGCACGCGCCCGGAACGACTGCGCCCGCCGCGCCGGCTGAACCGGCTGCGCCTTTGCTAAACTTGTCCGTACACTCTTGGTTCGTCTCGCATTCCGAAGGCAGAACGTCCGGAGAGCCGCCTTCGCCGCCTTGCGCTTCGATGATGTCGCCCGTGCCGCCTTCGCTCAGGTCGCCGCCGCTCGAGCCCGCGGCCCCGCCACTTGGCTCGTTGCGCCCGCCAGCGCCCTTACCGGCGGTTTCCGTCGGGTCTTGGACGACCTCGATTTTGTCGAGACCAACGATGCTGTTGCAACCCGCCAGCATGCCTAGAGTGAGCGCGATCGCGCTGCTTGCCTGATAAAAGACTCGAGTGGAAGTCATGCGGATAATCCCTGTCTCTGTGCCGAAGCCCGGCGTGCAGGGTTCAACGGCTTAAGCGTCGGGCTTGATAAGCCGTTGGTGTCTCTAAGTAGGACGGGTCTCAATTTGTATCTGAGACGTTTCTGCGTGCCTGGTTGCAAAGCCCCTCGCCGCGCATTCAAAGCACCGGAAATTTTCGGTTCTGAAAGGATTGCCATGACGTTGCGTCGACATCGCCCTTACGGACATTGGATCACAGCAGCGCTGTGTGGCGGAGCGCTGCAAGTTGCGGCGCTCGGCGTGGCACACGCTGAAGAAGACACGGCGACCGAGACTGGCGCTGCGCGTACGCTCGCGGTCGATGGCTTGAAGCTCGCGCAGGCCGGCAAGTGTGAAGAAGCAATCCCCAAGCTCGAGCGAGCCGAGAAGCTCCATCACTCCGCGATCGTGCTCAGCCGCTTGGGGGAGTGCGAGGTATCGGTGGGCCGCTTGGTCGAGGGTACCGAGATGTTGCGCAAGGTGTTGCGCGAGCCTTTGCCCGCGAATCCGACCCCCGCGCTGAGCAAAGCTTACGAGCGTGCGCAGACGGTGCTCGACGCGGCCAAGCCCAAGATCGCCGGGCTCACCGTGTCCGTGCCTTCGCCGCCACCGGATCTGCGATTGACCGTCGATGGTCAGGTGATTGCGAACACGCTCGTCGACAGTGAGCTGCCCGCAGATCCGGGCGATCACGTGATCGAAGCCAGCGCGCCCGGGTTCTTGAAAGCAAGCTCGAGGGTGACCTTGGGCTCGGCCGACAAGAAGACCGTGACGCTCAAGCTCGAAGCGGATCCGAACGCGCCGCCGCCAGCTCCTCCGAGCGCAAACTCGGGCCAAGACGTGAACGCCGCCCCCGCGCCGCAAGCAAACCCGACTCAAGCGGCTGCCGCACCCAGCGCGCCTCCGCCCGGGCCTGCGCCTGCGCCGAGCCATGCCGCAGCCTACGTATCGTGGGGCGTTGGCTTGGTGGGTGTGGGCGTGGGCACTGCGTTTGGCGTGATGACGTTGAAGGACAAGCACAACCTGCAGTGCGACGGCAACACCTGTCCCTCCAGTCAGCGTGACGCGGTCGACTCGGCCAAGCGCTCCGGAAACATCTCCACGATCGCCTTCGGTGTGGGCGGCGCAGGGATATTGCTCGGCACGATCCTGTACTTCTCGCTCGGCAGCGGCTCCGCCGAAACGCACGCCAGCGTTCCCGCGCGCGGCTTTGCCGGATTGCACAACGGGCGGGCCGCGATCGGCCCGGGCAGTGTCCAGCTTGCCGCCGATTTCTGAGCGCCGCGCGCGGCCGAGTCGAGTTGGTCGCCTCGGCTGCGGTTTGCTCGCCTTGTCGCTGCTGTGTGCCGCGCGCTCGGCCCACGCTACGGGCGAGCGCGGTGACTTCATTCAGACCGATACCCTCGGAGTGAGCCTGCTCACCCGCGACCTGGACAAGGACACGACGCGTACCGTGAAGGACGTCGTGAACCTGTCCGAGTTCGTCGGGCTGCACGGCTACGTCGTCGATCGCGTGCGCGTGGGAGCGAATCTTCAGCTCACCGAGCGGCTTTGGCCGGAGCCTGCGCCGGGCGCGCGCATCCAACGCTTCGCGCTATTGCCGCAGATCGGCTGGAACTTCTACGACCCCTTCTTCACGGCCCTCGTGTTCGGTGTCGCGCCGCGCACCGACGGCAAAGCACGCCTGAATCTGTCGTTGCAAGGCGTGCTGGGCGTTAGCCTGCCGCTGACGAGCCGCGTCCGCCTGAGCATCGCTGGCGAAGTGCCCTACACGTTCTACGATCGGCACTTGATCGGTGTGACGGCCCTCACTGGCATCTCGATCCGACTCTGATTTTGGGGGTGCCCCGCGGCGGTGTGCGGCGTGGACGGCCGCCGCGCGCCGCGCGCCGGGGCCCCCAAGCGTCGGCTTCGCCGCCGCGGAGGCCCAACGTTCGAGTGTGTCGATTTGACGTAGCGCGGTGCGGATGAGTGCACGGTGTCGCTCGCAGCCGAGCGAAGCGCAATTCG
Source organism: Myxococcales bacterium (assembly GCA_040348785.1). Lineage (GTDB taxonomy): Bacteria > Myxococcota_A > Polyangia > Polyangiales > Polyangiaceae > PMG-095. The sequence goes on along the minus strand of JBEQTH010000094.1, from coordinate 36,786 downwards.
GTGTTGCGGCGCCCCGACATGGGGAGAGAGGAAGAGAGAGCAGCAACAACGAGGGGAGCGTGAACGCGTTGCGCGAGCACTTTGGTGCAGATTGCGTGAGGGCCGCCGCTCTTCGGGAACGTGCTCGGCGCGCGAGCTCCGGGTCATGCTCGCTCGGCGGCGAGGCGCGAGCACCTGGGTCGGCGGATGAGGTGCAGGGTGAGCCCCGAGAGCGCCCACCCACAAGACGAGGCACGGGGAGCGAAGGGCTATTCGTCTTTGAGGAAGCCGGTTCTGAGCCGGGTGCCGGAGACGGTGCGCTTCATGGGCGCGCGTTCGACTTCGCGGGGCACGCGGGGCGCGGTGTTGTCTTTGATGGCGACGGGGAGGGCGGGTTGTTCGACAGGAGTCCGCGGCGCGAGGGAATCGGGCCAGACGTCGAAGCGGGGCAGAGGCGCGGGGCTCATGCTGTTCGGGGTCGGGTTGAGGAGCGCGAGTTGGCGCTGATCTTCACGCCACGCGCGGTAGGTCAGGGTGGCGGTCAGCACGGTTGGCAAGAGCACGCTCATCGATCCGAAGTAGCGGACCAAGAAGCCACCCAGGACTGCGCACGAGATGAACGCGAACAGGGCGCTGGCGACAGGCAGGAGGCGGCCGCGCGGGCGGCGATCGCGTTTGTGCGGTCGCGCCAGGCGTAGGAAGAGTTGATCGACGATTTCGACTACGACGTGCGTCAAGTTGCCCGTCATCACCGTCGTGGGGCACGAGCCCATCATCGATTCACGCATCAGCGCGTTCTGAAAGCCCATCGCGGCGACTGCGCAGCCGCCGCCGAGGAGCACGTGGACGTGCCAGCTTTCGTGCAGGATGCGCGCGAGCCCGTCGCTGACGCTGAACAAGAAGAGCCCTGCGGTGACCAGCGCCAAGAGCCCGGTCAGTGCGCGGTGACCGGCGCGGCGAAGCAGGCGCGCGACGAGGGTCGCCGTCACGACGGAGCACACGAACACGGGCAGGATCCAGAGCCGAGTGGCGTGCTCCGTGGCATGGCCCGAAGAGAGCGCGAGGGCGTCGCCCACGATTTCTCCGGTCAAGTGCGCCGGGAACAAGCCGATCAGGGAGGCAAAGCCTGCCGCATCCACGTAACCTGCCACGCCGCTCAATAGAGCGGAGTGAACGTGCATGCTCCGACCGGGGAGGATGCTGCCGATCGCGTGAGTCGGCACGAGGCTCGGGCGCGACGGGGGGTTGAAGCTCGGTTGCGATTTGCGGACCTCCGGCAAGCCGGGGCTCGACGCCCGAGTCGGATCGATGTTGCGAACTGGCAGCACGGATCCTTATAGAACGGACGGAGCGCGGCAGACTTTCGCGGCTTTCGTCGTCCCGATGTAAGTGGATCTCAGCGTCCATTTTCGCCACTGCCGAGATCCGCGGTGAATGCGTGCGTTCGCCTCTGGCTGAGACGAAAAAAAACGACTCGTCTCGGCCGATCTCGATGCGAGAAGTGCGCGATTTCGGCAAACATCCGTTCAAGGCGAAGATTTGCGGGCGCGGTCTGGGCACGAGAAACGAAAGGGGCGGCCGTCGATCTCGAACGTTTGCAGGTTCGAGATCAGAGATAAGCCATTGGGTTGAGCGAGCATCCAGAACCCGTTGCAATCGCGATAGATCGTGAAGCGACCGTCCGTGCTCGAGGGCAAGGTGAGCCGCTCGTCCTGGAGCGGCAGTGGCTCGCCGCCATCGAGCGGCACCGCCATCGCGACCGGCGCGTCGTCGTCGATGACTTCCCAGACGTGATCGAGCTTGCCGAACGCGATGCAGTCGCCCTTTCGCAGCGTGACCTCTTCACCTGGTTTGAGCCGTTCGCCGTTCAAGAAGGTGCCGTTCCGGCTGCCCAGATCACGTAATGACCAGCGCTCGGCGCTGCAGCGCAAGATGGCGTGTTGCGCGGAGACGTGGCGCTCGTTGATGCACAGGGCGCTCGTCTGCGCGCGACCCACGATGTGATCCGCCTCCAAGACCTGGGTTCGCGCGCTGGCCGTGTCTTTGAGCCGTCCCATTGCTCACATCCCCCACGTGCTGCTTCGAGTCTCGCTTCGAGGTTCACTCGCATCAGGTGTTGCGCCCACCCTGGGTCGACATCCTTCGGGATTTTCGGGCAATCGGCGCGCGCGGTCAAGGCGGCGGGCGCGTTTCAGCTTGCTTTGTGGCGTGGACCGGCAATAGCAAGTCGAGCAATGAGCGCGGTGAGCGACCTGAGCGACGTAAACCAAGCCGAGACCGTGACGCACAGCGAGCCGAAGGCGCCTCGCGCGTTGCCTCTGGCCTGGGCGGCTGGGCTCGCGGTGCTGTGCGGCGTGCTCTACTTTTTGGCGTTCCCCGGCATCGACCTGTGGCCGCTCGGGTTCGTCGCGCTGGTTCCGTTGCGGCTGGCGTTGGTCGGTCAAACGCCCAAGCGCGCGTTCTGGATCGGCTGGCTGAGCGGGCTCACGATGATCACGCTCGGCTTCTACTGGATGGTCGAGATGATGGAGATGTTCAGTGGCTTCTCCGCGCCGATCTGCTTCCTGCTCTTGACGATCGTGAACGCCTTTCAGGCCGGGCGCATGGGGCTATTTTCGTGGCTGTTCGTGCGTGGCGAGCGCCGCTTTCCGTCGGGCGTGGTTTGGCTGTGCGCGCTCACCACGAGTGAGCTCGTGTTCCCGGTGCTGTTCTTCTGGACCTTCGGTGCCGTGGTACACGGTCAACCTGCGCTCACGCAGCTGGCCGAGGTGGGCGGCGTGTTCGCCGTCGCGACCGTGATGGGGGCTGCCAACTTCGGCTTGGCCGAGTTTGCCGTGGCGCGCTTCCAGAAGCGGCCGCCGAATTTGCGCGCGGCGGCCCCGTACCTGCTCGTTCCAGTCGTGGCGGCCCTCTACGGTTGGCTCCGCATCCATCAGGTGGATGCGCGTGTCGCAGCCGCGCCCAAGGCGCAAGTGGGCTTGGTGCAAGCCAACATGAGCCTCACCGGCAAGCGCAGTCATCCGAACGAAGGCATGCACCGCCACATCGACGACACCCTGGCGCTGACCAAGCAGCAGCACTTGGACCTGGTGATTTGGAGCGAGACCTCGGTGATGAACGCGATGCTCGAGGACGAAGCGGCCGGCATCGTGCCGCGCTCTTTCGCGAAACAGCTGCACGTGCCGCTGTTGTTCGGCGCGGTCTTGGTGAAAAAGGTGGAGGATGCGCGCGAGTACGCGTACTTCAACTCTGCGCTCATTACGGACGACACGGGCCAGGTCAAAGGCCGCTACGACAAGCAGGAGCTCGTGCCCTTCAGTGAGCACATGCCTCTCGGGCGTCAAATCCCGAAGCTGTACGAGATCTCGCCCAACTCCGGAAAATTCGAGATCGGCGAGTCGAACGAGCCCGTGCCGCTCGGCGAGCACCGGATCGCGACCTTGATCTGCAACGACGACGCGGTGCCTTCGCTGGCCAACCGCGTCACTCAGAACGTCGACACCGATCTGCTCGCGAACCTGACCAACGACGCCTGGTTCGGCGACACCACCGAGCCCTGGATTCACCTCGACCTAGCCAAATTCCGAGCCATCGAGCATCGCCGCTTCTTCGTGCGCGCCACCAACAGCGGCGTGAGCGCCTTCATCGATCCCGTGGGGCGCGTGCTAGCCACCAGCGAAACCTTCAAAGAGCAGACCCTGGTCCACGAAGTTGCCTGGTTGAAGGGGCGCACGCCCTACGAAGTGCTGCGCGACTATCCGTTCTGGGCGGCGGCCTTGTTCTCGGTCTACGCCGCCTTCAGCAAACGCCGCAAGCGTCACAATCCCGCTTCAGAGCAGTGACGTGTCGCTCGGTGGATGCTCGTAGTCGTCGTGGCGGCCGTTGAAGTATTGGATGGGGAGAGCGGCCAGGCGCGCTGCGGGCAGGTCGTCCAGCGTGCTGAGTGACACGGCGAAGAACGGATTGCCCGCGGCATCCACCGCTTTGCCGAAGACTTTGACACCGCACTGTTTGCAAAAGCGATGTTCGATCTTGCGTGCAGCGAATCGATAGTCGCCGAGGTCTGCCTCGGCGCTGAGTAGGGTCACCGCGTCGGCCGGGACCGGAGCGAGCCAGGCGCGCGTCTTGCTGCACATGGTGCAGTTACATTTGAAGCTAGTTTGCGCCGCGCTGAAGCGCACCCGGAAGCGCACCTTGCCGCAGTGGCAACTGCCGCCATATGCCTCAATCACGCGCCGCTCCGCGGCAAACCGTGCACCAAATCGAGTGTTCTGCGGTCATGACTTGTCTTCTCCTTCCAACAACCGAGCGAGTGCTTCGAGCCGCTCTTCCCAGATCGCTCGATAGTGATCGATCCACGAACCTGCGGTGACCATGGCTTTGCCGTCGAGGCTCAGATACGAAAAGCTCCCGCGCCGGCTGCGGCGCACGAGGCGCGCCCGCTCCAGCACCTTCACGTGCTTGGACACGGCGGCGAGCGACATCTCGAACGGTTTGGCCACGGCGGTGATCGCGCGCTCCTGCCGAGTGAGGCTCTTCAAGATCGCGCGCCGCGTCGGATCGCTCAGCGCGTGAAAAATCAGGTCCAGGTCGTAGCCGTGAGAACCGTGCGATCCAGCGGATTCAACCATTTGGTTGAGTCTGACTCGGGCGCTGGTCGCAGTCAACCAAATGGTTGAATGCACACGCCCGCAAGCTGCGCGGCTTAAGGGCTTCGGGCTCAAAAAATGCCGATTTTTCCCTGCAAATTTGGGCAGTAGGCGGAAACCGCACCTCACATCCTCCGGAAATCCCAGTGAATTTTGCAGAATGGAATACTTGCCGACACGCAGCCGTAACGGTGATCCCCGAGAATTCGAAGTTACCCGAGTGCAAAACATGGCCCACCCAACATCGCATTGGCTGCTCGAGCCGACCTTCCCTGCTGCCGCCCCGTTGCCGCGTCTCGACCGCGAGCTGTACGAGCTCGCCGAAATGGACGAGCCCGGGCCGAGCAGCGCCGTTCCCAGCGCGCAGTATCCGAGTGGCACTTGGCTCGTCGGCGCACGCGCCGAGCTCGACGCCGCTGACGCGGATGCAGAGCGCTTCGCGACGTCCGACCCGGAGGCCCCCACGGTGCGCCCCGGCTCGCTGCACGCGCGCAAGGCCGGCTGAGCATGGGGCGGTAGCGAGCGCGGCTCTTCGGATCGAGAGCGACGCGCTGCACGCGCCAGGAGCGCGCTCAGCTACCGATTGCCAGCCAAGAGACTTCGACCGACCAGATCTTGGTGTTCAGCCAAGTCTCGACGCTCAGTGTGAATCCCTGCGCGGTGATGCTCTCCGCGCGTACGCTGAGCCGCAAGTTGTCGTCCTTGCTCACGTCGAGCCCGACCACGCCGACCTGCACGATGGGGGGCGCTCCGAACGCGGCGTCGAACATGACGAGCTTTCGAAAACCGCGCCGCCCTTCCGCCGAAGGCTCGAGTAGCGACCAGCCGTCGAGCGACGAATCTAGAACGACTACTGCCGAGAGCAAACTGAGCGGAGCGACGTTCGACATGGCGCCATGCTACACGTGAGCTCGATGGAGCGCACCCCCGTCGAATCCAGCAGCGTCCTGTCCCTTGGCTACGATCGCGTGACGTGTGAGCTCGAGATCGAGTACCTGAATGGCCGGACTTATCGCTATTTGCTCGTGCCGCCGGCCGCGTATCGGTTGCTCATGCAGGCGCCGTCCATCGGGGAATTCGTGAACCGCGAGATCAAGCCACGCTTCGAGGCCAAGTCGGTCTAGGCCGAGTCAGCAGCGGGCCCCGGCTCAGAGAAACCCGCGCGAAACCAGGCGTGCACGCGGATCGACTGCGCCAGACGCGCGGCCCCTCGACACCGGGACCGCGCCTTGTTAAGCCCGGGCCCATGAGCACCCAGCGAAAACTGTTCGTCGAAGACATCCAGACTGCCGGAAAGCGCGTGATCATGCGCGTCGACTTCAACGTGCCGCTCAAAGACGGCAAGGTCGAGAGTGACAAGCGTCTGAAAGAGTCGCTGCCGACGATCAAGTACCTCAAGGAAAAGGGCGCCAAAGTGATCTTGATGTCCCACTTGGGTCGGCCCGATGGCAAGCGCAGCCCGGAGTTCAGCTTGCGCCCCGTGGCAGACGCGCTCGCCGCGCTGCTCGGCTCGCCCGTCTCCTTCGCCGACGATTGCGTGGGCGCCCCCGCCGAACAGGCCGTGGCCGCGCTGAAAGACGGTGACGTGCTGCTGCTCGAGAACCTGCGCTTCCACGCCGAAGAAGAGAAGAACGATGCGGGCTTCGCCAAGCAGCTCGCGGCGCTCGCCGACGTGTACGTGAACGACGCCTTCGGCAGCGCTCACCGCGCGCACGCCTCGACCGAGGGCATCACCAAGTTCGTGCCGCAAGCCGCGTCGGGTTACCTGATGAAGAAAGAGCTCGACTACCTGGGCGGTGCGCTCGCCGAGCCGAAGCGCCCCTTCGTCGCCATCATCGGCGGCTCCAAGGTGTCGGGTAAGATCGACGTCATCAAGCACCTCCTGCCGCAGGTCGACAAGCTGCTGATCGGCGGTGGCATGACCTACACGTTCCTCAAGGCCCAGGGCCTAGAGGTCGGCAAATCGATCGTCGAGAACGACAAGCTGGACCTGGCCAAGAGTCTGCTTGCCGAAGCCGGCGACAAGATCGTGCTCGGCACGGACGTGGTCGTGACCGACAAGCTTGACTTCAAGGCGCGCACCTTGGGTGCGACGAAGGTCGTGTCGACCAAAGAAATCCCGAGCGATTGGGAAGGCGTGGACGCCGGCCCGGAAACCATCGCCGCGTTCCGCAAGATCCTGCTCGGCGCGAAGACCGCGATCTGGAACGGCCCGGTGGGCGTGTTCGAGATCGACGGCTCCGCCAAGGGCACGATTGCAGTCGCCGAAGCGCTCGCCGAAGCGACCGCTGCCGGCGCCACGACCATCATCGGTGGTGGTGACTCCGCTTCTGCCGTGAAGAAGGCCGGCGTCGCCTCGAAGGTTTCGCACGTGTCCACCGGCGGCGGCGCGTCGCTCGAGTTCCTCGAAGGCAAAGTGCTCCCCGGCGTTGCCGCACTGACCGACAAGTAACGACGAGCGCAGGTCCGTGCGGTGCCCACACGAGCACCGCACGCGTGACCGCCTGCCAGCTCAAATCCGATCCAGCGTACTGCTCGCGGACGCCTGCAACGGATTCCCGCTACGGAAGTCGCGTGCTTCGACCGGGCGCGCCCGCAGTAGCGTTCATTCGGAGTGAGGCGTCGCAGCTCGCGCAAACGAGTACATTCTTGCTCCCATTTTTCGGTCTTTGCTGAGCGTACGACGCGCGTCCAGGCCGAAGCGCGGCCCCTCGCAGTGAGGCGAGATTGTTGGATTTCGCAGATTAGCTGCGTGGTTTCGGGGCGTGCGCCCCTTGCGTCACTGACGATGATCGAGCTCGTCACTCATGTGTGTGTCAGTGTGCTCATGACGATTTTTTTAGTGTGGTGCCGCGGGGTGCCAATTGGCGTTACGCTGCGCCAGGGAGCTTGCTCATGAAAAAGAGGATGCCGGGCCTATTCGCTTATGTGCTGTTTGGTTTGCTCGCGATCGCTGCTTGCAGCAGCGGGACTCCGACCGACGGAGGCACGGGCACGACGGACGGCGGTGAAGGTGGCTCGGTCTCCACGGCGGGCGCCCCGCACGCCGGGCGCGGTGGCGCCACAGCGCACGCTGGCAGCTCTAGCAAAGCGGGTGCCGCGCAGGGCGGGGCAAGCTCCGCGGAAGGCGGCGAGGCTGGTGAAGGCGGCGGAGCCGGCGCGCCGGCTGGGCCGCAGTGCCCGCAGTGCAAGAGCGGTTTCTGCTTCAAGGACGGCACGTGTGTCGACTGCCTGCCCGCCCTCGACAACTGCCCGAGCGGAACGGTCTGTGGCTCGTCCAACACCTGCGTTCCCGGCTGCAAGGTCGACGGCACCAGCTGTGAGAGCGGCGTGTGCGCGGACAGCAAGAATTGTCAGAGCTGCATCGGCGACGACGAATGCGGCGGCGGCAACGTGTGTGGGGACAATCAGTGCGCCGCCAAGTGCACCGCCGGCCAGGAGGGCACGAGTGAAGGCTGCAGCGCGGGCCACACTTGTTGTTCCCTTCACTGCATCGATCTAAACACCGACAGCCAGCATTGCGGCGTGTGTGGGACGGCGTGCGGCGCCGGCCAGTTCTGCGGTCCCGCGGCTTGCACCGAGGCGGGTGCGGCGGGCGCGGGTGGGGACAGCGGCGCCTGCGTCTCGTGCCACGACATCGCGATCGCCAACGTCTGTTCGGTTCCGCAGGTTGCGGTGATCTTGGACGGAGCCGACGGCAACGAAGCCGCCGGCCGCGCGCTCGCGGCAGCCATCGCCGCGCAATGCACACCTGCCCCGGTGATCCGTGAAGTATCGCAAACGGTGACAGACGCGCTCAATCCGGCCAGTGGTCGGCCCATCTCCGGCGCGCACGAGCTGCTGATCGCCGCGGGTGGCAGCTTCTTCGCCCGGCTACTAGTGTATCTCGACAGTAAACGCGTCTCGCCCATCTACTCGTACTCCGAAGGTGGCACGCTCGAATTCCGCAAAGCGGCCAACGACGAGACCGTCGTTGCGCGCCAAGCTTCGGAGCCGAACGACGACCACGATTTCTTCGTCATCCAATTCCTGCGCGAGCCTACGAGCGGCTCGATCATTTTGAACGCGCAGGGCTTCTGGTTGAGCGGAACGGTCGCGGCCAGCTACTTCTTCGAAAAGGCGATGCTGCCGCACCTGAGCGACTTCGACAAAGGCTGGTACGTGTACGAATGGCAGGACAAAAACGGCGATAAAGCGCCGGATCTGGACGAGATGTCCGAGGTCGCTTCGGGCAACTGAGCGCGTCGCGGACGCTTCGCGGAGGCCCGCGAGCGCTCGCGGCGCGGACGCGCTGCGCTCACTTGGCGTAGATGGCGTAGAACTCTTCTCGAGTCACGACCATCAACAGGCCCGGCCCTTCCGGCGTGCTCACCTCTTTCAGCCTTCGAAAGCCGGCCTTTTCGTAGGCGCGAATCGCGCGTGCGTTGTGCGGCGCAGGATCGGTTTGCACTTTGGTGACCGTCGGGTCCTCGGCGAAGGTGCGGGCCAAGAACTGGCGCACCATCTCGGAGCCCAGGCCGCGGCCGAGCTGCGCTTCGTTGGCCAGGTATTGATCGATGCCGCGTGCGCCCGGGTCGGTTTCGTCTTGCCACCAATCGGGATCGGCGCCCATCACTCGGTACAGTTGCTGATAGCCGATCGGTTCGTCGTCCAGGTAGACGAGGAATTGCCAGATCACGTTCGAATCGAGGTCCGCGCCGTGTGTCCGTTCGACGTAGTCGAAGCTGGCCCCGCCCTCCCACCACTGCGCGACGTGCGGCCGATTCAGCCACTCGTGAAGCAGCGGGAAGTCAGCGCGGGTGAGCGGGTGAAACGAAAAGACGGGGCGCATCCCGCCGCAGAGCTTACCAGCCGGAGTTGCCCACGCCTTCGATGAAATCGAAGCCTTTTTCGTTGCACAGCGGCGCGCTGGCGCCCGCCACCGTGACATTGGCCATGTCGGCGGCTCCGGGACCCTGCGCCAAGATGCCGCAGCCGCCGCCGCTGGGCAGCTGCGCGTACACGTTCTTGAACGTGTTGTCGTGGTTCGAGCCGCACTTGTTCAGGGACCACGCGGCGAAGGCGTCGTCCCCCGTGTTGCGCGCATGCACGTGCTCGACCAGCGCATTGCTCGTGCCGCACGCCAGGTTCACGCCATCCGCGAATAGATCGCGGATGCGCGAGTTGCGGATGGTGAGCCCGTTGGTGTTGTCGCCCGGCCACACGCCGATCCTTTTGTGCTCGACCCAAATGTGCTCGATGACGGTGCCCGACACGCCGTTGCCGGTGAACGCCGTCTCCGGAGCGCTGTCGTCACGGTGGTTGGTGTCGCCGTCCATCATGAAGTCGTAGAACTTGCAGCCGGACTTGTCGCAATCGAAGCGCGCGAAGACGCCTTTGAGCGTGGAGCGCCACACGCCCGAACCGCGAATGGTGACACCCGGCACGCTCAGTTCCTTGGTCGTGAGCGTGAACACGCCTTCCGGAATGAAGATGTTCTTCGAGGCACTGAGGCACTTGTCGAAGGCGGCAGTGTCGTCCTTGTCGTCGTTGGGGATGCCGCGACAATCGACGAGCGACACGAAGCCCGGGGGCTTGGCCGGCGCGCCCGGCACTTGCTCCATGTCGATGAGATCGATGTAGTAGTGCTGGGCGCCGAATAATCTAGCGGCGCGGCTGCGATTGACTTCGATGACGGGACGCAGGAGCGTGAGCCGAGCGTTTGGTTTTCCGAGATGGTCAAGCGATGCCGAGCTGGAAATGTTGCCGTGAATCGTGACGCAATAACACTCGAGGGTAATTGCAGGTTGCCTCGTTCGGGGGTGTCTCGTCGTGCGACGGGTGCGAGAGTCAATCTTGGTTTTTTACCGTGCATTTTGTACGTGCGGCGGGGTCCGTTCGCGAGCTACGCGTCGCCTCGCCCGCGCCGCGCTCGCTACCTTCGACCCATTGTGCACAGCTCGGGATGTCGAGCGTGCTGACTGAGCTAAGGACATGGTTGCGTCTGCCCTGGGCGCAGCGTGCCGTGCTTGGACTGTCTGTGCTCGGCTTTGCCTTGGCGGTGGACGCGGTTTGGATCGAGCCTGCGCGCTTGGTCGTCAATCGGCAGGAGCTGCACGTGCCGCGTTGGCCGGCAGCGCTGTCCGGGCTCCGTGTCGCGCTGCTCTCCGATTTGCACGTCGGTTCGCCGCATTGGGATTTGGCGCGCTTGCGAGAGCTGGTGCAGCGCACCAACGCGGAGCATCCGGATCTGATCTTGCTCGCGGGCGACTACGAGATCAACGGCGTGTGGTTCGGCTCGCACGTCGCGATCGAGTCGATTGCAGCCGAGCTCGGCAAGCTGCAAGCGCCGCTCGGCGTCGTCGCGGTGCTCGGCAACCACGACTGGTGGAACGACGGACCGCGCTCGCGGCGCGCGCTGGAAGCCAATGGCGTGCCCGTGTTGGACGACGAAACGCGCACGATCGACGCGCGCGGCACGCGCTTTTGTCTGCTCGGGCTACGTGACGAGTACTACCGCGAACGAACCGCGAAGCAGGAGCTGGCCCTCGCTCCGATCGGCGCTCCGCTGATCGTGCTCACGCACGAGCCGGACGTATTCGCAGAGCTCGATTCAAGCGTTTCTCTCACCTTGGCTGGCCACACGCACGGCGGGCAGGTCGATCTGCCGTTGCTCGGTCGGCGCGTCGTGCCGTCCCGCTTCGGCGCGCGCTATGCGGCGGGTGAGGTCGTGGAAGACGGGCGGATGTTGTTCGTGACCACGGGGGTGGGGACGAGCATCATCCCGGTTCGGTTTCGCGTCCCACCCGAGATTGCGTTGCTCACGCTGCGCTGAGCCCGGGAGGGTTACGCGAGCAGCTCGCTAATCGCATGCTTGCCTTGCTCACCGAAGGTCGTCATCTGCCACACCTCGAGGGTGAAGAGCGACGTCGATTCCGACTCGCGAACTTACTTTTGCGCCGCTGACGGAGCAGTGCGCGGCCCTCGTGTGCCGGCGAGTAACGCAAATTCTGAGAGGTTTTGGGCGACGGGCCTGGGTATAGCTGGCTCAGCCTTCAACCCAATATTCAGGAAATCAACGAGATGAAGAAGCTTCGCCCGGCATCTGCTGGCCTTTTTCCGTGGCTGGGCGTGCTCTCGCTCGCAGCTGCGCTGACAGCTTGCGACGCGGGCTCGAGCTCGCCGACAGATAGTGCCGCGGCCGGCTCGACGAGCGCAGCGGGTAGCTCCAGCGTAGGGAGCAGTGGCAGCGCGGCAGCGGGCGGCGGTGCGGCGAATGCCGCTGCGGGTGCGGGCAGTAGCGCGGCTGGCAGCGCCGGTGCCAACGGAGTCGTTGGCGGCAGCGCGGGCTCGCCCGGCGCCGCGGGAAGCGCCGCGACCGACGGCGCGTTCACGCTGGCCTGGCAAGACGACTTCGACACGCTCGACTTGGCTGCGTGGGAGCTCGAGAGCTTCACTTACGACGGCAACCAGGCAACCTTCACGCCCGACAACGCGAAGGTCGACAACGGCACGCTCAAGATCGCGCTCACTGCCGCTCCCGCGGGGTCCGACAAGCCCTACCTCGGTGTCGAGATGCGGTCGCTGAAGACGCTGACCTACGGCAAAGTTTCGGCGCGAATGCGCTTCGCCAAAGGCTCGGGCGTCGTTTCGGGCTTGGTCTTGTTCTATACGCCTTATCCCAACTGCGATTGGAACGAGATCGACATCGAGCACTTGGGCAAGACGGCTACGTCGTCGCAGCTCAACGCGATGGTGTTCACGGGCACGCCCAATCCGAGCTGCACCAGCTCGGTCACTCCGACACCGGATCCGCTGATTACCCCGCTCGGTTTCGACGCCGAAGCGGACTTTCACCAATATGACATCGAGTGGACGCCGGCCGGGGTGAAGTACAGCGCAGATGGCATGCTGCTTCGCACTTGGACCAAGAACATCGCGCTCTTGAAGCAGGCTCAGAACATCCTGCTCACGATCTGGGCCTCGAATGCCCCGGCCTGGGCCGGCGCCATTACCGATACCAGCGCGCCGACCAGCGCCGAGGTCGACTGGATCAAGGTCTACGATTGGAAGGGCTGAGCACCCACGGCAACAACGCGCGCTCAGCTCGGCGCAAGCTTTGCTGCCTCGGCGCGCGCGGCGCGGCGCTTCGGCTTGGTGTCCAGGCCGAGCTCGCTCAACGCGCTCGGAGCTGCAGCGAACGCGGCCTCGGTCAGGGAGCGCGCTTGGCGCAGCGCGAGCTCGAGGGCTTCGGCAGCGGCGCTCACCTTTTCGCGCAGGGCTTCGGCCTGAGCCTCGGGCAGCGGGCGAGGCGAGGCTGCTTCACGCACGGCGCGCTCGGAGGCTTTGGCGGCCTCCAAAAGCGGCGGTAGAAATTGATACTCCGGGTCGCCGCATAGGCGACGCACGTACGCCGACTCGGCGCGGCGCTCGAACTCGAGCCAGAAGTTTTGCGCGGCGCTGCCCGGGCGGCGCAGCGACGCAAAGCGCTGATGGGGGAACAAGGCCTCGATCAGCGGGCCATTAGCCGACACATTGGCGACGACTGCGTCGAACACGCCTTCGATGGCGTCGGCCCAAGCATTGGCGAGCGTTTCGCTCTTCACTTTGCGGGCATTCGCGAATTCGGGCAGGGGCGCCGCCTCGAGCAGGGCCGCCTGCACGCGCTCCAGCGCTGCGCTCACTCGTTGCGCGCCTGCCGCGAGCCAGGCGCGTTCTTCCGTGCGCGCGTCGTGCTCGCTGTCGAAGCGGGCGCTGGCGAGCGTGAGCCGCTCTCCGGTTTGGGTCGCAAAGTTCGCTAGGTCCTGGGCTTCTTGGATGCTGAATGCGCTCATTCGGGACCCGGACCCTAGTCAGGGCGTCCGCGCGGTGGAAGCGCGAAAGGTGTGCCGCTCAGCTGCCGTTGAACAGCGGGAGGTATTCTTTGTAGCCCTCTTTTTCGAGGTCCTTCACCGGGATGAAGCGCAGTGAGGCGGAGTTGATGCAATAGCGCAGGCCGGTGGGCGCCGGGCCGTCGTCGAAGACGTGCCCGAGGTGTGAGCCTGCGATCTTGGAATGCACCTCGGTGCGCGACATGCCGAGCGTGGAGTCTTCATGGGACTCGACGCGGGCGGGCTCGAGCGGGCGCGTGAAGCTTGGCCAACCGGTGCCCGACTCGTACTTGTCTTTGGAGCTGAACAGCGGCTCGCCGCTCACGATGTCGACGTACAGGCCTGCTTGGTGGTTATTCCAAAATTCGTTTTGGAAGGGCGGCTCGGTGCCTTCGTTTTGCGTCACGTCATATTGCATCGAATTGAGGCGCTCTTTGATCGCAGCCAGCGAGGGCTTTTGATAGCCGCGCGCGGACAGCGCGGAGCTGAGCGCCGCGGGCTGTGCTGGCGCTGGGGCGGCGAGCTCGGCGCTGCCACTGGCGTTCGGCGCCCGCTCGACACGCGAGCAGCCCGCGAGCGCGGCGCTTGCCAGCAGGGACAGAACCAGGAACCCGGAGCGAGAACGAGAGAGCTCGGACATGCTCTTAATATGGCGCGCGACCGGCTCTGGTTTCTGCCGAGCTCACTTTCAACGAGCCTGTTTTCTGAGCCGCTCGGCCTGGGCGCCCACTAGCCGCTTGGTGGGCTCGTCATGCGTGAGCAAGATTTCGGTCAGTGTGGCGGTGGCGCGCTCGGCCTTCGACCAGGCGGCGCGATGACCAAGGGTATCGGGCGCGGTGCGAGATAGCTCCAGCGCGTCGACCAACCAGGCGCTGACCTCGCGAATGCGGTCGAGCTCGGGTTGTTCGGCGCCTTGGTTGTCGCGCACGACGTAGAGCGCTCGGGCGATGCCGAGCAGATCACGGACGGTGTCTCGGGGCAGTTGTTTCGTGCTCACACAGGCGCGGTACTGGATTTATGTTCAGTAGTAAAGGGCTACGCGCCGCGGCTCGACGGCCGCTCCCGCTAACCCAAAAAAATCAAGCCGATGGCTGAGTTGGCCTGCGACGACGGATGGTGATGAGCGGGCAGAGCTGCGTGCCTTGCGCAGAGAACGAGGTGCGGTCGAGCGGCGTGTGCCTGTGTCGCGATGGCTTTGCGCGCGACTCAGCAACGCGGCGTGACTTTTGGGTGGCGCCCATCAGGACCAGAGCAGGCGCGTCATGTGCTCGGCGAGCTGGACGGCTTCAGCCGGCGAGGGCAAGCCGGCCAGATCGGCGAAAGGATGCGCGGGCTCGTTGGTCAGAGCAGCCGTCAGCTCACGAGCGGCGCGTTGCTTGGCTCGTTGGACATTGCGCCGGGCCGCGGGGTCGAGCCGCGTCTCGAGCCAACGTCCGACGCGCCACGACAGCGAGGCGTGCCGCGTCTCGTCGCGTGCAATGCGCACCATGACGGCACGCACCACCGGATCGCGCGCGAGCTGCGCTTGGCGCGTCGCGAGGAGCGCGCCGTAGGTCTCTCGCACACAGCCTTCGATCGCATTCTCGAGCGCGATCGCCTCCAGCGAGCGGCGTGCAGTGCGGCCGATGGTTGCCGGTTGCGGCCTGCTGCCGAAGCGACGCGCGAGGGCGCCGGTGGCGCGGGTGTGCCGGATCTCGTCGCGCGCCGCTCGCGCCGCCGCGCGCAGCAACGCTTTGGGCGCGCCGGCCTCGCGCAGCTCATCGCGCAACACCCGGAAAGCGGTCACCGATGCCGCCTCCAATTGGGCTATCTGCGCGAAGTACCCGCCGACCTCGTGGCCGTCGAACGCGCTCGTCTCGAGCATGCCTTCGGGCCGCCGGCCCACGGCGCAGCCCGGGTTGCAGTACACGCTGGCCTCGCTCGCCGTGACACCGCTCACGGTGCAGTTGAACACGTAATTGGCGTTGCAGATCGAATTGCACAGCGGTTGCGAAAGCTGAGTGCCCATCACCGCCAGCGCTGGATCGAGGCAGCTCCGGGCGATCGTCACGGTGAACGGGTTGCAACTGAACCCAAGGTGGCTCCTGCATTCTTCGTTCGTGCTCCCACCAGCGCCCATGCCCGCGCTGGCAGCGGCGCCCGCCGCGCCGCCGGCGCCCGCAGTGAGCGCGCCACCTGCGCCAGCGACGTCAATCGCGCCGCCGGCACCCGCGGAGACTGCTCCGGCAATTCCTGGCTCGCCACCGTTGCTCGCTCCCGCGCTCGGCGCCCCGCCGGCGTCCGCGCCCGCCCGCGCCGGCTGGCCTCCGCTCGCTGAGCCGCCGCTGCTGAGCTCGGTGATTGAAGAGCCGCCGCACGCCGCGCCCAGCACCGCCAAGGGCAGTGGTGTCGAGAGGAGGACACGCCGCAGCAGTCGTTGCAGTCGAAGCTCGTTCATGGTGGGTGCTCCAGCGTCATTGGCGAGTGGGTCCGCTCGCGAGAGTCCAGCTATGCATGGCCCGTACCGAGCGGGCCTCGCTGTTTACGAGTCGAAACGCCGATATAAACCGGGGCTGCGCGGGCCCGCAGCGCTCGGTCGTGGCGCACTCTGAGCCACGGCCCGGACTTCGCTGTCGCGCCAGCTTGGCAGCGCACGAGTGCCATAAACAGCGATGTTTTTGCGCCGAAACGAGCCTCCGTGGCGAGCCGAATTTTGCTCGGCGTGCGCTTGACGATCTAAGTTGTTCGACTAACTTAGATCGCGTGCCCGCCGCCTATGATTCGAACCACAAGCGCCGCGAGCTGGTGCGCGCCGCCAAGGCGCTGCTGCACGAGCAAGGCTTTCACCGTACCAGTTTGGCGGACGTCGCGGCGCGCGCGAGCATCCCGCTCGGCAACGTGCACTACTACTTCAAGACCAAGGAGTCCTTGGCCGAAGCGGTAATCGCCTCGCACGAGGCCGCCTTGCTCGAGCTGTTCGGCGGTTGGTCACGCAAATTCGATGAGCCGCAAAAGCGCCTGCGCGCTCTGGTCCGCGCGCCGCTCGACGGCGCAGAAGGAATCCTTCGCTTCGGCTGCCCGCACGGCAGCCTGTGTCAGGAGCTGGAGAAGCTGGGCGCGGACGCGCCGTTGGCGAAGGCAGGTGTCCGCTTGCTCGCGGTGTATTTGGATTGGGCGGAAGCGCAGTTCCGCGAGGTCGGCTTTCGCAACCGCGAGCCTCGAGCGCTGGCCGAGCAATTGGTCTCCTCCATCCAGGGCACGCTGCTCATCTCGCACACCATGCGCTCCAAAACGCTTTTGGCGCAGCAACTGCGTCGTATCGAGCACTGGCTCGACGAAACAACGTCCCAAAGCTCCTGAAAGGTCACGAACATGGATCTCCGCAATTCCTCGGGCATTGCTGCGTGCGCAGTCGGCCTATCGTTGCTCGCGCTCGGCACGGGCTGCTCGAAATCGGAAGCCGCCGCGAGCGCCGCGCCCATGGTCAGCAGCGCTACGCCGATGCTCGCCAGTGCTGCGCCCCTCGCTGCCAGCGCTGCGCCGAGCGCGAGCGCCGCTTCGGATTCGAACGCTTCGCGCATGAAGCCGTACGAGACGACAGTCGAAAGTCGCTTGGGCGTGCTCGCGCCCAACACGGGCATCGCCGTCGGTCGGACCGTGCCTGATGGCACGCTGCTCGATTTGGACGGTAAGGACGTGACGCTATCCTCCTTGTACAAGGCGGGCCCGATCCTGCTCGTGTTCTATCGCGGTGGCTGGTGCCCCTATTGCAACACCGAGATCCATTCGCTGACTCAGGCCTATCCGGAGTATCGAAAGCGCGGCGTCACGCCCGTCGCAGTCAGCGTGGACAAGCCGGAACAGGGCGCGAAGCTCAAAGCAACGTACGAAATCCCGTTTCCAGTGCTCAGCGACAGCGACGCGAAGCTCATGAGCGCCTTCCACGTCAATCGCCAGGTGGCTGACGAAGAGTTTGGTAAGTTGAAGAGCTTCGGGATCGATCTCGAAAGCTACTCGGGGAAAACTCACCACCAGATGGCGATTCCCTCGCTGTTCGTGATCGATCGCACGGGCAAGGTGCTCTGGGCGCACTCGGACCCAGACTACAAGACCCGCCCCAGCACGGCTCAGCTCTTCGCCGCGATCGAGGCGTTGAAGCTCGCGCCCTGAGCGCTAGGGCACCCAGGGCCGGCCGTGCACGTACAAGTCCTCGACTTTTTTGCGGGCCCAGGGCGTGCGGCGCAAGAACTTGAGGCTGGAGCTGACGCTCGGGTCGAGCTGAAAGCAGCGAATGTCGATTAGCCGCCCGAGCTCTTCCCAACCATAACGCTCGACCAGCGTCGTCACGATCTCCTGCAGGGTGATGCCGTGCAGGGGATCGTTCGGACGCGGTTTGGGGTTCTCGGGATTGCTCATCGAGACAGTCGCTGCCCTAACACGGCTCGCTAAAACGCGACACGGGGTACCGAGCCTCACGCCTTTACAGTGCCAGCTTCGAGCGCGGCTCGTTCCGCCAAGGCAATGCCGCCCATGATCCCAGAGCGCTGACCGAGCCCCGGTGGGACCACGTACTGATCGATGCCGCGAATCAGCAGGTCCGCCTGAACGTAGCCGGCGAGCGAGCGCATCAAGTACTTGCGAACGAGTGGGAACAGGACGCCGACCTGCATCACACCGCCACCCAAAATCAGACGCTCCGGCGAGAGCACCAGCACGAGCGAAGTCAACGCAGAGGCGATGTAACGCGACTCCAAATCCCACGCCGGATGATCCGTCGGGAGCGTTTCTGCGCGCTGGCCCCAGCGGTGTTGCATAGCTGGGCCCGAGGCGAGCCCCTCCCAACAGCGGCCGCCGTGGAACGGACAAGCACCCTTGAAATCGAGGTCATCCGCCTCACGCGGGATGAGCAGATGCCCCATTTCTGGGTGCACGAGGCCGTGAGCCAAGCGACCGCCGACCAGCGCGCCACCACCGATGCCGGTGCCCACGGTAATGTAGATGGCCGTGTCGAGCCCTTGGGCGCCGCCCCAACGGGCTTCGCCGAGCACGGCGCCGTTCACGTCTGTATCGAAGCCGATGGGGATGCCGAACGCTTCTTCCAGTGGCCCCACGATGTCCGCGTTGCCCCAGCCGGCTTTGGGCGTCACCGTGACGCGGCCATAATTCGGCGAGTGGTGGTTGAGCTCGATCGGGCCGAAGCAGCCGACGCCGATCGCATCGAGCTTTGGCTGTGCCTGGAAGAACGCAATGCACTGACCCAGTGTTTCTTTGGGCGTCGTCGTGGGGAACCGCGCCTGTTCTTTCAGGTCATCCGGCCCAGTACCGACCGCGCACACGAACTTGGTACCGCCCGCTTCAATCGAACCATACAACGGCATGTCAGTTGACATATCACCGTCGAGATTCGCCTAGTCAAGGCACTCGGTACCTTTTCAGCGCCGAAATTGGGCATCTGAAACGGGTCGTTTTTCACGACTTTCGTAGGAAGGGGAGCTGTTCACTTGCTCGGCAGCAGCTTGCCGATGGCGTTCCACCACACGTTTGCCATCAGCGCGTAGCCGGCATCCGTTGGGTGCAAATCATTGGCGAGATACTTGGTCTTGAAGCTCGGGTCGGCAGTGTACGCGCCGTACATGTCGACCAAAACCACGTGCTTGCCGGCATCGGTGAAGGTCTTGACGAGCGCGGGCATCGCGCCGTTGAACGTCTGATCGCGCGTGTTTTCGTCGTCCTTGCGGCTGGGGACGATCTGCGCGAGCACGACCAGCGCCTTCGGTGCGGCCTTGGTGATCGTGTCGACCAAAGTGCTGAGCCGCTTTGGTGCGTTGCCCAAATCGGCCGAGATGTCGACGTCGTTGGTGCCGATCATCAAAGTGATGATGTCCGGTGGAGTCGCGCTCAGCCAACCCACGATCTTCTCTTGCAGGCCAGAGCGCTTGTCGTTGCCGGCTTGGATGTCGGCGATCGTCCAGCCGCTGTGCCCTTCGTGCTTCTTCGGGAAGGTGACGGCGTCTACGGTCCCCGGGCCGCTCTGCCCCGAACCGACGAAGGTTAGCTTCTTGTTGTTGACGAGTGAAAGGTGAAACAGCTCCACGCGGTAGCTGCCGCCCATTGTCTTGGTATTTTCACCGCAACAACCGTCGGTGATGGAATCGCCGAGCGGCATGATCCGGCACGCATCGCCATTGGTTGGACACGGGTTGTAGACCGCGACGCCACCGCCCGAGCCGCCCGAGCCGCCCGAGCCGCTCGAGCCGCCCGAGCCGGGTGAGCCCGCCGCGCCCGCTGCTCCACCGGCACCGGAGCTGGCACCGCCGGCGCCCGCGCTCGCGACTGCGCCGCCGCCGCCGCCCGCTCCTCCGCTCGCACCACCTGAGCTCGCGCCCGCACCGCCCGTAGCAGGCGCGCCTGCGCTCGCTCCCGCGACGCCCGGAGCGCCCCCGCCCGCTGCGCCCGCGCCGCCCGTGGCGACGGCCCCGCCGCCCGGCGCACCGGCACCGCCCGCGGGCGGCGCAGGATCGGAGCTGGCGCACGAGCACACGCCGAGCAGCGCGGCGACGGAGACGAGCACGGCGAACGAGGAGGTGCAGTTCATCACCGATAGTGTGTCGCGAGCCCAGAACTTCAGAACAGAAATTCGCCTGATGTGCCCCGGAATCGGCTCGCGCTCGTGGAAAATCCTGGGCCGATTGATTTGCCGTGCCCGATCGCCTGCGCCGACGCGCGTGGCAGCGATCGCTCAATTTCGGTCAAGATTCGCGGTCGGCCAGCTCACATCGCTCAGTTGCGCATACTCGCGAAGCGCGTACCGCCGACTGCCGTCTTCCTGAAAGCTTTGGTCGTCCATCTCGAGGCGGTACACCGGGCCCGAGTAGTGGAGCGAGCGCGCGGCGTCTGCCAGCTCCGCGGGTGACTTCGGGCGAATCAGGTGCAGCGTGCCGGCCTCTGTCGCCACTTCGTACGGATAGCCGAGCGCGTAGCCTGCCGCGTGCAGCTTCTTGAACGGCGGGACAATCACCAAGCCCTGGCTCAGCTTGCTCGCCGCCAGAAAATCCCACGGCGCATCGATGGCCGTCGTCAGCTCTTCGAGCCGCACCACTCGGATCGGCACGACCGTGAGCCAGACGACGGGCAAGATGGCCACACCCGCCCAAGTCGCAAGGCTGCGGTGTTTGCGGGCCAGCGTGAGCTTGACGCGCAGCGCGCCACGAATCGCGAGCAGCAGGTAGCACGGAGCAACCAAGTAGTAATAGGTCGGGCCGACGTCGAACGTGCCGCTCGACGCCACAATTGAATAGCCGACCAAGTGGATGCCCACGGTCACGAGCAGCGCCTGCTCGCGCCGGCTCGGGTTCACGAGCGTGAGCAGGGCCAACGCCAAGACCCCGGGGACCCCGATCAGCCAGCCATCGAGCCGCGCAAAGGCTACGACCACGTGCGCCACCGCCTGCACCGGCGTGTGTACGTAAGAGAAGCCGGGCAGCGAGTGCACGAAGAAGCCGAAGTTGTAATCTTTGGCCACGGTGTAGCCGCTGCTCAGCGCAGTCCCGAACACGCGGCTATTGAAGGCCGCGAAGCCGAGCATGCCCGACCCAAAGCCGGCTCCGAGGATCGCCGTGCGGCGCAGCGGTCGATCACCGAACACGGCGACCGCGCAGCTGACCGCGGCAAGCACGAGCGCCGCGTCGAACGGACGCACGAGCACATGAATCAGGCTGACCAGTGCCGCGCCGATGAGCGCGCGCTGGTCGTTGCGCAGCAGACCGCGCGCGACCAAGGCGCCCGTCCACAGCGCGAGGCAGCCTGACGTGCCGAAGATCATCGTCGTGCTATGGATCGCCAATTGAAACGGGGAAAACGCCCAAAAAACGCTGGCCAATACGGCGGTGCGCAAACCGAAGAGTGACTT
Organism: Myxococcales bacterium; assembly: GCA_040348785.1. GTDB lineage: Bacteria > Myxococcota_A > Polyangia > Polyangiales > Polyangiaceae > PMG-095. The sequence continues at coordinate 15,421 of JBEQTH010000094.1, read as the reverse complement.
GGCGAGTTGGAACATGCCCACGACCGAGAGGCCGCACACCAGGCTCGGCATGAGCCGCGGTAGGCCGAGCAGCACGCCCGGCGTCAAGATCGCGGCAAAGCCGGGCGGGTACTTGCTGATCCACGCCGGCGCGGTGAGCACCATCGGATTGCGAAACGCGGCCGGCACCGCGTCGCGAAAGAAGGAGCCGGACGCCATGTTGCGCGCCGCAAACAGGTACGAACGCTCATCGTCGATCAGCGCGGTGCCGCCGAGTACGAAGCGATAACTCAGCCAGGCAAGCACCATCGCGAGCGCGCCGAACACGGCGGCAAAGCGCGTCGTGTCGCGGGCGGCAACGCGCTCGAGCGCGCGCAGCGGATGTGCGATGCGTCCGCGCAGTAACAACGCGACGAACAGCACCGCAGGCAGCACGCCGAAGATCGACGCCACGAACAGCGCCGCTTCTTCGTGCCGCAGATCCCGCGCCAACGATTTCAGCAGGTGCTGCGACCATTCATCGCGAGTCGTGTACAGAAATGGTGCGTCGACGAACCAATCCGCAGCGGCCGCGAACGCCCAAAACGCAACAAGGGACGAGAGCGCGAGCAGCGCGTAACGGAACCCGGGGCGCACCACGGCGCGCGCGTTCGGCTTTTCGCGCGTGCCGCTCGCGGGTACTTCGGAAATGGCGGAGAGCGCAGGCTCCGCGGATGGTGAGGCCATCCTCATGTCAGCAGCCTACGGCCAGTTTAGCTCTCTCAATACCCAGTCGTTACCCAGTCGTTCTCGATAGGTGTGCTTTTGCGAGCAACGAATAGTTGCCGAGACGTGCGAAGTTTGGACGCGCACAGCTGCCACAGCGGGCATTTCGCAACATCACCGCCCGCGAGACAGGTGCTTGAGCGCTTCTTTTTGGCTGAGCGGGCTCAACTGCGCGGCGTGCTCTTTCACGTAGCGGCGCACTGCCTTCGGATCGTGTTTGGCAACTTGGCGTAGCGCCCAGCCGATCGCTTTGCGCAGAAAAAACTCTTTCGACGACAGCGAAGGCTCCATGCAGGCAAAGAGCAGATTCAGATCGGTCGCTTCGCGAAAGAACATCTGACAGATGATCGACGTGCGCCGCTTCCACATATCCGGTGAACGGCTCCAGGCGAGCATCGTTTTGCGCATTGGCACTGGATAGGCCGCGAGCAAGGGACCAATGCGGTGCTCGGCGAGCTCGTCCACGAAGTCCCACCATGCGCCCGTGACGATGAGCTCTTCGTACATGGACAGCGCGGCGAGGTTTTGAAACGGCCGTGCCTGGCGCTGACCACTCAATGCGACCGCGGCGTAACGTTCTTCGCGATGCTTCGCGTTGCGCCACAAGAACAATACATCCGCGCGCCAAGCCTCCGCGCTCTCGAACGGATAATTGGCGAACGCCGCGCGACAGGCGGCTTTGACGCGCGGCGCGGACACTCCCAGATAGGGCATCTCCGACTTCATGTAAGCCTGCATGGCGGGGGCGCGATCCGGCTCGGCCAACGCGAGCAGGGCTTGTCGCACCGTTCGTTGCAAGGCGAGCTGCGTCGAGCGCTTCATGGTCCACGAACTGTACCCAATAGTCGTACCTCGGGCATCGCGCTCGTTCTGAAGTTCACATCGACGACGCTGCGCTGAGCGTCGTCAATCAGCTCACCTTCAAGACCGAATCGCCTTGATCGACGTTGTGTATCCGGCGACGAGTTCGCGATGAACGGGTGGATATGCCGGCGTTCAACGGAATCGTCCCGGTCAACCGATGCCGAACGCGAGCCGCCAAGCGAGCTACGCGGCGGGGCGCGGGCGCTCCGTCCGCTTACCCAAAAACCAATTCGAATCAGGATCTTTGGTTAGCGGGCGCGGGCGGCGGAGCGCGGCGCGTAGCCCGAGCTTCCGTCTTTGCGCGCTGTCGACATCAGATGTCACTCGCGTGCCGCAAAGATCCCTTGTAGCGTCTGGTGTGGGAGGCTGAACATGGTCGACACACGAAATCCGTATGCTGCCCCGCAAGCCGACGCGGTGCCGGGCGAGCAGTATTACTCGGACGCGCTACTCACCGACGCGCCGCAGGGGACGCGCTTCGTCAATTTTTTGCTCGATACGATCTTTCGGCAAGTCTTCGCCGTCGCCTTGGCCGCGATCGCGGCTGCGCTGGGCTCGCACGGGCTCGTCATGGTGATGATCGTCATTTCCATCTTCGGCTACTACGTGGTGTTCGAGGCGCTCACGGGCCGCACCCCGGCCAAGTACATTACGCGCACCCGCGTGGTGGACGTCATGGGCGGCAAGCCGACGTTCATGCAGATCCTCGGTCGGAGCGCGGCGCGCTTCATTCCATTCGAGCCGTTCTCCTTTTTCGGCTCCGGATACGGCTGGCACGACAAGATGTCGCGCACGCGCGTCGTGCGCATCTAGTCGTGCACCTAGGCGAGCGCTAATCGCCGCGCTCCTGCATCACCAGCTCCGCCACCGCTTCTCCCGGTGATTCCCCGAGCCCGATCGGGCTAGTCGAGCGGTCGCGGAAGTTGGGCCACACCGCGACCCACGCCGAGCCTTCACGAAAATAGATGATTTTCCCCAAGTGCGGCAAATCGATCGACTCGAAGTTCGGCGGGATGGCGGAAGTCACCCGCCGAAGATGGGTCGCAAAGTCTCCCGGACAAGTGTGACACCCAGAGTGCCCAGTGTGGCGCGGCCCGAAATGACGCCGCGCTGACCAAGCCGTGATGGGCGCTCCCGGCCGCACACTCGGCATTTCACGCGTTGACGGAACACGCGCCAGCGATGACTGGCGCGTCTCAGAGCCGCGCTGAATGCCGCTCCTAAACCTGCGCGAACGGCCGTCGACGAACAGCTCGCTGCCCGCGACGTGACTGGCGGCGTCCGAGGCCGAGAACGATACGGCCTTCGCCATTTCCTCCGCGCGCCCCGCGCGTCCGAGCGGCACAGTGCCAGCGAATGCAGCCTCCAGCTGATCGCCCGCCGCCCCGACCACCGAGGCGCTGCAGCGCAGCGGCTCAGCCCGCGAGCCAAAGCGCGGACGCCGCGCTGCGCTTGGTGAGTGAGATGTTGGCCGCGCTGACGCTGGCGCGCGGCGTGCGCGTGGCGGAGTCAGAGCTCTCGGCTGAGCTGCTGCGCGCCAGCCGGCACACTGCCGATTGCTAGCCCCAACCGCCGCCCCGTGACGCGCAGCGTGGGTGGCGTGGGAGCTCGAGCGGTTGTTCGGCTCCCGAAACACAGCCGACATTCGCGGGCCATGTGGCGTCCGCTATCTCCGAAGCCACCCGATGAATCAATTCCTCGCGACGATGCCCGACGCCTACGAACGTCTCTATGGCGAAAGCGAGGTGGCCGAGCACGCCGCGATCGTGTCCCGGCGGGGCTCCCGCCTGGTGCACGCCGAGCTGTGGCAGTCGGCCAAAGGCCCTCAGTTGTGTGTGGTCGCCGAGGATCGGCCGGGGCTGCTCGCGCTGGTGACCGACGCGCTGCTCGCGCAAGGGATGGCTATTCAGAGCGCGCGCGCTTTCTGCCGTGAGGTGGGGAAGGATCGAGTCGAAGCCGTCGACTTTTTGGAGCTGCGCGCGCCCGGTGGCTCCAATGACGTCGCGGCTCAGCTCGACGGCGAAGCATTCGCTCAGTCGCTGAGTGAGCTGATCGCCGAGGACATGACGCAAAGTCCGCCGCGTGAGACCGAGCTGAGCACGCGCGTGTACTTCGAACGCCAATCGCCGGCCGAGGGCCGCTACCTACTCGTCGTCGACGCGCGGGATTCGGACGGCTTGCTGCACGCGGTCAGCAGCGCGCTGCACGTGAAAGGTATGCGCATCATGGCGTGCGAGATCCGCACCGTCGAGGGACGCGCGCGGGATCGCTTCGAGGTCGAGCCGAGCTCGCAGCGGGCGCTGAGCGATGGGGAGCTGTGTGACGTGCAGCTCGCCGTGCTCGACGCGCTCTTGTCGCGGCGCTGAGCCACTCGGTTTGGCGCATTGCGCTACGCGGTCGCAAACCAGCGCGCGGCGGCTCGGGTGACCGCTACGGCCTCGGGCGCGGAATCGTTCGCCCAGGCCACGACGCCATCGGGGCGCACGAGCAACGCCCTCAGCCCCAAGCGATCCTTGGCGTCGCTCGCCACGTAGCGAACGCGGTTCCCCCAGAAGCCGGCGAGCGGGGCTAGCGATTGTCCAGCGAGCTCGAGCAGCACGCCGTTGCCGTTGCGAAGCAGCGCGCCGAGCCGCGTGCCGTCCTGGAGCTCGAAGTCCGGGCAACTGCGGCCGACCAGCGGGTGCTCGGCTCCGAGGTCGTAACGCAGTGAGACATTCCACACTCGTTCAGCGAAGTACGTCGCGCCATCGCGCGTGTTCAGGAGATCACGGAAGATGGCTTCTAGCGCGCGTGAGTGTGGGTTGGGTCGCATCACCGAGACTTGGGCCCGCGTCCAATCCAGAATGCGCGCTCCGATCGGATGCCGTTCAGCGCTGTAGCTGTCGAGCAACCCATCCGGAGCGTCACCGCGAACCGTTGCGACGAGCTTCCAACCGAGATTCATGGCGTCGCCCAAGCCGAGGTTCAAGCCTTGCCCGCCGAGCGGCGAATGAATGTGTGCCGCGTCACCCGCCAGCAGCACCCGCCCGTTGCGGTATGTCGTTGCCTGCATCGAGCGGTCCGTCCAAGTCGAGACCAGGTGTAACGCGTTGAGGGTTACGTCAGTCCCGGACACACGCCGCAATACCGCTTGCACGTGCTCGAGCGTGATCGGCTGTGTGCGGTGGAACGCGCCGCTGTCGAAGTCCACCAGGCCGATCACTCCCGGTTGCCACTGAGTGTACATCCCAGTCTTCGTGTAGTGGCGACCCATGGCGAGCGGCGAAGGCTCGGCGAGCTCCGCGCGCAGCGAATAGCCCGTAAAATCCGGGTCAGTGCCGATGAAGTCGAAGCCGCCCTGCTTGCGCACCGTGCTGCGACCACCGTCACAGCCCACGAGAAAGCGCGCGCGAAGTCGTTGCTCGCCGGCTAGGAGGGTGACCTCGTCATGGCTCGCGTCGAAACTCTCGACGCCTTGGCCACGCCGGATCTCCACGCCAAGCGAGAGCGCGCGCGTTGCGAGGACGCCCTCGATGTGTTCCATCGAGGCGCCCAATTGAGTATCGGATGGGCCGGGGAGACGATACGACCAGCGCGACGCGTCGACATTGCTGTAGTCGAACTGGATGCCCGCGAAGTGCCCGGCCGGGCCGCGCCGCGCTGCGCCAGGCGGCGGCGCACCCGGCCTCGGTTGCCCCGGGGCACCGCTGGTCTCCGGTTGCGCCGCGATCTGCTCGAGCAAGCCGCGCCGGTAGAACGCTTCGATGCTGGGGCCCCACAGCCCACGCATCCCAAAGGGCAGCTGCTTGAGCGGCGAATGCGGATCGGCGGCCTGCTCGAGCACGAGCACCGAGAGGTGAGCGAGCCGCAGCTCGCAAGCGAGGAACAGCCCGACGGGACCGGCGCCGGCGATGATCACGTCGTAGCTCGCGGCCGCTTCTTGGGGCCGCTTTTCGAGGTTGCTCGTCATGTGTTGGGTGTCGATCTCCGCAACCCTCTGTGCGTGCTCAAGAGCGATCGCGGCAGTGAGGTCGTCTTCAGGCTATACCGAATGCCCGGAGTAGTGACGAAGCGTTCGAGAGAGGCGCCGCTTTGGTGGCGGCCGATCTCGGGGGGGCTCCGGGCTGCGCGCGGAGCCGGCTAACGCTCGATGGGTCGGATGCGGGAGCGGTCACCCCTTGGCGCCGCGAATTGGGGCTCCGATTCGCGGTGTATCCGCCCTCCGCCCGGGTCTGCTAGGCTCCCATGGGCATGCACGGAACACCTCTTGGTGCGCGTGGGCGGTGGGGTGGGGGCGTTCGCTTCCTGTTGGCGGTGGCCTGCACCGGTCACGTCGGTCTGATCGGGTGCTCCGGTCGGGTGATTGAAGAGCCCGGCGCTGCCGCCGGGAAAAGCGGTAACGGTGCAGCGGGTGCGAGAAGCAGCGGCCGTGCGGGGAGCAACGGCGTTGGCGGTACGTCCGACGGTGACTCTGCGGGAGTGTTCGGTGGTGGCGCGAGCGGTGCAGCAGCGGGGAGCACCCCGGGTGACGCCGCTGGTGCACAAACAGCCGGCGCCGCCGGCGATATCGAGGTTGGTGCCGCGGGAGACGCCGCTGGAGGAGGTCCTGCGGAAGGGGGCGCAGCCGGCTCGGTTGGCGACGGCGATGTTGGCAGCGCAGGAGACGCTGCGGGGGGCGATACCGCTCAAGGGGGGACAGGTGGCACAGGTGGAGGGGAGTGCTCCACGAGCGTGACTGGCGCGGCGCCCGAGTGGCAAACCTTCCAAGGCAACCCAGCGCACAATGGCTATGTGCCCACGACGCTGAGTCCAAGTTGCTTCAGCTATGTTTGGGAGTGGAAACGCGAGCCCGGTGGCGTGCTTGGTTTCATCAATGCCGTCACTACGGAAGCGGGCAAAGTCTTCGTGACCGACGACGTGTATTTCGGCAAGGCGTACCTCTACGCTCTCAATGAGCAGGACGGCTCCTTGGCCTGGCGCTGGGACTTCGGGACCGTCCCCGCGCTCAATCCGCCGGCCGTAGCCGATGGCATGGTCTACGCCGCAACTACCGGGCACGAGCAAACCGTTTTGCGCGGGTTTCGCGCGAGCGACGGAACCCTAATTTTCAACAGTCTATTCGATGGGCAATGGCCGCACCTCCTCGCCCCAACCGTAAGTGGCTCCCGAGTGTTCACCAACGGTGGCTACTACGGCGGCGGCGTGTACGCTTTCGATGCAGTGAGCGGTGCCCGGTCGTGGGTGCAGACTGCAGGCGATGACGACATGTCCACGCCGGCTGTCGACGACAAATACGCATACTACTACAGCGGCGTTGCCCTCGAGGTGTACGGAGTCAGCGACGGGACGAGCGTGGCGTCCATCCCCGACCCATACAACCCCGCCCAGGGCTACTCGTATCATGCTGCGCCGATACTGGGCTCGAACGACACCGTCATTGCCTTCAGTGGCGGCGCCTTCAGCGGTCGCGCGGCGGCGAGCGTCGAGCAATACGATAGCCGGCCGCTGATCAATTTCTCGCTCAAGAACAATGCTCCGCGCTGGCTCAGCAAGAACAGCTACCTGACGCAACCTGCCGTCGCCCATGGCGTAGTTTACGCAGGACGAAACGGGCCCATGCTCGATGCACTGAGTGAAGCCACCGGAGAAGTGTTGTGGTCGTGGCCTGGCACGAATGGCGATAGCGGTTTTCACCGCAACATCGTCGTCACGGACAACCTGCTCTTCATCAGCTCGGATCGCGCGGTCTACGCGCTCGACCTGCAGAGTCGGCAAGTCGTCTGGTCATATCCAGTGCCCGGCATGTTGGCGATTTCCGCGCGAAAGATGCTGTACATCGTGGAGGGCGCGAGGGAGCCCACCGGTCGCTTGATAGCCATCCGCTTGAACTGACCTGACTTCATGGGTGACCCGGTGGCGATCTCGCGCACCGAATAGTCAGCGCTGGTCTGGTCGATTTGCTGCTTGAAACCGCTAGGGCGGCCACGGATCAGGGTGGAGGCACGAGCTTTGCGCGCGGCATCCGCACCTACGGCTCGAGCAGCAACAATCACGATGGCAATTGGGAACGCCAGCCGATCACGACGGTGCAACGAATCGTAAAGTTTTATAACAAAGTCGAGTCCCGAGCAGCACTATAGGGTGCTCGAGCTCGTGTCGATCGACAGTTGGTCGCCCTTCCGCGAGCGAGGAAATCTTCATGGTACCCATGCGGTGCGCCCACTCGATTGCCCTGCTTGCGTTGCTCGGTAGCGCTTGTTCTTCCGATGTCGCCCCGCCTTCCGGAGGAGCAGGGGCTCAGAACGCCGGTGGTGCGTCCCCGCAAGGGGGAACGGCCGCCGGCGGATCGGCAGCCGGGCCCAGCGGGCTGGGCGGTGCTAGCGGTTCGCAGAGCCTGGGCGGCGCGGCTGATATGGGGACGGCAGGCGCCAAGGCGGACGCGGGCCAGCCGGGCACCGCCGGTGACTCCGGGGCGGGGGCGAGCGGCTCATCGGCAGGCGCGGGAGGAGCCGCTGGCGGCAGCGCGGGCAGCGGCGGCGCGGGCAGCGGCGGCGCGACGCAAAGCGCGGGCTGCGGACGAGCCCGTACCCTGCAGAACGGAACCATCCCCATTTCGTTCAACAACGCGTCGCGAAAGTACATTCTACGCGTGCCCGACGGCTACGACAACAGCCACCCCTATCGGCTAGTGTTCGCTTTCGCCGAGTCCGGATCATCGGCGATGTCCGTGGCGAGCAGGAATTACTTCACGTTCGCGACCATGGACAGCAAAACCACGATCTTCGTCGCGCCGGATGCAGCCAACGGTGCCGGCTCGTGGAGCAAGAGCGACGTGGACCTCACCGACGCCATCCTCGCGCAGCTCGAAGGCGATCTGTGCATCGACCAAACCCGAATTTTTGCGACCGGCTTCAGCTTCGGCGGGGCCATGTCCATCGCCCTCGCGTGTACGCGCGCCGACGTGTTTCGAGGCGTGGCCTTTTTCTCCGGGGCTGATCTCACCGGCTCTTGCACCGGGACGCTGACGAAGCCCATCGCCTACTACGCATCGCAGGCGAGCCAAGACAGCACCGGAACACCCATGCCGAGCAGCGGCAAAGTGAAGCAAGCGGAGTTCGCCGCGGTCAACGGCTGCATGCCCGAACCCGGGGCCCTGACCTTCCCGGCGTCGGGTCAAGCGCACACGTGCACACGCTACAAGGGCTGCACTGCGGGTCACCCGACCGAATACTGCGTGTTCGATGGCCCTCACGGCTGGGAGCCTAAGGATCCGGGGCAGGCGATGAGTTGGGATGCGCCGGAAGCCTGGAAGTTCATCACGCAGTTCTGAGGGGGCCGTGGAATTTCGTGAAGCAATTCCAAGAGCGCGCGGCAGCGCGGAGCAATGAAGTCATGAGCGGCGGTCGCCTCTGGACTCTCGCGAGCTTGAGCTCGGTCGTACTGATCTCCGCCTGCGCCGGAGCGGGCTCGGCGGCAAACCCGAGCAGCGCCTCCGCGGGATCGAGCGGGTCCGCAGCCGGTGGCAGCCCACCCACAGCCGCTGGCGGCGTGGCGGGCGCGTCAGGCTCAGCGGCAGTGTCGGGCAGCACGGACGGTGGAACGACCAGCGCCGCTGGCGGCACGACTGCCAGCACGGCCGGAGCGAGCGGTGCCACCGTTGCAGGAGCAGGCGGGGACCAAGCGATCAGCGCAGGAATGGGCGGAGCCGGCGCGGGCAACGGCGGAGCGGCCGGTGCTGACAACTGCACTGGCTTGGTCTGTGAAGATTTCGAGAGCGGCGCCATCGACTCCAACAAGTGGCAGCTCGTGGCCCAGGCAGGAACGCTCGTCGTCCAGAATGAGCGCGTGGCTCACGGAAAGTTCGCCGCCCGCGTTCATGGCCAGGCGGGATCGAGCGATGATTGGGCGCTGCTCGTCGCCAAGAACCCGCCTCCCGCGCTCAAGACGGCGAGCACTTTTGGTCGCGTGCTCATGTTTGCATCGGCGGATGCGACAGCCAGTATTCACGTGCAGTTGGCGTTCGCAGGTCACACCGGCTCCGGAGCAGCCCAGGGCCCCCCGCCGTTCGCCAAGCTGCGCTACATGGAGGTCGCGAGCTACAGCGGCCGTTGGCAGCTGGGCTTCGACCTCCTCGATCTGAGCCCACTCGTCGAAGAGGTGTCATATTCGAAGGGGCGTATGTCTACCGACGCCTGGTCTTGCCTCGAGTGGCACTTCGAAGACAGCCCGGACCGCGTGACCGCCTGGGTGGACGGCACCCAGGCCAGCACGTTCGACAATAGCAACGTGGGCTACGCAAGCCCGGGGCCCGTTCCCAAATCAGGCGCAGCGCTCTGGGATGGCAAAAGCAGCGAGCTCATCGGCGGGTTCGATACCTTCGGCCTCGGCTTCCACGATTGGCACCCTCAGCGCCAATTCGATATCTATTACGATGACCTGGTGCTCGATTCCAAACGCGTGGGCTGCCCCGCAAAGTAAACGGCTTCTCGGGAGGGCATGGTCATGCTCCCCTCCGATAACGACGCTAGCCAAAGTGACGAGTTCACGTTGAAGGCGCCCTCGGGCGGGTGCTGCGGCAAGCGTGGGTACTTCTACCGGACGCCTCCTGCGACCGATCTTGCCCCTCGGCGCTTACGGGCCCCAGACCGTCCTTCGCGCTTTGCGACGAGCTGAGTCGACCGCGCCCGCTTACCCAAAAAAACGAGGGCCCTCGTTGAGGCCGCCATTGCGGCTTACACTGAACGCCGATGCCCGAATTGCCCGAGGTCGAGACGGTTTGTCGAGTGATGCGTGACGCGCTTCAGGGTCAGCGCATCACGCAAGTGGAGGTCGTGCCGGACGCGATTGTGTTTTCGCGGCTTTCGCCGAGGGTGATGGAGAAGGCGCTCTTGAAACGCACGGTGCGCACGGTCGGGCGCCGCGGGAAGTTGTTTTGGCTCACGCTCGATGGTGAAGGGCCGACGGTGTTTGGGCATTTGGGGATGAGTGGCTGGGTGCGCGAGATCGGCACGGTCGGCACGCGCTTGCATGGGCAGGGGCAAGCGCCGTTCGAAGATGCCGAGGGGCGGCCGCGTTTTTTGAAGCTGGGCATTCGAACGCGCACGGGGCGCGCAATCGTGCTGACCGATCCGCGGCGCCTCGGGCGCGTTTGGCTCGGTGTTTCGCCAGAGAGTGAGCCGCGGGTGCAGCGGCTCGGGCCGGATGCGTTCGATGACTTGCCCGCGGAGGGCGAGCTCTCGGCGTTGTTCGAGCGGCGGCGCATCCCGATCAAGGCGCTGCTCCTCGATCAGAGTGCGCTTGCGGGCATTGGCAACTGGGTGGCCGACGAAGTGCTGTATCAATCGCGGCTTGCGCCGAAGCGGAGCGCCGCGTCGCTCACGGCGACGGAAGTGAAGTCGCTGCGACGCGCGATTCGTTCGGTGCTCTCGCGCGCGGTGAAGGTGGGCGCGGATCATCATCGCTTTCCGAAGTCTTGGCTGTTCGAGCATCGCTGGGGCGGAGCGCGGGGCAGCGAAGAGATCGGCGGGCAGCGCATCGTGCGTGAAGAGGTGGGCGGACGAACGACCGCTTGGGTACCGACTCGGCAGAAATGATGCGCCATCGAGGCGCGTGACGGGCCGTCGCCGTGAGCTGAGTGGGAGCCGTGCTGCGAGCTCCGCGGCGAGGTGGGGCTTTCGCGCCCGCTTACTTGGCCGCGATGTCTGATCAGCTCGCCTGCAGCACCAGCTCAGCGTCGATGGTGACCTGAATATTGTCTCCTACGACGATTCCGGGGCCCTCACCCGGGTACTCCCAAACCAGGCCAAAGTTCTTGCGATTGACCGTCGTGGTGGCCTCGATGCCGCGCCTTATACCGCCGGCGTGATTGAAGGGCGCCGAGACCGTGACCGCCAGCGTCACCGGCTTGGTGACGCCGTGCATGGTCAGGTTACCCGTGACCGAGTACGAGGTGGCACTGGACCTGGTCACGCTGCTCGAGGCGAAGGTGATCATCGGGTACGCGGCGACGTTGAAGAAGTCCGCACTTTTGAGGTGCGTGTCCCGCTCCTCCACGCCGGTCGTGATTGAGCTCGCGTCGATGGTCGCCCTAATTTTGGAGTTGGCTGGTGTGCCTTCGTCCAGCGTAACGGTGCCTGAAGGCCTCTGGAACATGCCCCGCACGTTGGACAACACGTGCTTGCAGACGAAAGCAGCCGAGGAGTTTTCCGGGTCGAGGCTCCATGTCGAAACCTGCGGAACAGCGGGAGCAGGAACTGCTGGCCCATCCAAAGCGGTAGGGGCCGCCCCGGCCGTCGCAGCCGCCCCATCCGCGTTCCGCCGTGCGGTGGTTGTTTCCCGAGAGTTACAGGCGGTAATGGACAGCAGCGCGATTGCTGCGAGCAACGCCTCGCTCATCGAGAATTTACCAAGAAAACTCATGGCTCGTAGCTCCCTGGACGCGGGTTTCCATCCTGCCCGACGCGGAACATGACCAAGACGACTTTTGTTCCCGACCGTGAAGTGAAAGCGGAGCTACCGCGAATTCATTCTCCAGCGCGCGTGAACCATCGCCACGAGCCATGTGGGGTTCGAGCCCCGAACACGAGCGGCATGTTGTCGAGCGACTCCGCCGCAGAGATTGCAACTCAAAGATTGCAACTCGAAGATTGCAACTCGAAACCGATACCTTCGTCTAATCGACGGGATTGTGCGTGGCCAATAGGACAGGACGCGTCCAATCTTCGATCGCGTCGGTTCGATTCGATCGAGTGAAGGACGAGAGGCCCTCCACTTCGCGGACGAGGTACAGCAATGAATCGCAAGCGCGTGCTGACTATGGGAACGATGATGGTGGTGCTGGCCGTCGTGGGCGGCGTCACGGCCGCTACGCAGGACAAATACACCGTGAAAGTGCCCGGTGGGCTCGCTTTCTCCGAGTTCAGGGGCTACGAAAGCTGGCAAGCCATCTCCATGAGTCGGAGCGAAAGAGCGGTTGCCATCATCCTCGGTAATCCGACGATGATCGAAGCGTACAAGGCGGGCATTCCCGAGAATGGCAAGCCAGTCCCGAACGGCGCCAAGATGGCCAAGATGCACTGGGCCCCGAAACCGAACGATTTCTTCCCGGATGCGACGGTGCCGGGCACCCTGATCAATATCGACTTCATGGTGAAGGACAGCAAGCGCTTCGCGGATAGCGGCGGGTGGGGATACGCCGTATTCGACTACGAGGCCGCTTCCGACTCGTTCAAGCCAGGCGATATGTCCGACAAGCCCCCGCAAGGGCACGATGCGAAGTGTGGATTTTCATGTCACACGACCGTCGAGGGGAGGGACTACGTATTTACGCAGTACGCTAAGCGTTGAAGCGTAGGGTGCTTCGCCGCTCGATCCAACCCCAGGACACGGGGTTCTTGGCCTGCGGCTCACGGAAACGGTACGTAACCCGCACGCGATAATCGGTCAGCGCCTTGTCGTAGTAGAGCAGGCCGCAATGATCGTCGAAGCTTTGCCCCGGGTAATCTTCGTAAGTGACGCGGATGACCGCGTTGGCGGGGTCGACGCGGAACGTATGATACGGGTCCTCGGCATACTTCCACTTGTGGATGAGCGGCATTGCCTCGCCGAGCAGCGGCGTTATCGAGTGCGCTACCCACTCGGTGTGCACGCCACCTCGGTCGAGCGGCGCTGCTCCGAAGCGCCGGGCGAGTGAGCTCTGCAGTTACTCGTCGCAGACCAGGACGTGGTCGCCCAGCCGCTGAATGACTTGCGAGGTCGATGTGAAGTCGGCGGCGGATCTGTCAGGGCCTCACGAAGCGATAGGCGAAGCGATCGGTCTCGCCCTTGATCGAGGGATCGAACACCTTGATCGAGTGCTGATCGTCCTTGTTCGCGAGCAGGGTGCTTTCCGCGTCCAGTACGAAGCCGGCTGCCTCGACCTCCTCGCGAACGGAGGCAGGCTCAATCCGATGCAGCGACTGGGCGTCGCCCGTGCCTGCCCCGACGGCGGTGGCGTGGTCTACGATGACGTAGGACCCGCCGGGCTTCAGCCGCTCGTAGACCGCTCGATTGAAGTGGGCTGCCGTCGCGCCCCTGGCCTGGATCAGCGTGGTGTGCAGATCGTGGTAGAACAGGTGCAGCCACAGGACATCCGCTGGTCGGGTGGCCTCCGGCATCGCCACGAGGTCCGCCGAGACGACTTCGACGTTCTCTCGGCCCGGCTCCTTCGCAAGCGTCCGCATGCGGCCGACCGGATCGTTCTTGAAGTGGCTGACTTCGGCCGGCACGAAGCTGTAGACCCGCCCTTCGGGTCCCACGATGTCGGAGAAGAGACGGGTCCAGTCGCCGTCGCCTGGGTAAACGTCGATGACGGTGGAGCCCGCATCGACTCGTGCGAACCGGATCAACTCGGATAGCTTGGATTGGTCGTACATTGGGATCTCCCTTATCTGGGGCTCACGTCCATCTCGGAGGCCCGCGCTAGTGCTTGGGTGTCGATGTACTCCCGGATCTTCTTCACCTTGCCGTTTTGAACGGTGATGGCGAAGACCCAATCGTCCTTGAACGGCTTATTCGTGGCTTTGATTTGCCCCGTAGCGACGCCGACGACCAGGACCCGGTCTCCCTGCGCCACGAATTCGGGGGGCGCTGGGTATGTGGTTTCCAACTCTTCGGACGCCTTCCGAAGCACAGCCGCCAATTCCGCATGCCCGCGGTGCGTGCCGGCCAGCGGCCAGCCCTCGCCCGGAATGATCCACTCGATATCTTCGGCAGACAGCGCGAGCAGACTTCGCTCATCGCCGCCGCCCATTGCTGCAAAAAAATCCTTCACGAGCTGGACATTCTCTTGTGTGCTCATCGAAATCTCTCCACTCCCCTTAGGATCGAAATAAACCCGCGACTGGAGCAAGGGGGACGATCAGCGCGCCGTCATTCCGCCGTCGACGTGGACGTTCGCGCCCGTCATCCAGTTCCCGCGATTCGACACGAGCAACGCGACGACCTCCGCTAGGTCTTCCGGAGACCCATAGTGACCGAGCGGAATTTCTTTGGCGAAGAGGTCAGGCGGAACCCCCATCGCGTCGCTGAACTCCCTGCTCCCGGGCGTCGTCACCGGCCCCGGCGACACGACGTTCACACGGATTTTGCTCGGCGCGAGATCGATCGCGAGCGCACGTGAATAGCTGTTGAGGGCCGCCTTGGCGGCGGCGTAGTGTGCGGCCGCCCCGACAGCCATCGTCGCCGCGCCCGACGACATGTTCACGATGGCGCCGGCCTTCGATTCGCGGAGCGCCGGCAAAAGCGCATTCGTCAGCCGGATCGCCGCGAACAGGTTGAGAGCGAAGGCGGCCTGCCACGCCTCGTCCGGGATGGACGCGGTGCCTTGTGCGAACCCGCTCGCGCCGCCCGCGTTGTTCACGAGGATGTCGAGGCCGCCAAGGGCGTCGAGCGCTCCTTCGGCGATGGCCTTCACCCCGGAGGCGGAAGCGACATCGCCCGCGACGAACGCGGCGCCGGCGGGCAAGGTCTCGCCACGCGAGCGCGCCGTCACCACCACCTTCGCGCCGGCGTCGAGCAGGCGCTGCGCGATCGCTGCGCCGATGCCGCGGTGCCTCCGGTGACGAGCGCACGACGGCCGACGAGTTCCTTGGAGAGGTCGAGCTTGTTGGACATGAGATTCCGTTCAGAGTTGCGCCAGGCCGCCGTCGACGGCGACCTCGCTGCCGGTCATGAAGCTGCTGTCCGACGACGCGAGAAAGGCAGCCGCCGCCCCGACCTCCGCGGGATTGCCCATGCGCTGGAGCGCAGTCATCGAGCCGTAGGCCTTCAGGCCTTCCTCGCCGAGCGCCTCCTT
>JBEQTH010000091.1:0-15868 GCA_040348785.1 Myxococcales bacterium | reverse complement strand
GTACGCCATTGGCTTGCTATCCGCGCCGAGGGTGGGCTGAACCAGGCCGCAACCGATCTCGTTCCAGCCCTTGAAAATGGTGCCATCCATATTGTGGACCATACGCCCGGAGGCTTCGAAGTCTGGGTGACCGCCGGGCTCGTTCGAGCCCTTGAAGTCGCGGTACACGACGGGCAACACCTGACCGCAGCTGTCGCCCCCGGTGCCGTTGCCGTTCGAGGAGCCGGCGAGGTTCAGATCGATGCTGCCGCCCGTACCCAAGCCGCTGCCACTGCCACCCGAGCCGAGGTGGTTGGTGCTTTGGGGCGTGGTCCCGCCCGCAGAACAGCCAGCGAGCACGAGCGACACGACGGTGAGGGGCACAGCGAGGACCGAGAGGGAACGAACGGACAAGGCGCAGTCTCCAGGTTGAGAAGTTACGGACGGAAGGATGCCTTACTGTGACATCGACGTGGAATCGGTTCCAGTTTGATTGCTCAAGAATCAACAGGCGCCGAACCCGAGGGGTGGTGAGCGGCCCCGGGGCGGGAGCCCGCGCGCTTCCACCACGCCTGTTTATTTACGCGTACGGCCGCACTCAGGGGCAAGCGGTTGGACTGGCCAGCGTTGCGCCGGCGTTCTTTTGAACCACTGCCTTCACTGCCGAAGCAGGCAAGAGAAACGACTTGTACTCGTAGGGCGGAGTGAAGGCGGTGCCGCTCCCCTTTTGATTGCCCGTGCAGCTCTCGAACAAGTTCCCGACCGCTTGTTGAACCGAGCCGGGCCCCGCCTGCTTGCCGAGATCGATGGGTTGACCCTGATTGATGAAGTGGTTGTTCTCGGTCAGCACGTTGCACGCGTAACCGTTGGAGACGCCCAAGACGGATGCGCCAATCGCGCTATCACCCGTGTACAGGTTGTTGGCCACGTGGATCTCACCGTAGCGGCAGCGCGGTTGCCGTTGGGCCGCCGCCTTCCACCAGTTGAACATGTAGGTGATGTCCAACTTCCCGTCACTCTCGGGCTCGCTGTCCGAAGACGCGATGAGGTTGGACAGGTTGTGGGGATGACCGGGAAGCGCGTAGCCGAAGATATTCCACGTGAACGTAACGGTATCGGCGCCCTTCACCACGTCGGCGTTGCCGTCTTGGCCGTCCCAGAATTCGCAGTGGTCGACCCAGATGTTCTTGGAGCTGCCCTCGATGTTGATGTTGTCCCAGGCCTGATCCTCGTTGGAACCCGGACCGCGAACCACGAGGTTGCGAAGGATGACGTTGCTCGCGCCGCTGTGATAAGCGCGATAACCAAGCTCCACCGCCAACCCGAGCCCTGCGACAGCAATCGCGATGCGCAGCGGCTTCGCCGGTACCCTGCGCACGATGGCTGGGCCCAGCCGGCCGCCCATGAAAAAGCCGAGCGCGAGCGGAATGGCGGCCAGCCAGCGCACCGAGCCGAAGACGATGAACACCAGGGCCGCCACGGCGTTGCTCATCGCGAGCAACAGGTTCTTCGCGGCGTTGCTGCGCGCCACGTTCTCATCGTGCATCGCCAGCAGCAGCGCCAGCAACACGACGCCCGAGCCCGCGCCGAAATAGCCGCCATAGATTCCAACGACGCCCGAGCTGACGAGCAGCAGCGCGCCGTGCCGGCGATCCGGTTCGGCCGGCCGCGGCCGACGCGGGATCAGAATAACGAGCGACGCCGCAGCGATCAACCAAGGCACGACATACGCAAAAGACGCCGCGGGCGCCGCCAACAAAATTACCCCGCCCGTGACGCCGCCCAACAGCGTGGCAATTGCCAGCGGCCGCAGCCGCGCCGCGCTGCCCTGTAGCTCGGCGCTCGAGCCCAAAATCGACCCCAGCCCGCCAAACACCAACGCCACCGTGTTCGAAACATTCGCGACGACCGGCGTGAGCCCCAGCGCTAACAGCGTCGGATAGCTCACGAGCGACGCAAGCCCAGCGACGCTTCCGGTAATGCCCGCAGCAATGCCTGCAACGACGAGCACGAGATACATCCACCAAGCCAACTGAGTTTCCGATCGCGTGAGGGCGCGCCGAGCACGAGCCTCGGCCAAGCGACCGTACGACGCGCGCTCGCGCTCAGGAAGAGCTTTTGGATTTGGCGCTAAGGAATTGGCTCGTCGCGCGCCCGCTCGAAACCCGAGCCTAGCCGTCCACCTGCTCGATGATCGCTTCCACTCCTTCGCTAGCGAGGGACGTGCGCAGGCGCTCCAGGACGATGGCTTCGACTTGCGCCTCGAGGTCGACCACTGCGCCAACGACGTTGGCCACGAGCCAACCCTTCTTCTCGAGGACGATCTGCTTGGCGTTGGTAATCCTGATGGTGATCATCACTCTGCCTTTTCGATGGATGGTGCGGGATTGATCATGCCCGATGCAATCGAGTCCATCAAAGACTCGAAGCTTGCATCGTTGAACTGCGAGCCGCTGGTCAGCCAATCGTGGTGACGCAGCTCGACGCGCGGCTCCGGGGTCTCGTCACGATAATGACCGAGCACGTCCAAGTGATCGCCGAGCCCCGCCCACACCAGCGTGCCCCAAATTTGGGAACGAATCGGCACGCAACCATCGTTGTCTGACAAAGTTGGGGATTTGCCGAATGCGCGAACCAGCCAAGCCTCTGCCGCCTGGAGCGTGCTCGACGCTCGATCGGCGGGCAAGGCTGCGCACGGGTAGTGCTCGTCGTGATCGGCAGTGATCGTGTGCAGCGCGGTAAACAGCGAGAGCGACAGCGAATGCAAGGGATGCCCGAGCGTTCGCAGCCACGCCTTCGGGCCCGCCGCGGGCGACATCGACGCGGTCGATTGGTACCAAACGCCAGGGCGGTCCTCGAACCCGGCGAGCACCAGATCCATCGCCTCGGGGCTGAGCTGCAACATGGAGCCCTGGTCTTCCCGAATCGCCTTCAGGTAGGTGCGCACGGCGGGGCTGCGCGCGTCATCCACGAGGCCGAGGAGCGACGCGACCGACCGGTCCAAGACCGGCAGAGTGACCCCGAGCGCGTCGTCCGTGCGCGCGATCATGCCCACGAGCACCTTCGCGATGGCAAGCGGGCGCTGCCCGAGCGACAGCCCGATCACCGTGAACGCCGAGAGCGCGTAGAGCGCCTGCTGACCCTTGGCGGTCGCGAAGAAGCTTGCCAGCGGGGTTCCATAGTGAGGGGTATTCATGGTCGTGACGCTGCGCAGCCGCCCGAGCCAAGGTGCCGACTTCGCGAGCTGCGCGCCGGGCGAAGCAACGAGGCGCGCATCGAGCCCGCCCGTGGAGTGCCCGAGCAAATGAATCGGCCCGTCCCCACTCGCAGTGCCATCGATCAGCTCCGCCAACCGCAGCGCGCGCCGACGTACCGAGGCCGTGGGCAGCACGTCGGACACGTGCATCTCGACAGCGAGCCCAGCCTTCTCGAATCGAGCGCTCAGCGCCCGCTCGACATGCGAGAAATAGTCATAGGAAGCGAGGCGCGTGAAGCCGAACATTCCGGGAGAAAGATAAATATGGTGAAGCACGAGCCGCCTATGCAGGATTGGGACCGCTGCGCTATTTCGGCGCAGGACCGCAATTCCAGCTGACGGCGCGGGGCGGGTTTGCTCGCCGACGCAGGCACGCCTCACTCCCGCGACGGAGCGCGAGCCAGACCGGGCGACGCGCGGATTGCTCCAATCGCTGGGCGGGGGGCCAAGCCTGCAAGGAGGGAGCTCCGCCTCGCCGCCGCACAGAAAAGTGCGCACGCCGGGCGATTTGCATACAACCGCGGCTGCGTTCCAGCAGTACCCAGGCCGGACGCTTCGTCCGGAGGCGAACCCGGATCGAAGGACGAAAACGTGATGCATAGCGGGCAGATGGGGATCGCGGTCGCGGCGGCTCTGGCGTTCACGATCGCCCCAGTGGGCTGTAGCAACAGCAGCACCCAGGGCGGCGCGCCTGGCGGCGACAGCGACGCCGGCCGCGCAGGCGTGAGTGGCGCTCCGGGAGCGGGCGGGGCCGCCAATACAACCGCAGGCGGTGGGGCCGCCAATCCAACCGCAGGCGGCGCTGCTAGCACGCCGCTTGGCGGCGACCGGACCCTTGGCTCCCTATCTGCCGCGGAAGCCACGCAGCTGTGCAACGAAACCTACGCCTACTTCGCAAGCTCGATCAACCAGGCCACCTTGTGCAAGCGCGCGGGCCTGACCTTCGGCGTATCGAGCAGCGCGGCGACAGACGCGCAACTGCAGCAAAATTGCGCCACCCAGGAGAACGAGTGCCTCGCGAGTGGTCCTGCCGAGCCGATCTGCAGCGCCATACCGATGCCCTGCCCGGTCACCGTGGCGCAGTACCAAGCCTGCATCTCCGACGAGGTCGCCGCGCTGAATGCGGCGGTGCCCCCGCTCGCTGACTGCGCCACCGTGCTTCGCAGCGATCTCTCGGCGGTGTGGGAGTTAGTGACCGCCGATCCGCCCGCGAGCTGTGCCTCGCTTACGAACACCTGCGCGGGGCTGGACGTTCCAACGCCTCATCCGGGAATGGGCACCCAAAACGGTTCCGGCGGCAGCGGCGGGGCCCCAGCTGGAACGGGCGGCGACACGAACGCGGGCGGTGCTAGCGCCGCAGGTGGCTCACCCAGCGCCGGCGGCTCCGCAGGCGCTGGCGGCGCCGGGACCACGCCCGACAGCGATCGCCCCGGCGACGTCGCAAAGGCCGCGGGCACGCCGGCAGTCGCTGCCCACGCCCTAACGCGCGCCCTATTCGCCTCTTACACCGGCCCGCTCTTCAAAGCCCTGCGAGTGTCCGACAAGCAGGAGAAGGACATCGGCACAGTGCCCGCAACCGGGCTCGTGGACACGGCCGCGCTCAACGCGTTCTGCTCAGGCACCACCTGCAAAGTGACGACCCTCTACGATCAGTCGGGCAACGGCAACGACATGTGGCGCGCAGACGACCCGGCCAGCAATCAACCCGGCACGGTCAAGCCCTGCAACCTGCTCGACATCCAATACTGGCAGATGGCAGACGGAACCAAAATGCCCATCGCCGTCGAAACCGGCGCGATGTGGAAAGACACCGCGCAGTGCCTGCGCAACCGAGACAAGACCAAGAACATGCCCACGGGGGCCAAGCCACAAACCGAATACGCGATCTTCCACAGCCAATACCTGAACAACAACTGTTGCTTCAACTACGGCAACACGGGCAACGCGGTCCACTACAGCGGCCCCGGCACCCTCAGCTCGCTCAACTTCTCCAAGATCACGTTCTGGTCCAAAGGCACCGGCAACGGCCCCTGGCCAATGGTCGACTTCGAAACCGGCGTCTACGCCGGCAACACCGCCAAATGCGGTTCAGGCGTTCCAGCTGGCGTCGCCTGCACCACCGCCGGCGAAAACCCCAACCCGTCTGTCACGTTCGACATCGTCAGCACCTTCTTCAAACACAACGGCGTGAATCATTGGGCCCTCAAAACCGGCAACGCCAAAGCCGGCACACTGTCCGTCAACGTCGACCTCAACGCGCTCCCCGCCGGCTACTCCCCGCTCAAACAAGAGGGCGGTCTCGGCGTCGGCGAAGGCGGCGCGGGTGACTCCAACGGCACCGGCGGCTTCTCCGAAGGCGTCGTGATTGCGGGCGAGACGACGGACGCGACGGATGCTGCGATTCAGAAGAGTATTGTGAGTGTGTATGGGAAGTAGGGGCGTGGCGGCGGGGGGGCTCGCTCGCTCGGCCTACCGAAACGCGCTCCGCCAGAACCGCCAAAACCGCCTGAAGTCCGCTAACTGTTCGACTTCTCGCCCACGCGCGCGGGTGGCAAGGGCTGATCGACCGGGGCGAACTGCGGACGCAAGCGGTGCTCCCACGACGGAGAAGATCGTCCTTTTGGCGATCGCTGACTTCGATAGTGACCGTTCGCCAGAACCTTGGCCTCGGTCCCCGTTCGAGCTCGAACATCGCTTCCTCGAACGCCGGGCTCTCGGCGAAGGTCGACGACGAGCGTAACCCCCTGAAGCCCGCGACCAGCCTGTCTGAAACGGCTGCAATGCCGATAGATCGATCGGCAACCCAGCGCTCTCCAGGGGAGCGCAACCAGTGGCGGCTCTCCACGGTTCAGATGGCACAACTGCTCCCGCGGAAAAGGGCGGCGGACCTCCTCGAGAGGGGCCGGCCGTCGGCACCCAGCGCTAAAGAAAAAAGACGTCTGCTATCTCCTGATCGCTCCCGAACGGAGCGTTGAAGATCCGTATATCACTGGCCATTGATGCCTCGCCGGACCTAGTGATCAGGTGCCTCATCAGGGGAAAAGACAAAAGGATACGCGAAGGTGACGCGACGCTCGCCTTGCGGGGGGGGCCGCGAATGACAAGGCGTACATTGACTCGCGGAGACATGTCACGAACTCCGGGTCCACGATGGTGGAATCTTTGTCCACTTCCACTGAATCCACCACGCCACCAACCGCTTCATCACCGACGACCGTAACATTCAGAGTGATGCTGCCGCCGGCATCTGGTTGGGCGTGGAGCGCGTCCTCATAACAGGAGTTGGCGATCGGGAAGAATTGCCTCTTTACGACGTCCTGCACGTATCGACCCAGCGGTGAATTGCTCTGATTGCCAGACCCGGCGGGCGCGGGCATTGATGACGCGGGAGCTTCTACCGCCGGATGCGGCATCGCGGCCGGATGAATCGCGCCGCCTTGCTGCGGCTCGCTACGCAATCGAGCCCGAACACTGTCAGCGAGTTGACGGGCCAATTGCCGGGGCGTGGGGTCCGGTTGATCACCGTGCGTCGCCGCCTTTTCGCGATCAGGATTGGCATAGTGGACTTGGTTCGCCGGTTGCGGCGGAGCGTCTGCAAGATTTGCTCTGCGGGCAAACCGAGGGCTAGGTTCAGGTGAACGAAACGAGAAGTAAGCTCCCGAAGCGGCTATCAGGACCAGCGCGCCCGCTCCGAGCCAGTACTTTCTGCCGAGGTTCATCATCCGCCCGACTCTGTGCCAACCGATGAACTGAAATTATCGAGCACATTGACAGGTCCCATCGTCATCGAAAACCCTGAACATCCTGCCGGATCACCGCTGGATACACGTCCGCCCCGCGGCCCCGGCACCGCGATCGGCTGCCGCCCGGCGCTCGCCTATCGCTTGTTTAGGGACTAGAGCTGCGCGGACCCGACCGGTCCCTTGACGCGCTCGGCTTCCTGAAGATGCGCTCGAACCTGCTGAACGTGGCCATCTCGCGCACCCGCCACCACTTAGTCGCCTTGAGCATGCCGCGATGTTCGCGTGAGGCCAGCTCACGCGCCTACTCACCAGCCGCGCCCAAGCGCTCGCTCCCGCAGCTTACGGTCGGCACGTGGGCATCGCTGTTCCAGCCGCACTGCGCCGCGGAAGGCTGAACCGCCCCGTGCCGTGGCGGGTGACCATCAGTAAATTGACAATCAGCCGCTCAGAAGCCTGGTCATCCATCCCAGTTCGGGCGACCCGGGTTATCCTGGGCGCCGGCATGGAGCACCACAAGCGCGAAAGCCGCTCGGACATAAGCGGAGTGCTGCAGGTGCTGGCTTTGAGCTCTGTGCTCGTTGGCGCTCCGCTCGCCTGCGCGGAGACCTCCGAGCGAAACACCGAAGCGAATTCTTCGGACACCGCTGGTGCGGTGGCTGCGACGAGCGCGGATTTGGCCGGCGCGTTTCCCGTGCAGGGTGGCACCACGGGCGCCTATCGTCCAGGCCCACACGGCGGCCTGGCACAACCGTGTTATCCGAACGGGAGCTGCGATGCGAGGTTGCGCTGCGACCCAGCGTTCGTGTGCCGAGCAAGCGAGGAGGGCGCGTCGAACGGTGGGGCGGGGGGTGCATCGAGCGGAGACGCGGGACGCTCGGCGGACGGCGACGCTGGCAACGCAGGTAGCGAGTCGCGACCAGCCGCCCCATGCTTCGGAAGTCGAGAGGTGTACGATAACGCGGCGTTTGCGGCACTCGTCGCCGAGAACTGTTCCTCGATCGAGGGCGAGCTCACTTTGGCGTCGTACAACGGGACCGAAGGGCCTGCGTCGCTAGTGGGACTCAGCTCTTTGACGTCGGTCGGGGCCAACGTGACCATCGGTGGGTTTTCCAGGCTGACAGACCTCGCTGGTTTAGAGCAGCTCGAGAGCATTGGCGGCACGCTGGAAATCCAAGAGGCGAGCTCGTTGGTGTCCATAGCTGCGCTTTCTTCGTTGAAGCGGCTCGGGGGGCTGTCCCTCATGAACGATCGCGCGCTGCCCAGTGTCGCGCCGCTTGCGCAAGTCAAGGGCGCGTCCTTCTACGACCTCACCATCATTGGCGACAACGCCTTGACATCGCTCATTGGTCTCGAGGGCGTTGCTGCGGTCACGAGTGACATCACCATCACGGACAACGCGCGGCTCACGTCCATCGCCGCCCTTCAGAACGCCGAATCACTCGGTGGCTGGCTCACCATCGATCACAACCCGCAGCTGACGACACTCGATGGCTTGTCGAATCTCACTCGGGCGAGAGGGATCGTGCTGACTCGCACTGGGCTCACCACACTGTCAGGATTGCAGGGCATCCAGCAAGTCCAATACTACGTGGTCATTGCCGGGACCGCGTTGACCAGCCTCGAACCGTTGCACTCCTGGCCGAAGGATGCGGTGGGCGGCTCATTGGTGATCAGCGACAATCCACTGCTTCCGGCGTGCGAAGTTGAGCGCCTCGATCAAGAACTGTCGGCGGCCTGCAGTGACTGCAAAAACAACTCCGGCACAGAGGCGTGCCTGTGAGGCCGGCAGCCACATTCGAGTCTGGCGCCGCACGGTGCTGAACAACGCTCGGACGGCGTTTCGCATTCCGACGCGCCGCCGGTTGCCCGGAGTGCTTGAAACCGGCAACTACGCCACCCACTCCGCTTGGAACGTCCCCCTGCGGCTGGTGGCAGAAATTCCTCGCAACCGCCGTCGTCCATTCACTCCGCCCCGTTTGCAGTGTTAGCCTCGGCCGCGAAGGTGATGCATTGACAGAGGCGGCGAGCGTGGGGCTAACGGGTGTACCGGCGGCGGCAGAGCGGTTGCAGGGGGCGATCCGCCTGGCTTCACGCGGTCTGGTCGAGCGTGAGGTGTTAGTCGAGCTGATCGCGCTATCGGCGGTGGCCGAAGAGCACTTGCTGGTAATCGGAGAACCCGGGACCGCCAAGAGTGAAGCTGTGCGACGCGTCGCACGCGCACTTGGCGGACGATACTTCGAGTATTTGCTAGGTCGTTTCACGGAGCCAAGCGAGCTGTTCGGACCGATCGACTTGCTCAAGTTGCAGCAAGGGCAGCTGGTAACGGTTACCACTGGGATGCTGCCCGAGGCGGACGTCGCGTTCCTGGACGAAGTGTTCTTAGGGTCGACCGCCATCTTGAACACCTTGCTCGGGCTGTTGAACGAGCGACAATTCAGACGCGGAGCAACTTCAGTGCGCGTCCCGCTGCGCGTTTGCGTAGGCGCCAGCAACGCACTACCCGAGGAGCCGGCATTGGCGGCATTCGCAGACCGCTTCTTGGCACGCGTCTTCGTGACCTCAGTCCCGGATTCCGAGCTCGAAACCTTGCTCACGCTTGGCCTGCAACCGGCCCCCATGGGCGCCCCGGCAAGCCTCGAGGATCTCGCCCTCCTGACGACCGCACGGCGTGCCGTCGACCTTTCGCCAGTGCTCCCCTCGATCGCCAACGCAATTCGCCAGCTCCGACGTGTCGGCATCGCACTTACGGACCGTCGCGTGGTTCGCGCACAATCGTTGGTGGCTGCAGCGACGACGCTCGGAGGCCGAGGCGTCGCGACTCCGGCTGATCTTTGGCCGATTATCTATGCGGTACCAACGTTGGCGGAGCAAGAATCAGCGCGGGACGTGCTGCGCGAGTTGCTCACCAGTTCGGAGAGCTCGCTCAGCGCTGCTGCACTCGACGCTTCGTCAGGACCGCAGGCACGCGCCGTCAGAATCGGAGAAGCCGCAGAGGCATTGCTAACAACTGGTCCCGACTCCGAGGGACTTGCCGCGTGGCGGCTTCGGATCGAAGGGCTGCTGCGTGAGATCGATGCCACCTTCTCCGCCACTGCGTTGCCCGAACCGATCACCACGCTGCGTGGGCGACTCGCGATTGAGCTTGGAAACGCGACATGATCGCTCTCCACCTTTCTGCACGTGAGGAGCCTCTGGCCGCCTGCGCGGCGCTCTGCATGTCAAAGGAGAGCACGCGCTTGGTCACTCGCCTGCTCCAGCTCGACAATGCCGAGCTCACGCGTCTGAGCGGCGTCCACGGTGACGATTTCGTGTTCATTTGCGGGGACGCTGTAGACCTGCCGTGGGTTGACGGCGTGCAATACTTCGGGAAGGATCCTACGGCCCCTCAATTGCTACTGCCCACCGCGCTCGGGCCGAACGTTCCGAGTGCGCTGCTGGAACGCGCAGTCGCGCTACGCCTCGCGGCCAAAGCCAACACAGCATCAGGTCCATTTGCGGTGTGTTTCGATCCACCGCAACTAATCCCCGTCGGTGCTGCACAGCCATTGAGCCGCACCGCGCTGGAAGACTGGCTGACGGCCAGATCCGGAACCGAAGCGGCGCCGTGACTCCGTTTCCCCGCCCGCTCGTGCCCTGGCGGCAGCAACTCGCGTGCTTCCCCGATGATCTAGCAGCTGCACTCGGCAAGCTCGTGCTCCGCTTGGCACCGCTGGTCGACGCGTTTGCCTCGACGATCTCGCTCAATCACGGCGAAGTCGCCGGCTTCGATGGCATTTCGCGACGCGGCAGTTACGAGCGCCTTTTGCCCACGGAGTGGCTTCTGCGCGAAAGCGCGCCCTGGGAATTCCTGCGCCGCGCCGCGAACGCTGAGCACTCGTTCTTTCGTCTTGCTTACCGGGAGCCGGCGCCACTCCGCAGCACGTTGGCGTTGTTGGATGCAGGCCCTGACCAACTCGGTGGCTGCCGCATTGCGCAGCTCGCGATCCTTGCGCTCTTGGCCCAACGAGCCGAACAACGCGGTGAATCTCTAAGCTGGCAGCTCGTCCACCACTTGGGTGAGGCGCCGCTGCACACGCTCGACGAGCAGAGCGTGCGCGCGTTTTTGTCTGGCAGAACCGCGGTGCGTTCCAGTGACAAAGCATTGAGAAGCTGGCAATCGCGATTCCCGGAGCATTCTATATGGACACTCAGCGACGGTTCGCTCCGGTTCGACGGGACACGGCACGTCAACGTCAGCATTCGCGAGCGCGTCACGTCCGACACTCCCGTATTGGACCTCGAATTTGCAGCGCGAGGGCGAACCTCCAGGCAGGTCTCGCTGCAGCTACCCGAGCAGCGAACCGCCGTCCGCTTGCTGCGCAACCCCTTTGAAGCCAAGCGTCCTGCACCCGCCCCGCAAAAGGCCCCCAGCCGCCGAAGCAACTTGGTGCTCACCGAACAGGGAACGCACGTCTACTACGTAGACCGCGCCGGTGACTTGCGGTCCATCGCCGTACCCAACTCGCCGCATGCTGCCCCGAGCCGGATCCGCAGTTACCAGCCAAGCCCGCGGTCGTCTGTCATTGGCGTGACGGGACAGAAGAAGAGACTCTACTGGCTCTGCGTGCAAGGAGATGCTCTCACCCTGTGTTCCAATAAGGACCGGCGGGAGCTCCTGGGCGCGAGTTGCCGAGTGCCGTTCCCTGAATCACGGGGGGAGCTCTGGCCGATCGCCTGGTTTTCCGAGCAGCGCATGGCAACCTTCGTTGCGCCTGATCGTTCGCTGTGGCGCGCGGATTTTCGCACGGGCGTCGCAGGACCCATCGCGCGCGGGGTCCACGCACTGCTAACTCGACGTGGAACCCATCTCGCCGTGGTAGACCACTGGTTCGACGCCGATGGCGTCGAGGGGCCGCACCTCCTCGAAATTGGGCACTTCAACGCTCGGTCCATTCTCCGCCAGTCACGACCTTGGAACTCAGTAGTCTTGGCCGGTCTAGGGCCAGGCACCGATCTCTATACACTCGTATTCGAGGACGGGACGGGCACGGTTCGAATATTGGCGCGAGAGCTGAACGCTTCGACGAACCGAACCATCAGGCAGCTGAGCATTCAAATGCCCGACGGGTCGAGCGTCGTGGCGCTGCAAGGAGACTCGAACCTGGTGGTGCTCGATGCGAGTCGGACGCAACTGCTTGTCGTGAATCCGGCGCAAACACGCACCTTGCTCCGGACGGCTTCGCCGATCACGCACGTCGCCGGCGCACTCGCCAAGGCAATCCTCGCTTACGTGACCGAGGCAAATGAACTTCATGTCTTGGGCCATGACGGCGACGTTTTGGTCCGCCGGGACCTAGATCCGTGAGCTGGCCGGTGCCGCTGTCGCCACGCACCACCACTCACCACGGCGTGGTCGACGCGGTCGGATTTTGGCTTTCAAGTGCGCTGCTCTCGCCCGAGGCGCAGCGCGGCCGTGTGTTGTCGCTCTGGAGCCCGGGAACCGAGGTATTCGACGTCAAAGGTGGCCAACTCGTGCTGTTTCGACAGCCGCTTCGAGTGGCGGCAGGCCTGTGTCCAGGGGCGCCGCTGACGCTAGACAACGGGATTCTCAGTAGTGCTCCGTTAACGAAAAAGGAGAGAGCTCAGCTGCCGCCATCTACTGAGCTGGTCATCGTCGAGGCGTCCATCGCGCGCTGCATGCGCCGGTCTGACCTCGCCCCCATCGACATCTCAAGATGGCTGGATTTGTCGGCATTTGAGCTCCGTGAAGCGCGCTCGCTGGGTGCCCCAGAACTGGTTACGGCCGTTCCAGACCAGCTCAGCAAGCCACCCGACACTCGTGCGCTGTTCGACAAGCGAATCGGCCGCTCTGCTGCAGACTACGAACAGCAACGCGAGCTAGTGCGCGCCATCGAATCAGCCGGCGAGATCCGCAGCGCGATCGGGCGCAACACATTCCCATTTTTCGCGCAGCTTCGCGGGGCCTGGAGGAGCGTACGAGGCTGGCTTGCTAGCAGAGCTAGTTCGCGGCGTAAGCAATCGCGCTCGGCGCATACGATGCGGCTACCAGCGGGCAGCACTGCGGCGTCACTCGGGTTGATGCAACGGTTGCGCGCTGGCTTTGCTCGCTGGTTCGGCAGGACCCGACTGATGGCACTGCTGAATCGCAAGCAAGCGGCCTACCTGAGAGAGTTGCTGCAGCTTCTTGCCGAGCGTGACGACTTGGAGGTGTTGCGGCGCGCAATCCCCCTCGGCAACGGCACGGACCCGTCGCCGCTTCATCCTGCACTGTCGCCCCCCAAACCAAGGAGTGCCCTAGAAATCTCGCTCACTAAGAAAGGCGGAGGCCCAACGCTCAACTTGCACGGTGACTTCTTCGAGCAGCTCCGGCGCTCCTACGAAGCTGTCTTCGAGCGCTTGGACCAAGCAGGCAAACATACCGAAGCAGCGTTCTTTCTGGCCGAGATCTTGAATCAGCCCGAGCGAGCCGTGTCTTACCTTGAACGCCATCAGCGGCTGCGCCTCGCAGCTGAATTGGCCGAAGCTCGCCAGCTCCCAGCCGGTCTCATCGTCAGGCAATGGTTTCTAGCCGGTGATCAGCAACGAGCAGTGGCCATCGCCGTGCGCGAGGGGGCCTTCGATGACGCCATAAGTCGTTTGGAACGCTCAGGAGCGCGGGAGCAGGCCGGCGCGCTACGAATGTTGCAAGCTGAGCGCATGGCATCGGCGGGGCGATTCGTGGCAGCCGCTCGTTTGGCTTGCCGCGTCGATGTCGGCCGCGCGCTCGCGCTGCGCTGGCTCGAGCTTTCGCGACAAGCGGGTGACGTACTAGGTCTCGCACTTGAGCTTTCACTTGACGAGGCTCGGTTCGAAGTCGTGCAGTCGGCGCTCACGCCTCTGCTGCGCGAGCCCGGCCCCGACGCAATTCAGCGGCGCTCCCTCGTCGCCGAAGACCTCGTGCGCCTGAACGTAACCGCGGGCAAGAGCGTGGCGCGCGAGCTCACTCGCCAAATCCTAGCTGACGCGGGCGCGCTGGGCGACCGAGCACTAGCCAACACGGCGGGCGCGACCGCGCATTGGGTGGGCGGCACGTTCGACGCGGACCTACCCACCGTCGCGTCGTTTCAGCGGCTGCGTACCGATCAAACCGTGCGACATCGCTACTCGGCGCATGACTGCGGCACCCGCGCGCTTCACGATGTTCACCCATGCGGCTCCCGTTTCCTCGTCGCTCTCGGCGAGGGTGGAGTCGCGCTCGTAGGTCGCGACGGCAAGCAAGTTGCACACTTCGACATCCCAGCCGAGCACCTGGTAGTCTCTCAAGACGGTTGGCGCGCACTTGCGGTCACGTCCCGCGGCAACGTGCTCCGCGTCGGGCGCATCGATCTCTCCACGCGCCGCTCAGAGCATTGGGGTGAGGTCCGCGCTCGTTCCTTTGCGAAGCAATTTGACGGCGAGACATGGCTCGTACACGACGACCCCAGCGACGGCACGCCGCAACTCGTACTACTGGACACGCTCGATAGTTCACCAACGGCGGTGCGTCGCATCGCGTTACCGGGCGACTTGGGACTGGCCTTTATCGACGTCGACCCTCTACAGTGCAACGCCATCGGCGCGGAGCTCTTCGGCCCGCTCGAGCGTATTCGCTACGAATTGCCCAGTTGGACACTACGGGAGCGCACTCGCATCGATCTAGGAGAGCGACTGAACGAAGCCGTCTTCGTCGGCAACTACGCCGTCTCTGGCAGTGCGCCGCCAGTCGTGTGTGGTCGCTGGCTCGACCCGAAGCAAGGCCTCGAACAGTCGCCTCCGATTCGCCTTCAGCGCGGCGCGCATGAAGTCCCTATCGCACTGGACAATGCGGTCAGCACACTCAGGCTGTCCGTGAGCACAGACGACTTTTGCATCGCGCAGCAGCGTACCGACAGCGTTACCGTACACATTGGCAGCTTCCCAGCGTCGCGCGTGTTGCTCGAGCTCGAGCTCGAGGGGGCCCAGCAGGTCGCAGTTCGTCTGACCAACGGCCGAGTGTCGCTCTGTGACGACACCGGGCGTCTCTTGGATTTCGACCTTACATCGACAAGCTGCCTCCGCGACCTCCGGTTGTGAGTTACTGGTCGTGCGCGAATCGTGATCGGTTGACAGCCCTGAGCATGATTCTCGATGCTTGGATGCGTGCAGTGCAGTCGAAGCCGTTGCCCGCGTCGGTCCGACTGCTGTCTTTGGGTGCACCCTCCCGGCCACCGGACAAGGCCTCCTAGCGCGCGAAGAAGAACCAGCGCAAGGTCGCCCGCAAGGCGCGCAAGAAGGAACCGATGAGGGAGAGCGCGGCCGCCGAATTCGACGTCGAGCAAGGGCTCACCGTGCTACCGGGAATACCGAAGGACGCCACCCGCTGTGCCGCGCCAAGCAAAGTGACGGAAACGGCCGGTGTTTAAGTTGTTCTTCGCGGCCTTGGCGATGGCGCCCCAATGGCGACGGAAGCAAGAACCTAAGACTCGTGGTTTCGAACCCGGCGAAGAGACCTGAACGCGCTCTGCCTAAACCGCCCAAACCGCCTGAAGTCCCGTTAATTGTTCGACTTCTTGCGCTCGCGCGCGAGTGGCAGGGGCTGATCGACCGGGGCGAACTGCGGACACAAGCGGAGCTCGCAGCGCGTTTCGGACTCCACCCATACCGAGTTTCAAACATCCTTTGTTTGCTCCGGCTTCACCCGGCCATCCTGGCGCACATTGCGGCACTGGAGGCGGGTACCCCGAACGACCTGAACGAACGCTGGCTTCGACCGATCGCGCGCCTTCCGCACTCTGAGCAGCTTGCGGCTGTTGCCCGGCGGCTGGGCGTGGGGGCGGCTTCGCTGCTGTCTCGGGAGGGCTGCGGGTGATGAAGCCGGTTGTCCCCCGACGTG
>JBEQTH010000005.1:0-20840 GCA_040348785.1 Myxococcales bacterium | reverse complement strand
GACCTCACGGAGAAATCCGAAAAGCTTCTTGGTGCGAGCGAGTCGCTTCAACAGGAAGCCTTCTTGCTTGGTCACCTTTGCCGCCGGGGTCCATCGCGTCATCGCCATCGTGCGCCTCCGCGACGAACACGATCACGGCTCCCACTGCGAGCGCAAAGACATTCACGTGGGATCACCTATGATCACATATGGCAGCCACGGAATTCCGCTAGGAATTCCGTGGCTTCAAACTGATCGGCGCTCTAGGTGACCGGAAGTGACACCTGGTTGGGTAACTAGGGGGAAACGCGTTCGGACGCTGCTATGCTTGCCGGGTGACCCAGCCGCTACCCCTAGACGAGGCGATCCAGGCCCTCAGACGTGACCCGACGCACCCTGTGCTCGTAAAGGTCGACGACGGCTTGACCCTCGAGGTACGAGCGCTGCCCACCGCCAGCGATGGGCCGTCGGCGCCCGCTGCCGAGAAGAAGAAGACAGCCGCCGACGTGTTTCGCGAGATTGGTCGCTGGGAGGGTGAGAGTGGCGCCGAGCTCGATGCCCTCTTCAAGCGGCAGTCAGGCAATCGCCAGGTCCCAGATCTGAAGTGAAGTACGTGCTCGATACCAACGTCGTCAGCCGTGTCCTCGACGGTGACGAGCGTGTGCTTGGCCCCCTTGCTGCTGTTGAGCCGCACGATGTAGGGATTCCGATGCTCGTGCTCGCTGAGCTGCTCTTCGGCGCCGAGAAATCTGGGCGTCGGGAGGAGAACCGGCGGCGCGTCCAAGTAGTCACTGAGCGTTTCCCCGTGCTTCCGATGGGGCTCGCGATCGCCGAGCGCTACGCCGCTGTCCGCGCGGACGTCGAACGGCGTGGACGCAGGAAGAGCGACTTCGATCTCGTCATTGCATGCACAGCGCTTGAGCAAGGCGCGGTGCTTGTAACCAACGACGCCGCGCTCAAAGACGGCGCGATCGTCGGACTGGTGGTCGAGGATTGGCTGTCCGCCGCTCTTCCTGAATGACGTGTGCCCGGTCAAGCGAGGTTCGCCATTTGCGATTGGGACCCCTCTCTACGACGCGAGCCCCGCCTCTTGTTTATTCATAGCCATAGTCTGGGCTCCGCGCGACCTTGCTTGCGCCGTGGATTCGCGCGCCGCCCGCAACGAGCTCTTGCATCCTCCGAAAGCTAGGAATGCGCAGATCCAATACACCACCCGTCGTGGCGCTACGTCTGGTGAAGCGAGCGAGTTGGTCACATCGAAGCCCGTGAGGATCCGGCAGAGAGCTCACCCCTGCGGCCCTCAGTAGATGCTCCCGTCGCTTCAGCGCGAGGAAAGTCTGCGAAACAAGCCAGCGGTCGAGTTCTTCGAGCTGATCGCGCGCATCCACAAAGGGAAAGTACGACATCACGCCCCGGAAACGCTTGGCTGGCACGCCGCGCACTCCAAAACGCCGAATCGCGCGCTCCGACACGTCGCCATACATGTATCGGCGGAGCTGCCAGATGAACGTTACGTAATCTTTGTCGACGCGGCCGAGTCGCGATAAGTCCTGCACCCCTAGCTTGGGTGCTCGTACGAGATTGTAGTAGGTGAGTTTCTGCACACGCATCTTGATCTTCTTGATCAAGGACTCTTTGATCGCGACATTGTCTAGTCGAAAGCAATGGCCAAGGTAATCTACGCTCGATGTGCTACTGAACTCAGCTGGCGCGCCCTTTGGTACGAGCAGTCGCACACCCCCGGACTTCTTCAAATTGACGTTCGCACCGATGCGGTCTGCTAAGTCGTGAAGATTTTGAACAGCCTCGCAGACCTGTCCGTAGTCAGAGCTCCAGATCAGAGTGTCGTCGGCGTATCGCGCGAAACTGACTCCGAGTCGCTCCAAGGCGCGATCAAGGTCCCACGCCGCGACGTTGGCCAAAAATAGTGAGATTGAGGTGCCTTGCGGGATACCGATAGTCCGCTCTGCTCCGCCGGTCTCGACGTACAAGTTGGGTTGGCGTGGGGGCCCTGCTCTCAGGAAACCTTCAATTACTGCCTCCTCACGAGTAGTCAGAAGAAATCGCCGGTCGGTGAGTGTGCGCCGGATATGATCATGGCTAATACTCTCGAAGTAATTCGAGAAATCATATTCTGCGACGAACACCCTTCGACGGTCACGGAGCTCGGAAGCCAGATACTGCACAGCGTCGTGCGCGTCCACGTCGTCTCGATATGCGTAAGCCCGCGAACTGAGCTTGTTTCTGTTCTTTAGCATCAAGGCCTTGAACACCTGGCGGGACACGGCGTTGTCGGCAACCTGGAAGACCGACACTTCGCGCAGTCCTCCGGACGGCTTCGGCACGAGGTGTAACGCTGGATTGCGCGGTGCGTACGAGTGTTGATCGATGCGGGCACGGATGGCGTGTGAAACTCGGTCCGCATTCGCGCGCACGAAATAGGGATCGAACCCTCTGGCAAGTTGCCAATAGCTCGGTCGTCTCGGCGCGAGGGGTGGCTCAGCTGCCGTCGTTCGTCTTTGCCGGCGCGTATGCTCGTCTGCAAGCTGACGAGCATACGATTCGAAGCGAGTAATGAGCTTGGACGCCTCTTGGACGATACATTCTTCCCAATACTTCATTGAATACCAACAAGCACCATGTGCGAAAGCCCGAGGGCGCTCGCACATGGTACCCGACATCCCAGAAGAAAAGTGCGTCTCACCAGGGGCAACCGTGACCGATTGCGTCCACCTTACTCGGTCGCTAAGGGGCGACGAGCGAAACTCCAGGTTGTGTCTATGCCTCCTTGAGGCCCTGGCAAAAAGACTATCATCCCCGTTGCGTTGGGGCAACGCCCTAACCGAGCGCGCTACCAAACAGCTTTTGCCGGCGCCCCTGAGCACGTTCCGACGAAGGCTGGCTATGGTCAATTCATCGGGCCTTGCCAAGCTCGATTGAGCCGGCCCCCTTGACGACTTGGACAGTTCGGCGACCATTGCGGGATGACCAGGATGACCTCGCCGCGCCGTCTGCCTTTCGTGAGCGACGCTCGGCGCGCGGGGCTCCGCCAGGAGCTACTCGACACCGTCGAGTATCGGAAGTCCGGCCTCAGCCTCAACCACGTTATCGGGTGCCCGCTAGACTGCGCCTATTGCGTCCGCCACTTGTTCGACAACTTTGCGATGCGGAATCCCGAGGCGCTGCTCACCGATCAGGGCGCGGTGGAGTACCTCGTCGGGCACCGATTCTTCATGCGGGACCGAACGCCGCTCCAGCTCTTCAATCGAGCAACCGACCCGTTCCTCGCAGAAGTGAAGCCCCACACGTTCGCCGTCCTGGAGGACCTCGACAGCCGCGGATTGCGCAACCACGTTCTCGTCATTACGCGGTACCGCGTGACAGAGGACGACTGCCAGCGGCTCAACGCGCTGTCCTCACTCCGCGTGACCCTGCTCTTCACATACTCGGGCATCGACGACCCGCGCATCGAGCCCGTGGCAAGCGGCATCGCGGCGCGCTCACTCCGCATGGCATTCGCACATGCACAACGGTACCGGGCCTTGCTCTACTGGCGGCCGCTCGTCCCGGGGCTGAACGACTCGGACGACCACCTTGCTCGAGCCGTCGAGCTTTCTCGCCACGCCCATGCCACGGTATTCACGGGCCTGTTCTACCGCGAGGAAATCCGGGCATACTATCGTGCGAATGGCATTCCCGAGCCACACGAGGACGTGGCGAGACGCAAGATCCTTCCCCAAGCGACCGCGGCACGAGTGCTTGAGGCGTTCGGAGCTGCCGGGGCCCCGCTTTTCCGCAAGACCTCCTGTGGTGTGTGCTTTGCGCACGGTGTCCCCGACTACAACGGCCACTACGGGATCCGCGAGGTATGCGACATCTGCCCTTCGAAGCAGGTCGAATGCTGCTCGGCGTCCCATCGTGTACCCACCCATGACGAGATTGCAGCGGTCGCAAGTCCCATCGGGGCGCCGCGCGTGGCTGAGCTGAGCGATCGCGCCGCGGTCCTCGACGGTTTCAGCGAGCAGCAGCGCTACTACCTACAGCATGCGTTCGGCTTCCAGTTCCACGATGTCGCAAAGCCGCACCACTTCGGACGCCACGGCCGAGCCGAGATAGGATGGGAAAGTGTGCCCCCCGCGCATCGCTGACGACGCGCCGTGGACCGCCTTGCCGCTCGCGGTGTTGGATCTCGAAGGCAACGGCCATCAGCCGCCCGATCTCGTTGAGCTCGCCGTGATCCACGTCGACGGAGGTACTGTAGGCGCGCCCCGCTCGTGGCTCGTCAAGCCGGACCAGAAGATCACGCCTCGAGTCAGCAAGATCCACGGCATCAGGAACGCGGACGTGGCGAACGCGCCCACGTTCCCGCAGGTCATCGACGACGTTTTCGCCACGCTCGATGGTCGATACCTCGTGGCGCACAACGCCGCGGTGGACTGGGACGTCCTGAGCAGGAAACTTCCACAATTGCAGCCGCCGGGCGTACTCGACACGCTGAGGCTCGCTCGCGCCGTGTGCCCCGGACAAGACTCCTACAGTCTAAGCAAGTTGCTCGTAGGGCTTGGCCTGCAGGCTCGATTGGATGGCGTCGCTGGCCAGCTCCATCGGGCGACATACGACGCTTCGGCTGCGCTTCACCTGCTCCTCCACCTTGTGGAGCAGCCCCAGCGGATGCACTTTTCCGCGCGGCGACTGATCATGCTCAGCGAGTTGCCGCGGGTCACCAACAGTCGACAAGGGAGCTTGTTCTAATGGCAATCAAGTTTGGCGTCGCGGGCACTCACTCCACAGGGAAGAGCACGCTGGTAGCTGACCTTGACGTGGCTTTGACCCGGCGCGGGCTCAGCGTCGGACGCGTTGGAGACCTGGCCAAGACAGCTCGTGCCCTCGGATTTCCCATCCTCCGTGAGCATACGTTTGAAAGCACGCTGTGGATCATGAGCCACGGCATCTCGGCGCAGCTCCAGGTCGGGCTAAAGAACGACGTCGTCCTAGTGGACCGTCCCGCGCTCGATGCAGTGGGCTACCTGTGGGCCGCGCTCCAGTACCGAAAAGAGCAGCTGTCAAGCGCGCACGAGCAGTACCTCCTCGCGCTCGCGGCTTGCGATGCCGCCACGTACTGCGTCCTCTGCAAGACAGAACTGGATCCAGAGATCCCGTTGGGTCCCGAACGGGACAAAGATTCGGCGTTCCGCGTTGCGGCCGGCGAACAGATCGCAGCTGTATTTTCACGGATCGAATTGTCCCCGCGCACCGTTATTGTCGGAGCGTCGTTTGTCGAAGAGCTCGCGTCGGAACTTGAGAAGGCCGTACGTGTAGCGTGAGCGTGCCGGCGCGGGGCGCCCGCACGCGTCGGGGGATCGAGGCAAGCGAAATGCTTGGCCGCGCGCAGTGCGCGACCCGCAATGGGAGCAGCTGGTTCGCTCTCAGCCATTCAGCCATTCAGCCATTTTTAGCGGTGCTCCGCTGTCGAGACCCTACCACCAACACCGCCACGTTCCCTCCTACACCGACGATTCGCCCGTCGATTCAGATGGATGCCGAATTGATGACGATGTTCCAGGCGCTGGTCGCGCGCGTCAGTGCCCATGGCGAGATTGCGGCCGCTGCACTTCGCCATCAGGTTCTCGCTGCGCTCAAGTAAGCGCTACTCGTTTGGAGGTTTGGTGGGCTCACAGCAATCGCGAACGGCCGGCGATCAGCTGCGACTGCAGTGCCGCGCACCTATCGAAGCGTTGCGTCGAGCACATGGGCGACGACGGTTGCGTCGGCGGAAGACAGAGCGCCTGCTTGTGCTTCGAGCTGAACGCGAGCATCGGTAATCGTCGCCCAAGGCACCTTCTTCTTTCTCGAATCGCGAGCGCTCCATCGTTCGCAGCCGAACCAGCCAACGAGGTAGAGGCCGTGGTGGCAGTCGTTGTCCCGCAGATATCGTTGCAGGAGTTGCGTTTCGATAGCGGTCGCGACCTCGTCGTGCCAGCAGCCTTTGACCTCGATGATCACCTTGATCATGTCGTATGAACCCGATGGTCCTTGCACGAGCGCATCGACCTGAATGTCGGTCCGTTCGCCGGAGCCGGGTCCGACGCTCTTTCTGATCTCGACCTCCCGGTTGAGGACGATACCGCGCTCCTTCAAGTCTCGCACCAGGTGCCGTTTGACGTGATCGGAGAACGAGTTCTCGTCGTTCGGGAAATAGCCTGCGGCCCCGCGATCGTCCCAGACGGCGCGCGCCTCGGGCGTTTCTCCTTGGAAGGCCGATTCCAATCGGGCCAATGACTCGATAATCAGCTCAAGTAGCTGTTCGCCGCTTTCGACCAAGCGTGCGTCATGGCTTCGCCCCAATTGTGCGAAGTGCGCCGGCGTTGTTGGCCGCCAGGTCGTCTTTAGGACGGCCCTGCGAGCGAATACACGTGTGAATCGCAGCGTAGAAACGTGAGGAAGGGCGACTGCGATGCGATCCACTTCCTTCAAGACAGTTGTCTCGCCGCAATTGCTCAGGTGTTTGAGCAGGCCGTCGCGGAGATCTGCGACGCTCTCCCGAGGTGAGACAATGCCGTTCTTGCGCTTTGGGTCCTCGCGCTCGGGGAATTGCTGCTCCGTCCAAATGTAAAGATCGGCAACCTGCGCTGCGGAAAGCTTGCTCGCGATCACGCGAGCGTCGTGGTGAATTCGCGTCGCGGCCTTTACGAGCACGTCGCGCCCGAAGGCCGCATCGTGTTGAATGGCTGCCCAGATAGCGACCCAGGCACGGTCCGTTGCGAGTCGAAACAGGGTTTCTGCTGCATCGACTGCCCGCGGTCGTTGCGCTGGGCTCACAGGCAGCGTGAGCATGTCGATTGCCGCGTCAGCAAAGCGGTTGTCGCCTTTTGTCATGCCGTGCTCGAGGAGTTCCGAGACGGCAGTCGGAGCAAAGGTTGGGTCCTGCGCTTTCGCCAGCAAGGAATCTGCCAGTACATCATCCCAACAGTGTTCGACTGCTCGATGTGCGAAGATGTTCCCGCTCTCCTCATTCTCCTTTGCGATCAGCCGGGTGACGGTGGAAGCAACCTCGTAGGGCCACAGTCGGTGCGCGCGAGAGATAAGATCGCGGTCGGCAGCGGAACTCTGGAAGCGCGGGTACGCAATGATGATGGGAACCCAACGGCGCCACGTGGCAGAGTCAAGGGAATCGAGCCACCGAGGGTCCACCGCTTGGACCAGTCGCAACGCGCGGTAGCCGTCCATCGCGACAACTCGGATTGAACCCTGACCCACCCACGCTTCGTTTTGCGGATCTGCCTCCGTGATGAACCGCTTCGCAACGTCAATCGCACGCGACCGCGTTGATTCAGTCGCTGCCTGCCACCCGGGAAACGCAGTCACCTCGACCTCCCATTGATCTCCATAGTACGTGCTTCTCGGCTCCAGTGTCAGATCCTGTAGGAGCTGAGACCAACCATGGGGGTCTCCGCTTTCGGCTAAGCTGAGCGAGGTCTCAACGCGTTTTTCGGGACTAGGATCCAAGAGCGGAGGTTCGTTCTTCTCGAGCATTCGCTTGTGCTCTTCGTATTGGTGCTTGAGGCGCGTGGCTTCGTCGCTCTCCAGGACGATGGGCGTGACCAGCGGCGCGAGCGCTGATGCCAGATCGGATTGGGTCTCCACAGCTTCCAGGACGGCATCAATGCGGGAGGCGTCGAGCTCGCGCGCAAATAGAAACGTGACGAGCTCGATCCAGCGGCTGCGATCCGCCGGGAGGGCTTCGGATCGAAGCCGGGACAGTAGCCAGGGCAGATCTTCGGGACGCACGAGTGCGGGATGGGAGTACGCCAGTGCGACAGTCCCGTTCTTGATCGGCGCAGCGGTCTCAATGAGTTCGCCAAGGATTTTCCGTCGCGCTTCCGTGTCGATGTCGACTGCGACCCCGGACCCCTTGCTCTCCTTGCTAGCGGTCCAAAGCTTGTCGTGGTCAGCAAGTCGGTGTGCAACGACTACTGCAAGTGGCCCGACGATCGCCGGTTCGAGAGCATTCTCCCATGCGAGTCGCAGCACGGCGTCCAGCAGGTCACGAATAGCGCCGTCCTGAAGGTGTCGGCTTGGTTGCACGGCCGCCCACTGCAACGCAGCGGGAAGGCACGAGGGCGACAAGGACGTGCGAAGCTCATGGAGAAACCTGCTGTAGGCGCCGTAAAACCGGTCGTTTCGTGGTCGAGCAATCAGCCCGAAGACGTCTGACTGGGTGATCACTTCGGGGTAAAGCGTCCGTAGTGCGATGCCTTTCAGTTCATCATTCGGATCAGTGTCGGAGCCGCTAGCAAGGGGGAGTAGGAGAAGTTTCGTGACGGAGTCGCCCACTCTTTGCACGGCGTGTGCGGCTCGAACGCGCGGAACCTGCGCGTCCGTGGGGTCGAGTGCCAGTTGCGCCAGGGCCGATTGAAGGGAGCCCAGTTCGCATGCTTCTGCAATGTCGATGGCGACGCGGCGAGTGATGACATCTTTCGTCCGGTCGACAATGTACGGCTCAAGCTGAGCGGCCAGCCGAGGATGCTTCAGCTTGCGATAGTCGATCCGCTGGTCCCAGTCATCGTCGAGCAACCGGTGGGCTTCGAATCCCTCCAACAGCCCTTGAACCAGCGTAGCCCTGTCTGTGTCTGCTTTTGCGATATCGCTTCTCAGCAACACCTGGGGATCGGACGTGACGAGGGAACGAAAAAAAGCAAGATCCATGCTCGCGAACCACGCCGCGGTTTCCTGAAGCTGCGGGATGACCTGCCCTTGGTCTTCGTGATGCATGAGCAGCGCCCGGACCTGTGGCGGGATGAGCCCACGATCGAGGAGGTACTTCGCGGCGAGACACTCCGCATACGTCTGGTGCGCCCAGCCGACGCGCCCTGCTCCACGCGACGAGAAGAGGCCGGTTGACAGCGTTTCGCGCACCGTTGCTTCGGTGACTGCGATGGGCACGCCGCCTGCCACCTCCGTTCCACCGGCAAGGAGATCGACTGTCAACTCGTCGTCTCCGATGACTCCGGTTTCCGATTCCGTCCAGACGAGTCCCCGCCGGCAGAAGGTCATGACCGCGGCGATGCGCGTTGCAATGGTGATCCGCTGTGAGGCATCGAGCGAGCCACGTAAGTTACCCGCGGTCCGGCTCGGGTTCTGCTCTTCACACAGGAGCCGACAGCCCCGGGCGTACAACTCTGCCTGTGTCGCCGGAAACGACCGGGCTTCTTGGTACGAGCGCATCAAGAACTTGAGCGTAATAGGCTTGATCGCCAGCGGAACCGCAGAGCGGTCCGCTAGCTCGGTGAGGAAGGCGTTGCTGTCGAGGCCGTTCTTTTCCGCAGCGTGAACGACATCTCGTTTGCGCAGGGGAGCAAGCTCGACAAACCCGACATTCTCAGCTCCCCACAGCTCAGGCAGTGCATCGTCCAAGAGTTTCGGCCAGTCGCCAGTTCGACAAGCGATGCGCAGGCGCAGGCGAGCCAGGGGCAGCGCGGCTAGCCTATCTGCAAGCAGCGCCGCCACGGTCGACACGCGCAGCAGACACTCGTCCAGGCTATCGATGAAGAGATGGAGCACGTGGCTTCCTGAACGCCACGCCGCAACTTCGGCGCATTCGAAGAGATCGTGCACCAAACGTGATTCGTCACCGTAGGCCCTTAGGTCGAAGCGCAGGGCGGCGTCGCCCGCTGCGGCGGCGGTGGTTGCCGTCCCGTCGAACGCTTCCTTGACCGCCGTGCTTTTCCCGATGCCAGGTTCGCCCAACAGAACGAGACACCCGAAGGCCGCCAATTGGCTGAACGGTACCGCGGTCGTGCCCCCGAGCGCTGGCTTGTCCCGTTCGGGGTCGTCTAAGAAGCCCCCGAAATCGACGTGAATTGCGGCGTCTCGCGGGCACCAGAACCTACGCCAGTCGTACTTCATGTCAACGCTTCATCTTACACTGTCCGTCCCCAGATCCATATCGCCTGCCAGCGTTCAACTGTCGGGCATTCGCGAGCCGGAGCGTTTCTGATCGAGCTGTCCGTTTATTTCTT
Source organism: Myxococcales bacterium (assembly GCA_040348785.1). GTDB lineage: Bacteria > Myxococcota_A > Polyangia > Polyangiales > Polyangiaceae > PMG-095. Next base: position 10,842 of record JBEQTH010000005.1, on the reverse strand, counting down.
GGTGGTCACCTACGAGCGTCGTGCTCCGCGTGTATGCTCCGCGTCGTGGGCTCCTTTTTACCCAATGTTACGGCGGATCGAATCCTACAATGGGCAGCGACCGCAGTAGCGCCCACTGTGCTGCCCGACTTGGTGCGCAGGCTCCTGCTCGCGACCGCATCGCTTGATCATTTGAACGTTTCGGCGGGCACCGGAACTTGGCAGCCGGGATTCGACGGAGCGGCCAGTGTTCGCGAGCCCGGCCCGTTCTGGCCTGCTGGAGCTTCTGTCTGGGAGTTTTCGGTCAGCGAAAACGTGAGGCGTAAGGCAGACGCCGATTTCAAGAAGAGAACGACGGATCCGTTGGGCATCGATCCATCGCAGACGACGTACGTTGCCGTAACGGCCCGGCAGTTTCCGCAGAAAGCTGAGTGGGCAGCACAGCACTCGAAGGCTGGCGCCTGGCGAGCAGTCCAAATGCTTGACGGTGAAGACCTCGTGAGTTGGTTGGTTTTGGCGCCTGCGATTGCTGTTTGGTTTGCGGCCGAGCACCTCGGGATCCCTGCGACAGACATCACCGACGTTCGGTCGTACCTGCGCGCTTGGTCGCAGCGGACGGTTCCTGCGTTGCCTTCTCGGCTTGCTTTGTCGCGTCGCGACGAAGCGCTCAAGGCATTTACAGATGCTGTTGGCACCGAGATACGGCAAATACGGATCTCGGCTGACACCTTGGAAGAAGCGGCCCTCTTTGCAGCCGCTGCGCTGGTAGAGGGCGAACGCGTCGCGCAACAAACCATTGTCGTGGAGTCCGAAGCGGCGCTGCGCTGGGCAGTGCGACAGGCGCAAACGTTCGATACTGTGGTCCTGCCTACCTTCACCCCTACTGGCGTAGTAGACGGGGGGGCCAGTGCGACGTTGATCGTCCCGCTCTCTGCTGAGGCAGCCGCACCGAATGTTGACGTGACGTTGGGCCGTGTCAGCAAGCGAGCAATGGCAGAAGCGCTTGAAAAGGGTGGCCTTCCACCCGAGAGGGCGCGGCGCTTGGCGCAAGAGTCCGGCGGGCAATTGCTTGCACTGCAGCGTTTGCTCGGCTTCGGCCACCCGACGAGACCGGAATGGGCACGCGGAGAAGGAAACCGCGAATTGATGACGATGTTGCTTGTCGGAGCCTTCATGCCGACAGCTGTGGGCGACCGGCGGGTGCTAAATGAACTTGGCAGCGCGCCCGAGCAGGTCGAGGAGCTTTGTTCTAGGTTGCAGCACTCAAACGGCACTCCGATCGTACGCAAGGGGGATGTGTTCACCTGGGCCTCAATACAGGATGCATGGAACCTACTCTCTCGCGAACTGACGGCCACACAACTCGACGCGTTTCTTCGGACGGCCGAAGATGTTCTCGGAGTAGATGAAGCCAAGTTCGAGGTTGCTCTCGATGAACGATTCTACGTATCGCTGCGAGGACAGGAGGGCCAGCCGTCCCGAGCGCTGCGGGCCGCGCTCACGCTGTCCCTCGCACGGCTCGCACATTCTCCTGAGATCGCCGCTCGTCGACGAACTTCGCGGACGGTGGAGCGAGTTGTTCATGCTGTGCTCATCCCTGACTGGAAGCGATGGGCAAGCCTCAGCGAGGTTCTTCCAAATCTTGCCGAGGCGGCGCCTCGTATTTTCTTGGATCGGCTCGACGAGAGCATTCAATATGGCAGTGCTGGTGTGAGTCGACTCTTTCTTGAAGAAGGAGCGTATAGCAACGTCCATACGGGACTTCTGTGGGCGCTGGAGCGCCTCGCTTGGACAGATGAGTGCGTTTCGGAAACAGTAGCTGCGCTGGCTCAGCTTGCTGCGCTCGACCCGGGGGGCAAGTGGGCGAATCGCCCTGCACGTAGCCTGAGAGAAATTCTGCACGATCGGTTGCCCCAATCACGAACAACGGTCGCACAGCGCGTGGGCATGATGGCGGCCATAGCGCGCAAGCATGAAGACGTCGCATGGAGTTTGGGGGCGTCGGCCATCAGTCCAATGGGCATGGTGCATCCGCACGCACATCCAGATTTTCTAACGATCTCGCCAACCGACCGGGCGGAAGTCACGCGCGACGAAATCAAAGAGCAGCGCGCGGCAACGGTCCAGATGTTACTCGGACTTGCAGGCGCGTCGGCTGACCGCTGGAGTCTTTTGGTTGAAAGACTCGCCACTCTCCTGCCATCGGAACGTGACGCCATCCTTGCGCAACTGAGGACCGTTGCGTTCGCGGACCCGTTGCCACTTTGGGGCAAGATCCGCAGAGCGCTTCGGTTTGCGAGGCGGCGGGAGCGCGCTGGACAGGGTGACCGGATGCTCGTCGAGGAACTCACCGAACTGTACAAGCGTTTTACGCCCGTCGACCCCGTGCTCAGCGTCGCATGGTTGTTTGGGCCAGAGGTGGCTATCGACGACGACGACGGGTTTGAGCAGGGCACAAAGAACGCCGCGAAGGCTCAGACAGAGGCACTCGACAGAATCCTTCAAGAGGACGACTGGTTATCACTTGTCCAAAAACTGTGCGAGGCAGCACCAAACGAGGCTCTCATCGGACGCCTATTGGCTGATAGCTCGCGGGCAGACGAAATGGAGCGCGAATTATTTAGCCCCGGGGGGGCGGCATACGCAAACATTCTGCCGACCTTCCTCGCAAACCGAAGCACCGCCAAGGGTCTCCCGTGGTTTCTAGATCGGCTCGACACGCTAGTCGGGAACGACCGCTTGACGGAAGCGGCCGGGGCCGCGCGATGCCATCGGGAAGGCGCCCTCTTGTGGGAAGGGCTCGATCGAATCCCGAGTCTTGCGAAAGCGTACTGGCAGACAGCACGATTTTGGACGCTCGAAAACTCCGAATGGGCAACCGCGATCACCAGATTGATCGCTGTCGGTCGGTTCGCAATGGCCGTCGAGGTGGCGGACACCGCGGGAGAGCATGCGTCAACCGGGATCGCATTTGGCGCACTTATCAAACTAGCCGAGCGCGCGAGTCTCGTTGGCGCTGCTGGGCAGGAGGACGTTGAAGTTGATCTCCTCCAGTATCACATTGACCGTCTGCTCGCCCGTGTGAGCCAAGACCCTGTGGTTGACACCGGCGAGCTCGCGAAGGTCTCGCTTTCCCTTTGGCTGTCGTTCCCATCCGACCAATTGCCATCAACAGTCATCGTCGGGCTTGAGAACTCGACCGAGATGTTCGTTGCACTTGTAAGTCTGATGTATCGCGCGGACGACGAGGCGGGGGATGCAACACCCAATAGTGCTGAGCAAATTGCAGCGTACAATGCTTCGAGGGTGCTCGAGTCTTGGCACGGCTATCCCGGGCGCGGCTTGCCGCCAGATGAGCAAGAAGCTGCTCTCTTTGACTGGTCCGAAAGCGTGCTTTCAGAACTCGAGTCGGCCAAACGAATCGATCCAGCGTGCTTTCAGCTCGCGGAGGTACTTGCCCGCGTACCTAATGGCTCTGACGGTATCTGGCCGTGTGTGGCCGCGCGTCGTCTGCTGGAGCGGGGCAAATATCACCGGCTGCGACATGCATTGCAAGTCGCCAAATACAATGTTCGTGGCGTCTATTCAAAAGCGCTCGGAGAGGGAGGCGCTCAGGAATTGTCCATGGCGGAGCGCTTCACCGAATGGGCGCGAGAGGTGCAAAATGAATGGCCCGCGAGTGCGACGATGCTACGCGAGATGGCGCAAAGCATCGGCGACGATTCAGCCGCCGAGGACGAGCGGGCGCAGGTTGTACGAGACGATTACGACATCGAGTCTCCGCCGCGTGTTGAGGCGGACCGGCTCGACGACGTGGAAACGACGTTGCGCACGGAACTCTCACTCTTGCCGACTGAAGTTAGCCGGCTTGCTTACATCAGGGATGCCGACCCCGGGGGCGCAACGACGTTAGTTGTCTATATGGTGCTGAAGGAGAGGCACTCGACGGTCGAAAAGCGCAATCTGGAGAAACAACTCCGAGCTGCTCTCGGAGTTTTACCGTTGCCGGATAGCCAGGGCATATATTTTCGTTGGCGCACCGAGGCCGAGCACGACCAACTGATTAGATCTTCTCAAGCGCGCAAGCCAATCGAGCTGCGCAGGTAGTTGCCGTGGCAGGATCACCTCCAGAGAGCTTACTGCGGCAGGCGCGTCACCTCGCGACACGAGACCCCGCAACGCTCGACCAAGCGAGCCTCAGGAGAGCGGTCTCGACTGCGTACTACGCCCTATTTCACCGACTAGTCCGAGATGCGTCGGCGCTGCTCGCGGGAGGCGACCCAACCCTCGAACTTCTGCTGGCCCGAGCGTTTGTGCACGCGGAAATGAAAAACGTATGCGCACTTTTTTTGAGTCGAGGACCAAGGCCCGTAGTCGTCGCGACCTTGTACCCTACGCTGGATGTCCCGGGTGAGCTCGAACGGGTGGCTACTGCGTTTGTCGCCCTGCAGGGAGCCAGACACGACGCTGACTACGGTAACGACCGAGATTTTTCATCCACGGAGGCCTTGGGTGAGGTCGAACGCTCCGAAGAAGCATTTCGTGACTGGTGCACGATACGCCCGAGGGTCCTTCCTGAGACCAGCGCCGCGCTTTGGCTGGCGCTGGGCATTCAACCGGTCCTTCGAACTGTCACTCCCTCAGAGCAAGAGTGTGTGCGGCTTTTCCTGGCGCTATTGGTTCTGAAGAAGGGACTTCACGATCGCTAGCGGCTCAAGGACGACCCTTGGACGTTACCGACCGCGTCCTGCGCCCGCCGCTTTCGACTGAGCGGCTGCCGCCAAGCCCCGATGCGCTGGTGCGCATGGCGCTGAAGAAGCCCTTCAGCGCGACCGCCCGCCGACCTGGCTATCGCTGCCCGCGCCTTCCAACCGGTTATTCGAATTCTTGATATTGTCACTCATTGCCGCACAGCGCCGGAAATCCTGCTGGATCCGAGCACGACCGCGGCGGCCTAGCCTGGCGGGTTCAGTGCGCAGGGTAGGCTCTGTGCCTCAGCTTCGGCGCGTGACAACACTCCGCTGATGCTGTGCGCTCAGTGACACGAAGCGCGTGTCCGCGTTCGGACGCGCGCCTCTCCTCGCCGCGAGTACAGACGAACGTCGTCGGATTGGAGCGTGCGGTCGAGCGCACCGGCGCGAAGCTCGAAAGCTTCACGTTGTTGAAGGCAGAGGCATCCGATTTTCTGTGATCCACGGAACCTGTTGCTGTTCGGCATGCTGCTCCGCGCGGATCGACGTGGTCATGCGTATCGAGAGCGCCCCGATGCGACGACGCGGCAATCACGGACCCGTTCACCGAATCTGTCGAGCACTTCGTTGCAGCCAGAATCCGCTCGAGTGCTGGTAATGACAAAGAACTGAGCTGAGCTGTTCTTGGGTTCTCGGTGTTGCTGGTTCAGCGTCGGAAAGCACGGAAAATGTTCTCACATGCTCACGCGCTGGTGCGCGACTTCACCAGTCACTTCAAGGAAAGGAACAGCCCGTGTCCGATGCCCAACGGAACAATACGGAGAACTCAGAAAGGCCGATCGAGACCGAGAACGCGGTCAAATCGAAGAGCCCGGCCAAACGCTCCCACCCACCGAGAGCAACACCACCGCGCCCGTCGCCGCTCTACGACCGTGGACACCGCAGCAGCAAAGCTCAGCCTCGACCCCACCGCACTTCGCGCCCGCTTACGCCGCTCCCAACGCGCCGAAGGTCGCTCAATCATCGCCGATCTCGGCGGCGGGATTACCGCCTTCAAGTTCGGCAGCAGCTGGCGAATCTCCTTCCCTCGGCCGTAAAATGCCGTCCTCGCTTTCCATCCCCTGCCGTTGCGCTATGCTCCGCCTCGTCACGCATGAGCAAGCGCCCACGGAGCGAAATCCATGGGAAAGCTGAGTAACGGTGTTCAGAAACGTAAGCGGGCTGGCAAGGTCCGCCTGGTCGTTGATTTTCGATTTAGAGACAAAGACGGACGCGAGCAGCGCTACCGAAAGGATGCTCGCGTTCAGACGCGAGCTGGCGCGGATGCCGAAGCGCGTCGGCTGATGGAGATCGCGCACACCACCGGAACTCTCGAGCTCCGGCCCGACGCGCCAACTCTCCGCAGCTTCGTCGATGACACGTTCAAGCCGCTCTTCCGAACCAAGTTTCGGCCAGGGACTTGGAAGCGTTACGAGGGCATCCTCACCCAAGGTCTTCTCGACGAGCTTGGCGACAAGCACGTCGACGAGATCACGGCTCCGACGGTGCGTGCGTTCATGGCTTTTCTCGGAAAGCGCGGCGTCCAGTCGCGCGGCCCGGTGAACTTGCTCCGCACGCTCTTGACCGCGGCGGTCGAGACGGGCGCGCTCGAAGCGATGCCCGACCTACCGAAGGCACCGCCGCCGGGCAGGAAGCTGCCCAGCGCGCCTTCTACTGACGAGGTCAACGCCATGCTCGCGAGCGCTAAAGCATGGCTGACCGTGGCCGTAGCGTTGGGCGCCCTCGCCGGGCTGAGGCAAGGCGAGGTGAGGGCGTTGGAGGTCCGCGACGTAGACCTCAAGCAGGGCATCATCACGGTCCGCTGGGCGCTCTCGGAAAACCAGCCCGTTGCCCCCAAATCAGGGGACGAACGGGTGGTTACCATCGGCGCCCCGCTGGCCGAGGTGCTGACACAGGCAATGCGCGGGAAGCTGCCTGCCGCGCGCGTGGTCCTGAACTCCAATGGCCGCACACCGTCACGGCAAGCGGTGCTTAGCGCGCTCAAGGAGGTCCAGAAGCGCCACTCGCTGCCCGCTCGCAGCTTCCACTCGCTCCGACACTATTTCCTGTCGGCGCTGGTGCGCGGCGGGGCAAACCTCGAAGCGGTCCGCGAGCTCGCGGGCCATTCGAAGCTGCTGACGACGCAGCGTTACCTGCATGCCTCAGGTGCAGACCTCCGTGACGCCGTGTCACGGCTTCCGGGTAACGCGAAGCCTTTGGGTAACTAGTGGGAAACGACCCGCGTCCGGGCGACTAGTCAGAACCACAAAAAGCGAAAACCCGGCTTCGGGTGCCGGGTCTTCAGTCTCTATCTTGTCTCTTAGTCGGGGCGGGCAGATTCGAACTGCCGACCTCTCGGACCCGAACCGAGCGCGCTACCAAACTGCGCTACGCCCCGGAAGGAGGCGGCGGACAATGGTCTGAGGGGTTCGATCTGTCAAGGATGAGACGACCAGTCCGGGCGATTTTTGTTCAGCTAAAACGGTCGGGGCGGGGGCGTGCCCCGGCCCCGATCTGAGACGGGTTTATGCGCGCTTCTTGAGCTCGGTGACGAGGGCGGGGACGGCGGTGAATAGATCGGCCACTAGGCCGTAGTCGGCGAGTTGGAAGATGGGGGCGTCGGGGTCTTTGTTGATGGCCACGATGACCTTGGAGCCCTTCATGCCGGCGATGTGTTGGATGGCGCCGGAGATGCCGACCGCGACGTACAGCTGCGGGGCGACGATTTTTCCGGTTTGTCCGACTTGGAAATCGCCGGGGGCGTAGCCGGCGTCGACTGCGGCGCGGCTCGCGCCGAGGGCGGCGCCGAGGGCGTCGGCGAGCGGCTCGAGGACCTCCATGAATTTCTCTTTCAGGGCGCGGCCACCGCTGACGATCACGCTCGCGTCACCGAGCTCGGGGCGCTCGCTCTTCACGGCTTCGAGCGAGACGAATTCGACGCGCGCGGCGGCGGCCGAGGGCGCCGCTTTGGCGACGCTCTCGATCGGCGATGCGCCGCCGGTGGGCGTCGCGGGGTCGAACTCGCTTTGGCGTGCGGTGGCGACCTGAATCGGCGTGTTGAGCGTGGCGTAGCCGTAGGCGTTGCCCGCGAACATGGGCCGCTTGTACACGAGCTTGCCGCCTTCGGCGGAGACGCCCGCGCAGTCGCCGGCGTAGGCCGCGTCCAAGCGGGCGGCCACGCGCGGCAAGAGGTCCTTGCCGAAGCTCGTGGCCGTGGCGACGATGAGCCCGTAGGCCTTGCCGACCTCCGCCACGGTGGGCGTGAATTGTTCGGCGGTGTAGTGCTGAAGGCTTGCGTCGTTGCAAGCCAGCACTTTGGCTGCGCCATAGCCTGTGAGCTCTGCTGCAGCTTGTGTCGCGGTCGCCCCCAAAACCAAAATCGAGAACGAGCCGCCGAGGGCCGGCAGGGCGCGCTGCGCGAAGGTGATCGCGGCGAGCGTGGATTTCTTGAGCTTTCCGTCTTCGGAGAGCTCGGCAATGACGAGTGCGTCGGCCATCTCAGATCACCTTCGATACGTTGGCGAGCTTTTCGACCAGCTCGGCGACATCTTTGACTTTGGCGCCACCGGCGCGTTGCGGTGGGCGTTCGAACTTGACGTACTTGGTTGCGAGCGTTGCGCCGCCCACGAGGTCGGCCAGGGGCTTCACTTCGAGCGGTTTCTTTTTCGCCGCCATGATCGCGGGCAGGGGTGCGAAGCGCACGCCATCGCCATGTTTGAAGCCGGCTTCGGCTTGGGTCAGCTTGCTGAGCACGCTGGTGGGCGCGACGATGCGCAGGTCGACCGTGACCACCGCGGGCAACGTCACGCGCAGGGTGAGCACGCCGCCGTCGACCTCGCGGCCCACGAGCAGCGCGCCCGTTTCTTCTTTGATCGTCGCGGCGAAGGTGGCCATCGGCCAATCGAGCAGCTCGGCCAAGCGTTGGCCGACTTGATTGCTGTCGCCATCGACCGCTTGTTTGCCGAGCAGCACGAGGTCCGGCTTTTCGGCGTCGATGATCGATTTGAGCGCCAGGGCCACGAGGCGGCCGTCGAGCTCGGCGTCGGTCGTCTCGACACGAATGGCGCGGTCGGCGCCCGTGGCGAGCGCTGAGCGGAGCAGGGTTTCGGCTTCCTTTGGGCCGAGCGTGACGGCGACGACTTCGCCTTCGCGCTTCTTCGGCGCTTTGCCGTTTTCGGTCAGGCGAAGCGCGGCTTCTAGCGCGTACTCGTCGAACGGGTTCGTCTTCCACTCGAGCCCCGTCGTGTCGACGGCGTCGCCACTCGGGCTGATTTTGACCTTGTTGGCGTTGTCGGGATCGGCAACGCGCTTGAGAGCGACCAAGACTTTCACTGCATGTTCTCCTCTCGGCCTTTTGGCCGAGGATCGTGTGTCTTCTTGCCTTGAACAGTAGGCCATGGGCGCGATGCGTCAACGTTCGGTCGTGCTTATTCCGAGCGGATTTGCCGCAAAGCGTGTGCGGTTTCAGCGAGGAGGCCTTGCCGTGGGCGCTGTTTTGTACGACATCAACCTACGGAATAGATGGCGCTCAGCACTGATTTTCTGGTTCTCGGCAGCGGAATTGCAGGCCTGACCTTCGCGCTGCGCGCGGCAGAGTTCGGTCAGGTGTTGCTCGTTACCAAGCGTGAAAGCGAGGACGCCGCGACCAACTGGGCGCAAGGCGGAGTGGCCGCCGTGCTGGCGCCGGATGATTCGTTCGAGAAGCACTTCGAAGACACCATGGCCGCGGGTGCCGGCCTGTGTCACGACGTGGTGGTCGACATCTGCGTGCGTGAAGCGCCGGAGAGCATCGCCTGGCTCACCAACATTGGCGCGCAGTTTTCGCGCAAGCAATCGGGCGAGCTCGATCTCGGGCTCGAGGCCGCGCACACCGAGCGCCGCGTCGTGCACGCCGGTGACATCACCGGGCGCGAGATTCAGCGCGCGTTGCTCGAAGCAGTGCGCTCCAATCCGAACGTGAAGGTGCTCGAATGGCACATGGGGGTCGACTTGATCACCATGAGTAAGTTCGGCGGCCCCGATCAGTGCGTGGGCGCGTACGTGTTCGACGAGAAGTCGGGCAAGGTCGACACCGTGCTGGCCCGCGCCACGATCCTCGCGACGGGCGGCGCGGGCAAGGTGTACCTGTACACCTCGAACCCGGACGTGGCCTCGGGTGACGGCGTGGCAATGGCGTATCGCGCCGGCGCCGAGATCGCCAATATGGAGTTTTATCAATTCCACCCCACGGTGCTCTACGAGCCCAAAGCCAAGGGCTTTTTGCTCAGCGAGGCCCTGCGCGGTGAGGGCGCCGTGCTGCGCTTGCCGGACGGCGACGCGTTCATGGAGCGCCATCACGAGCAGAAGGATCTGGCGCCGCGTGACGTCGTGGCCCGCGCCATCGACTACGAGATGAAGCGCACGGGCTCCGAGCACGTGCTCTTGGACATCACCCATCGCCCGGCTGATTTCGTGCGCACGCGCTTTCCGAATATCTACGCCGCGATCAAGGCCTACGGCTTCGACATGACCACCACGCCCATCCCGGTGGTGCCCGCGGCGCATTACATGTGCGGCGGTGTCACGTCGGACTTGCATGGCAGAAGCTCGCTGCCCGGTCTCTGGGTGCTCGGTGAAACGGCGTGCACGGGCTTGCACGGCGCCAATCGCTTGGCGTCGAACTCGCTTCTGGAAGGCTTAGTGTTCGCGCGCCGCGCGGCCGACAAGCTCTCGCAACAAGTGGCTGAGCTGCGCGGTGCACCCTGGCCCAGCGTGCCCGAGTGGGAGACGGGCTCTGCCGCCCCGAGCGACGAAGCCGTCGTCGTCTCGCACAATTGGGAAGAGATTCGGCGCTTGATGTGGAACTACGTCGGCATCGTGCGCAGTGACGCGCGTTTGCGCCGAGCCGCTCGCCGCATCGCGCTGCTCGAGGAAGAGATCCGGGAGTATTACTGGAAGCACCTGGTGACGCGGGATTTGCTGGAGCTGCGCAATTTGAAGGACGTGGCCGAGCTGATCATCGCCTCGGCCGCGAGCCGCAAAGAGAGCCGCGGTTTGCACTTCACCATCGACCATGAAGAGACTTTGCCGAGCTGGGCGCACGATACCGTGACCAAGCGCGGGGTCTTGCCGCATCTGCGCGGCCGCTGATGGC
>JBEQTH010000018.1:0-60467 GCA_040348785.1 Myxococcales bacterium | reverse complement strand
CCTCCCTCCCTCCCTCCCTCCCTCCCTCCCTCTCATCCCGTGCCCGTGCCCGTGCCCGATCTTCTCCCCTCCTTTCCCCTCCGAGAATGGGTGGGTCGCCTCGCAGCAGCTCGCTTGCGCCAGTGCGTGGAAGCGTTAGCGCTGCGCGGTTCATTTTCGGGCACGGGCACGGCGAGAGTTAGTCCGGCTGGTAGACGATACGCTGCGTATTGTCCTGGAAGTAATACGCAGCGTACTCCGGCCGCCCGAACGTCGCGGCGCCGAACGCGTTGATGATCACTGCGACTACCGCTGCCGCTTGGAACGAGCGACCGAAGCGGTAGCCCCCGAGCGCGAGCAGCGCGAATAGGAATACGGCGTAGTCGTTGGAAAAGCGGTAGCCGAACTGCAGCCAGCCCGTGTTCTGATAGAGAAGCGTCGGCAAGGCGACGCACAGCGCGGTGAGCCCCAGCGCGCGCTGCGGAACCGCGGACCGCCTCGGCCAAATCAGCCACAAATACAGGGGCGTCGTGAGCCAGAGCGCGAGCCCATGCAGGTTGATCTGGAAGCGCGTCGGGCCGGTCGGTGTCGAGAACGGCAAACTAGTTAGCATCACGCCCAGGTTCTTGGCCAGGTAGTGGTAGCTGAACAAGCCCCACTTTTCGATGCGGTGTTGCCAAGTGATGCCTAGGTACCGATAACCCGTCTCGAACGGATCCCCGAAGCGACGCTGGTTGTGCCACAGCGTGAGGCACAACACGGCCACGACCGGCGTCGCAAAAGCGAGCAGCGAACGGCTCAAGTGCGCGCGCGAAGGGCGCAACGTGCGCCACGCTTCGAGCACGAATAGCGGAGCTGCGAACAGGAGCGGCGTGCGCGTTGCAAAGCCGAGCCCGAGCGCGAGCCCAGCCAGCCAGGGGCGCTCTGCTTCGAGTGCGAAGAGCAAGTACGCGGCGCCCAGTGCAGCACCCACCACATGAGCGGCGAACCAAACCGTGCCCTGCTCGGCCGAGAAGAAATACACGCTGCCGAACGCAAACGACAAAGCCAGCGCCACGTTCGCGCGCTCGCTCACCTCGCTGCGTCCGAAGCGGCGTAGCTTCTCCAAGCTCAAGAACAGGAGCGCTGGCGCGATGCCGGCGAGAAACAAGAAGAACAGCCCGTCTGCCACCCGGTCGGCCCCGCCGGCCAATGCCGCGACCGGGACCAGCAGCAGCGCCGGAAACGGCGGAAACACCACGTACCATTTGCCTTCGAAGCGACTGAAATCGTTGAGCCCGGTGTAGTCCGGGGGAGGCGCGCCCAAATCCAGCCGGCCGTGACGCCAAGCATCGGCGAGTAGCGCAAAGTGGTTCCAAGGCGTGTGGCCGTGCACCACGGACGCATCGGCAAACGCGAAGTAGACCAAAGTCGCGAGCAGGTAGATCCCGCAGGCGATCAGGATCCGGCGCTTCTTGGCGGCATCGCCGGTCGGCATCGCGCCGGACGCTAGCCCGAAAAGTGCGCCCACTTGTAGCCCATTGCCTCAAAATTCCGGGATTTGGCCGGAAAATCAGGCAATCTTTGCGAAAGCGCCAGCTCGGCGCTAGGTTGCGCGCCCCGTCGTGACCAAAGCCTCATTCACCGTCCCCGTCGCCGATCTCGAACGCGGCCCCCGCACCGTGACTTTCACGCTCGATGAAGCATGGCTGCGCGAGGCGCTGGAGGGCACGGACGCCACGCCTCGGCGGGCTGCCAGCGCGACCGTGGAGCTGAGCAAGAGCGGACGCGACGTGATGGTGCGCGGCCGGGTCGAGGCCGCCCTGAGCATGCCGTGCGTCGTCACTCTGGATCCGCTCGATATCGACCTGAATCCAGAAATCTTCCTGATGCTGGCCCCAGCGCCCAGCGAGCCGAAGGCGCCGAGCGCCCGGCAGGCCAAAAAAAGAGCTGCTGACAGTGCCGAGCGCACCGCTCAAGGGTCGCCCAGCGCGCGCGGAGGCGACAAACGCAAGCGCGGGGGCGATGACGAGGCCGAAGAAGGTCAACTATTGGACCCCACCGCCGCGGCCCGCGATACCTTCGAAGGCAGCCAAATCGAGCTGGATCCGTTCTTTCGGGAGTTCCTGCTTTTGGACCTTCCGATGTTTCCTCGGCGTTCCGACTTGCCTTTGACCGAAGGTCCCGCTATCGGTGCGCCCCCTCCGGAGCCAGGCGAGCACGAGCCCGTCATTGATCCCCGGTTACAACCTCTAGCGGCGCTTCGCAGCCGCTTGCGTGACAGCAAAGAGTAAGGAGTCGCCTCGTGGCCGTACCGAAGCGCCGATTGAGCAGCAGCAAGCGTGACATGCGTCGCGCAAATCACGACAAAGTCAGCGCGCCGAACGTGGTGCCCTGCCAAAATTGCTCCGCCCCCACCGTCTCGCACCGGGTTTGCCCGGCGTGCGGCTTCTACAAGGGCCGCGCAGTTTCCAAGACCACCACGTCGGACAAGGGCTGAGCCAGCTCGCGGCGCCGGGTCCACCGGGGCCGCGTTCAGGATGAGTTTCGTCCGCGAACGCGCTTTCGCAGCGCGGTTGGCGGAGCTACGCGAGTCGCCCTGGCGTCCCGGTGCGACTGGTTCTACCATTTTGCGTGACGGGCTCCGGCCGCGATCGTACGAGGCACCATGGCGTCTGAGCAGGGCACCCAAAGTCGAATCCTCGGCACCGGCGCGTACGCGCCGGAGCGCGTGCTCACCAATCACGATCTCGAGAAGCTCGTCGACACATCCGACGAATGGATCTCCGAGCGCACCGGCATCAAGCAACGTCACATCGCGCGTGAAGACGAGACCGCGAGCGACATGGCGCTCGCGGCAGCGCGGCGCGCGCTCGAGAGCGCAGGCCTCAGCCCCGCCGATCTCGACATGATCATCGTCGGCACGATCAGCGGTGACGTGCCGATGCCCGCGTGCGCGGCTTACTTGCAACGCAAGCTAGGCGCAGGTCCCATCCCGTCCTTCGACGTGTCCGCGGCGTGCGCCGGTTTTCTGTACGCGATGTCGATCGCGGATCAGTTCGTGCGCACGGGGGTGCACAAGCACATCTTGATCGTCGGCGTCGAGCTGCTCAGCCGCTTGGTCGATTGGCAAGACCGCACGACCTGCGTGCTGTTCGGCGATGGCGCGGGCGCCGCGATCATCGGTCCCGCCACGGGTGACGGGCGCGGTATCTTGTCCACGCGCCTGTACACCGATGCTTCGCTCACCGAATCCCTGTGCATTCCCGCAGGCGGAAGCCGCGAAGCATTGACCGCCGAGGGCCTGGTCGCCAAGCGCGACAAGGTGAAGATGGTCGGCAAAGACATCTTCAAAGCCGCGGTCAGGAACATGACCCAGGCGTCGCGTGACGCGCTCGACACCGCCAGCATGCCCACCGACAGCGTGCGCTGGGTCGTGCCGCATCAGGCCAATCTGCGCATCATCAGCCAGATCGCCGAGCGCCTCGACATCCCGATGGATCGCTTCATCATCAACATCGAGCGCTACGGGAACACCTCGAGCGCGTCGATCCCGATCGCTTTGGACGAAGGCATCCGAGACGGCCGCATCAAACCGGGTGACACCGTGCTGATGTGCGCGCTCGGCGCCGGCATTTCTTGGGCTAGCTCGCTCGTCCGGATGTGATGCGCGCGTGCATGGCGCTGCCGTGTGCGAGCGCCGTTGCCTTCACGACCTGACCGAGCTAAGTGCCGCCGCGTGAAAATCGCGTGGCTTTTTCCGGGACAAGGCAGTCAAGAAGTCGGCATGGGGCGAGCGCTCGCAGGGGCGGTGCCCGCGGCAGCGCAGGTCTTCGAACGAGCGGATCGCGCGCTCGGTTTCTCGATTCAGGCGCTGTGCTTCGAAGGCCCGGAAGCGGAGCTGACGCTCACCAAAAACACGCAGCCGGCGATCGTGACCACCAGCCTGGCCGTGCTGGCGGCGATTCGCGCGGCGCACCCCGACCTGCCCGCGCCGGCTTTCGCGGCTGGGCACTCGCTTGGTGAGTACAGCGCGCTCGTGGCCGCCGGCACGCTGACGCTCGAAGATGCCGTGCGCATCGTGCACCTGCGCGGGCGAGCGATGCAGGAAGCCGTTCCCGAAGGCGTGGGCGCGATGGCCGCAGTCATGGGCGGCGATCGTGCGGCCGTCGAAGCGCTGTGTGCCGAGGCCGCTCAAGGCGAAGTGGTTTCGCCGGCGAACTTCAACGCGCCGGGTCAGATCGTGATCTCGGGTCACAAAGGCGCGGTCGATCGGGCTGCAGCGCTCGCCGGTTCCAAGAAGCTGAAGGCCATTCCACTCAAGGTGAGCGCACCGTTCCATTGCGCGCTGATGGCTCCCGCCGCTCGGGCGGTGGAGGCGGCGCTGGCCGAGCTGCAGTTGCATACGCCGTCCTTCCCGGTGATCGCCAACGTCAGCGCACGACCCAACGCAGACGCAGCATCTGCCAAGGCCCTGCTCGTGCGGCAGATCGACGGCCCCGTGCTGTGGGAGCAGACCATTCAATCGATGGCTGAGTCTGGAGTGACGCACGCACTGGAGATCGGCCCGGGCAAGGTGCTCGCTGGGCTGGCCAAGCGGATCGACAAACGCGTCGCGGTGCTGAGCGTTTCGGACCTCGATGGGATCGCGAAAATATCGGAGTTTCTGGGCTAATTTGACGCGACGCGCAGCCCCTGGCCGGTTGGCGCCGCGCCTTTGCAGGCCGCGAAACAGATTTCCCGCTTTAACGTCGGCGGCTCCGTGCTAAACACGGCGCCCGAGCCGGGATTTGGGCTCTTAGTATCCACAGTATGTTCGATCTCAGCGGCAAAGTAGCTCTAGTCACGGGCGGTTCGCGCGGCATCGGCCGAGCGGCTGTCCTCGCCTTGGCCGAACGCGGCGCTCACGTGGTCATCAACTACGTCAGCAACGAGTCCGCGGCGCGGGAAACCGCGGGAGCCGTCGAACAGGCCGGTGGCAAGGCCGAGCTCGTGCAGTTCGACGTCGCCAACGGGGAAGCTGCCGAGAAGGCCATCACGGAGGTCGCCAAGCGCCTCGGTCGCCTCGACATCTTGGTCAATAGCGCGGGCATCGCCATCGACGGGCTTTTGCTCCGCTTGAAGGAAGAGGACTTCGACAAGATCCTCTCCATCAACGTCAAAGGCGCCGTGGCCTGCTCACGCGCCGCCATCCGCACGATGATGCGCGCCAAGACCGGCCGCATCATCTTCTTGTCGAGCGTCGTGGGCGAGATGGGAAACGCCGGTCAGACGGCGTACTCGGCATCCAAGTCCGCGTTGCTCGGCGTCACCAAGAGCTTGGCGCGTGAGTACGCTTCACGCGGCATCACCGTGAATGCGGTCACGCCCGGCTTCATCGACACCGACATGACCAGCGGGCTCACCGACGAGCAAAAGAGCTCCATGCTCACCGCCGTGCCCCTCGGCCGCACCGGAACCGCGCGCGAAATCGCGGCCGCAATCACCTACCTGGCTTCCGACGAAGCCGGCTACATCACCGGCCAAGCGCTCCGCGTCAACGGCGGGATGTACATGTAAGGGTTGAGGATTCTACTTCCTTAGTTTTGGGGGTTTCACCCCGATTAGTTCTGGGGGTTCATCCCCCGCTTGACAGAAACACGTGTAAACGGGAACGCCCCTGGTGTAGAGGCGCCCCTGGAGGAATCATGGCTGAAGGTCGCAACGTAACGGCCGAAGTGAAACGGATCATCAAGGAACAGCTGGATGTCGACGAGAAAGACATCAAGCCTGAGTCCACGTTCATCGACGATTTGGGTGCAGACTCACTCGGCCTCGTCGAACTGGTGCTCGCCTTCGAAGAAGCCTTCGAGATCGACATCCCGGACGAAGACACCGAGAAGATCCGCAGCGTCCAAGACGCCGTTGATTACATCGAGAAGCACCTGGCCAGCTGATTGGTCGTCGGGGGGGGTAAGCCCCCCCGTCAATTGAGCGGGCCGCCCCCACGTTTTGGGGCCCCGCCCCGAACCAACGTTTGTCTGAGGAAGAGATGGAGCGCGTCGTCGTTACAGGAGTCGGTCTAGTCACGCCCAACGGCATTGGGACCGAACCAACGTGGCAGTCGTTGATCAACGGCCGAAGCGGCGTGGGAAAAATCACGCTCTTCGAAGCTACGGATGACTATTCGACTCGAATCGCCGCCGAAGTGAAGAACTTCGACGCCGCCGAGTTCATGGAACGCAAGAAGATCAAAGAGGTCTCTCGTTTCACGACCTTCGCGATGGCCGCCACCAAGATGGCGCTCGAGCAAGCCCAGCTGGATCTGACCGAGGACGAACGCGACCGCGCAGGCGTGTTCATCGGCGTCGGTCTCGGCGGCCTCGAGAACCTCGAGCGTTGCACGTTGACGCTCGACAAAAAGGGCCCAGGCAAGGTGAGCCCGTATTTCATTCCGTCGCTGATCGCGAACATGGCCGCTGGCCAAGTATCGATCGCGTTCGGCTTCCGCGGCCCGAGCCTCGCGCACACCAGTGCCTGCTCGTCCAGCGGGCACGCCATCGGTGAAGCCCTGCGCATGATGCAGCGCGGCGACGCCGAGGTGATGATCGCCGGCGGCGCCGAATCCACGATCACGCCGATCGGCATCGCGGGCTTCAGCGCCATGTTCGCGCTCAGCCGCCGCAACGACAACCCCGAGGGCGCGAGCCGGCCCTGGGACAAGGGCCGTGACGGCTTCGTGTGCGGTGAAGGTGGCGGCACGCTCGTGCTCGAAACCCTGACTCGCGCCAAGAAGCGCGGCGCCAAGATCTTGGCCGAAGTCACGGGCTACGGCGCGACCAGTGACGCTTATCACATCACCAAGCCCGCCCCCGATCACGCGCACGCCGCGCGCGCCATGCGCCTCGCGCTGAAAGACGCCAAGCTCAACCCCGAGCAAATCGACTACGTGAACGCCCACGGCACTTCCACCCCGATCGGTGACGTGGAAGAGGCCCGCGCCGTCGCCAACACCTTCGGCGCGCACGCCCTCGACAAGAAGCTGTGGGTGAGCTCGACGAAATCGATGATGGGCCACCTGCTCGGCGCGGCCGGCGCAGTGGAAGCCGCGGTGTGCATCAAAGCCATCGAGACGGGCATGATCCCGCCCACCATCAATCTAGACGACCCCGATCTGGAAGTGCCGCTCGAGTTCGTGCCCAACAAGGCGCGCGAGCGGCGCATCAAGCGCGCGATGAGCAATTCGTTCGGCTTCGGTGGCACGAACGTCACGCTGACGTTCTCGGCGTTCGAGGGCTGACGCGGGCCGCTTCGGCTCACCTCGGGTGCGGATGTCATGCAGTGCCCGTATTGTCGCGAAATGGACAGCCGCGTGGTCGACTCTCGCTTGGCAGCAGGCGGCACGGTCACCTGGCGTCGGCGTGAGTGCGACGGTTGCAAGCGGCGCTTCACGACCTACGAACGCGTCGAGCACACGCTGCCCACGGTCGTAAAAAAGGACGGCGAGCGCGAGCCGTTCGACCGCGAAAAGCTGCTGCGGAGCCTGCGCATCGCCTGCAACAAACGCCCCGTCTCGGCCGACGCTCTCGAAGAGCACGCCGAAGCGCTGGAACGAGAGCTCGCCGAGAGCGGCGAAAAGGAAGTGCCATCGCTGGTGATCGGCGAACGGGTGATGGAGCGGCTGAAATCGCTCGATGACGTCGCTTACGTGCGCTTTGCCAGCGTGTACCGCTCGTTTCGCGACATCGATGAGTTCATGGTCGAGATGAGCAAGCTCGTGCGCTCGAAGGATGCGGAGTGAGTGGTGGAAGATCTCGATAACGACTTGATGCGCCGAGCCATCGAGCTCGGCAGTGGTGGAGACCCCACACCGAACCCCCACGTCGGCGCGCTGATCGCCGACGCCGCCGGCAACATCATCGCCGAAGGCTTTCACCAAGCCGCCGGGCTCGACCACGCCGAAGTGGTTGCCTTGAAAAAGGCAGGCGGGGCCGCTCGCGGCCGAACGCTGTACGTCACGCTCGAGCCCTGCAACCACGAGGGGCGCACGCCGCCGTGTGTCGACGCGATTCTCGCGGCCGGAATCGCGCGCGTGGTCATCGGCTGTCGCGATCCCGATCCGCGCGTGCAAGGCGGCGGCATCGAGCGCCTGGAGGCCGCAGGCGTTTCGGTCACCATTGGCGTGCTCGAGGCGGCGGCCAAGGACCTCATCCAGCCCTGGTCCAAGTACGTCACTCAGCACACCTGCTTCGTCACGCTCAAGCTCGCCATCTCGCTCGACGGTCGGATCGCGACTCGCACCGGCGCATCGAAGTGGATTACGGGGCCCGAGTCACGCCTCAAGGTGCAGACCCTGCGCGCGCATCACGACGCGGTGATGGTCGGCATCAACACCGTGCTGACCGACAACCCGCGGCTCACCGTGAGAGACGTCCCCGGGCGCAGTCCGATCCGCGTGATCGTCGACAGCAAGCTGCGCATTCCGCTCACGAGCCAGGTCGTGCAGACCGCAGACGAAATCCCGACCTGCGTGGTGACGACGATTCAAGCGCCGGCTACGCCCGAGCAAGCTCTGACGCACGCAGGCGTGCGCGTGATTCGCGTGCCCGCCACCGCCGAAGGTCGCTGTGATCCGGTCGTGATGTTCCGCGAGCTCGCCGCGCGCGAGGTCGTGAGCGTGATGACCGAAGGTGGCTCGGAGCTAGCCGGAAGCCTGCTCGCGCATCGCTTGCCCGATCAGCTGCACGTGTTCGTGGCGCCGCTCTTGCTCGGCCCGCGCGGCCGGCCCGGCGCCGTCGACTGGGCTGGACCCGAAAATCCCTCCGACGCACCGCGCATCTCGCCCGCCCGCTGGGAGCAGTGCGGCACGGACGCTTACGTCTGGGGTCCCATCGCTTACCCGAAGAAAACCGGGCGAACGCTGAGCGGCGGCTAAGAGCCTATCCCAATAGGTCTGGTCGTCGGCAGCCGATCTCTCGCGTCTGTCGGCCACCTCGCCGCCCGTCGTGCTCGGTCTAGCCCTGCTAGGCCTCCGCGCGCCGACGTCGATCTGGCTCGACATTCGCTTCGGTCTCGGCCGCCTCCTCGGGCGGCCTATTGGGATAGGCTCTTAATCTCCGGACAATTACCGGGCCCTTGGTTGCGAGCCCTGATCTCGGGTGTTACCTTCACCAGAGCCGTCATGATCCGCGAGATTCTCGAATATCCCGACCCGCGCCTGCGTGAGGTTGCCAAGCCCGTCGCGCAAGTCACGCCCGAGATTCAAGCCTTGGTGGATGACATGGCCGAGACCATGTATGCCGCGCCCGGCTGTGGCCTCGCCGCCACTCAGCTCGGCATCCCGCATCGCATCTTCGTGGTCGATTGCGCCAGTGAGGACGAGCCGAGCCAGCTGCTCACCTTCATCAATCCCGAGTTCATCGAGAAAGACGGGGTGCAGGTTTGGGAAGAAGGCTGCCTCTCCTTCCCCGGCGTCACGGAAGAGATCAAGCGTGCCGAACGGGTCAAGGTGCGCGCCCTCGATCGCAACGGCAAATCCTTCGAGGTGGAGGCGGATGGCCTGCTCGCCGTCGCCCTTCAGCACGAGACCGACCATCTGGACGGCGTGCTCATGATCGACAAGCTGAGCGCCATCAAGAAGCGGATGATGGGCCGCAAGCTCGCCAAGGCGAAGCAAGAAGACGCGCGCGAGTAGCTGGGTCTGGGGCCTGCGGTCGTCTCAGCGCGGCGCAGTGAAATCCACGCGCCGCATTCGTTTTCGGCCTCGGAAAAGAGAGCCGGAGCTCGGACCCGCGAGACGGCTTGGCTCGACGGCTAGCGCGACGGCGGCCGGCTGAAGATCGCGCCCTCTACGGTATTGCCCCGAGCGCGCCAGGCGTCGACCACTTGCGGCACGATCCCGCTCGCTTGGAACACGCCTTCGATGGCGCCGCCCGCAGCGGTGCGATCCATCACGAAGGTGAAGATGTCTTGGGTCTGAATGTCTTCGCCCGATGAGCCCGTGATTTCGGCGATGCGCAGCACGCGGTGGCGCTCGTCACGCAGCCGCGCGACCTCGACCACGATTTCGAACGCGTTCGACACCAGCTCACGAGCCGCGGCGTTGCGGATGTTCGGGCGATGCGCGGCGATCACGCCCGGCAAGCGGGTCAAACCGCGGCGCAGCCCAGGCGCGTAACGGGCGGCGATGATGCCGTCGGCACCGTCGGCGATCGCTTCCACGACTTTTGCGCACAATTCCCCGGTGAACAGCTCGGCCACGATACGCGCTCCGGGCATGGAGGCCGCAACCTGCAGGGCGCCGGCGGCCGTCGAGGTATCTGCACCGGCAAGCAAGAAATTCGCGTCGGAGCCGCCCGATTCGCGCTCGCCGATGAACACGCAGGGCGCTTCACCGGCTGCGTGCGTCAGTGCAGCGAGCAGGGCTTCGACCCCTCCGTCACGCGGACCGACGACCAGCAAATTCACGCGGGCGGCCAAACACTGCTGCAGGAACGTGGCCATCGCGCGCGAGATCGCCCCGCGCCGCACCAATTCGTCGAGCGTTACCGAGACACGCTTTGCTTTACGAATTGCGACGCATGCGCCGCTCACCGCGACCGAACCGAGCACGGCAGACATGCGCACGCCCGGCAAGATGCGACGCTCGATCACGGTTTCGCCGGGCAGCAGCGGCGCGTCCGCTTCGGCGCACAAGCGCGACACCGCCCAACGCAAGGACAGTTCCGAAGAGAACCCGGGATCGAACGGCACCGTGCGCCCGCCGCGCACCGACAGCACGCGATCGAAGCGCGTGACACCGATTTCCGAAATGCTCGGATCGGCAATCAGCTCGGTGAGCGGCCCATGCTCGACGAGCTCACAGCGCGCAAGCTCGATGGCGCGGTCGGCACCCATGCTGATCGGCACTTCTACGGACAACGCGAGATCGGTCCACGCCTCCTGCAGCAGGCCGTCGATGCGCTCGCCGAGGGAGGGCGGCACTGGTGCGGACAAGTCGACCTCGGGCAAACGGCGCACGACGCGCTCGACCAACGAGCGAACGACGTCCCGCGCGGAGTGCGGCGCGGACTCGCCCCGATCATCCTGCGTGGTGCGCCCGACGCTGTGCGTCCCGGTCGATTCGAGCGCCGGCTCCAAGCGCGCCGGGCTATCCGAAGACACGGGGCTCGAGCCGGTAGTGGTGGCTTTGAGCGGCCCAGGCGCTTGGGTGAACTCGTCCGGCTCCGGCTCGGGGCGGGCACCGACGCTCGAAACATCCGCCGCGCTGGGCGACGAGCGCGCGACCGCCGAAGGCCCGGTCTTGAACTCTTCGGGCGAGAGGCCATCCCCGCTGCCGTTGGTCTCGATGCGTAGCACGAAGTCGCCGATGTAAATGCGATCCCCCTCGCGCACGATGGTAGCTTGGGTGATCTTGCGGCGATTGACGTAGGTCCCGTTCGTGCTGTTCAGGTCGGTGACGATGAACCGACCATCTCGATACAGCAGGCGCGCGTGGCGTTTGGAGACGTTGCCCTTCGGCAACATCAGCTCGTTGCCCTGCACGCGACCGACGCTGAGCTCGGTGGTGTCGAACATTTCACGCCGCTCGGCGCCGCCCTTTTCGTGGACGATGATGGCAAACATCGGAGCTTTTGCGGGCGATGTCGGTGCGATCACTTGAAACGAAACTCTCCGAGCGAACCCTCGCGAGCCGCCAGAGTATCACGCGCGCTCGGATGAGACACGGCGAGCGCGTGAAATTGCAGGTGAATGTCGGTCTTCGCGCTCGAACCTTGCGGCCGCCGCCCCCTAGCTCAGAGCCCCCATGTGACCACGCGCCGCGCCGAATGGGTTGGCGGTCGGGACCTCCTTCGCTGCGACCAAGCCCCAGCAACGAAACGGCCCGCGACCACGCTCGAGGCGCGGTGCGGGCCGGATGGCGAACTGAGATGCCGAAGCCTTTAGCGAGCCTGCTCGTTCTTCACGTCACTCGTGACGAGACCGAGCAACTCACCCGCGAGGGCGAGCACATCACGCTCCGAGAAGCCGCTTGCGCGGAATTCCCGGTAGATGTTCTTCGCGAGAATCTGAACCGCTCGCGGATCGGCTTTGGGGCTAGGAGAAGCGATGGGGGACGATTGCGCCATAGTTGAAATTCTGCCCTTCGACCGTTGAACTGACGCGCCCACCTATCCAAGAATGATGCCGAAGCCACGGCCGCGGCGCACACCCGACAAATCGGCATTTTTGTGCGGTATCTCGAATTCGAGTGCGAATCTCACTTCGCAGGCCGCCGCGAAAGCCTGACTTTTGGCGCAGGGAATTACGCGCACGCGGGGCGGAAACCGGCGAATTGGTTCAACATGTTTGGCAGGAGCCAAGCGGCGGTCAGAGCGACGGATAAGCGGCCACCAACTGGCGCTCGGGACGCTCGATGCTCGAGCACAGGCTCGTGACCAATTCTCGTCCGTTGTCTCCGAAGTAGAGCGCCTCGCCCACTCGAGGCTCCGCACCCGAGGGCACGGCCGTGCCGTTGCCTTGGTAGCGAACCGCACCGGACAGCGTGCGCTGAACCGCCAGGTGCGATTGCAAGAAGCGTCCGGTCTTGCGGTCTCGGACCGCCACGCAAGTCTGGCCTCGGAAGTGATACTCCGTGTTGCGGGTGACATACATGCGGTGCTGGCGCCGCTCGTGCCCTGAGTACTGCTCGCCCGAGTTCCTGCTCATCGTCCTGTTCCCTGGCCTTTTTCAGCGGTTTTGCGCATTTTCCACGATGCGTAAGGGTGCGGGCAAGTTTCGGGGCGGGCCGCTGGCGAGCCGGCGGTTTCCGCACGCCGGGTCGCGCAGGCTCCTGGCGTCGGGCCCGCTTCGCGCCGGAAAAAGCACGACGAATTTCGTGTTGGCGCTGCGGGCGACATACGATCGCGGCGTGGAGTCTCCGCAGGTGAAGCTTGGCGCGTAAGGCGCGTGGACCCGGGCCGGCCAAGGCCAAGGCCATGACCATCGGCACGAGCCGGACGATAGAGCTCTGGCAGTCGGCGGACTATCGCCTGCGTGAGCTGTTCGAGGCAGCGGACGTGATGAGCGAAGGCGCGACCCGAAGCGAGCCCGACGGAGCGACCTACTACGGGTCGACCAGCGTGCTCTTGCCCTTCGTGTCGCACGGGGGCGCCGTGCCGAAAGAGCGTGCGGCCCAGATCGCGCGCCTGATCGCGAGCGACCCGCACGCGCGCATTCGCGCGATCCGCATCGCTTGCCTCGAGGCGCAGGTGCGTTCCGGAGCACCCATCGGCCGAGTGCGCGCCGAGCTCTTCGTGCGGCGTGACGCGCGCGGCATTCGTGTCGACGTCGAGGTCGAGGCGCGCGTGTTCAAAAACGGTGAGCGACCACTGCGCGCGCGGCCGCGCAAGGTCGAACCGACCGTTCCCAAGCGGCCGTCGCGCGCTTCGTGACACGCTTCCGCGGTCGGCGCGAGTCGGCACACGCGAACGTGCCACACGACGACGACGCAAGATGGACGACACCGCCCTCGTCAAGAAGCATTTTGACATTGTCGCGTGCTCTCAAAATGGGTCACGTACGCGACGCTGACGCGAGATGGGCGAACGAGGACCGTCGATCGAAGCGCGCATTCCGCGGTGCACGCACGATCCTTGGCCTGCCACTTGACAGCGAGGGCCACGCAGAAGAATTAGAGGGTCGTCCTTTAGTGAGAGTGGGAACCAGCAGCGAATGAGTCGCAAGAGACAGCGCG
This sequence comes from Myxococcales bacterium, assembly GCA_040348785.1. Taxonomy (GTDB): domain Bacteria; phylum Myxococcota_A; class Polyangia; order Polyangiales; family Polyangiaceae; genus PMG-095. Next base: position 46,795 of record JBEQTH010000018.1, on the reverse strand, counting down.
ACGAAAAGATTATCCACGTGGTCTTCGGACCGGGTGGCGGTCGTGTGCAGAAGCAAGACGAGAGTGCGCCCTCCGCCGCGGCAGAAGCGAGCACGGGCAGAGAACCGCTGACTGATCTGTTCAGCAGCGGTGAGATCTCGCGCTTGCTCGGCATCTCGCAAGCGCGCCTGCGGACCTTCGATCGAGCAGGCGTGGTCTCGCCCACCGGTCGTCGCCGTGGTCGCCGCGCGTACTCGTTCTCCGACTTGATCGCGTTGCGTACCGCCCAGTCCTTGCTCGAGCGGCGCGTGCGGCTGCGGGACGTGACGCGCGCGGTCGGCGCGCTGAAGCGTTCGTTGCCCAAGGTCACGCGTCCGCTGCAAGAGCTGCGCATCGTCTCGGACGGGCAGCGCGTCGTCGTACACACGACTGACGGCGCGTTCGAGCCGCTCACCGGGCAGATGGTGCTCGACTTCGAGGTCAAGTCGTTGCGTGACGACGTCGTGCGCGTGTTGCGGCCCTCGGCGGGCCGAGAGCGCGCGCGCACCGCGTACGAGCTGTACCTGCGCGCGAGCCAACTCGACGAAGACCCGTTGTCGATGGACGACGCCGAGATGCTGTACCGCGAAGCCATCGCGCTCGATCCGTGGCTGGCCATCGCGTACACCAACTTGGGCAACATTCGCTTCCGCCGGCACGACGCTGAAGCCGCGGAACTATTGTACAAAAAGGCGCTCGAGATCGACGTGCGTCAGCCCGAGGCGCAATACAACCTGGGCTACGTGATGCTCGAGCGCGGGCAACCAGAGCTCAGCGTGCCGCTCTTCCACGGCGCCATCGAGGCGGACCCCAAGTTCTCCGACGCGTACTTCAATCTCGCCATGGCCTACGAGCAGATCGGCGAGACCAGTAAGGCGCGCCCGTTCTGGAAGAGCTACATCGCGCTCGAGCCGTCCGGTACGTGGACGGAAATCGCCAAGCGCCATTTGTGAACGGTTACAGCTTGCGGTTGCTCAAGCAGGGCACCGCCGCGCGCACCTGCTCGAGGTAACCGAGGTCCAGTGTCGCGCTCACGAGCCCGACCCGATCCGAAGCCTCGGCGATGATGCTGCCCCAGGGATCGACGACCAAGGAATGGCCGTAGGTGGTGCGGCCCCGCGGGTGCTTGCCCCACTGCGCGGCGGCCACGACGTAGGCCTGTGATTCGATGGCGCGGGCCCGCAACAGCGGGTGCCAGTGATCTTTGCCCGTGTGCAGCGTGAATGCGGCCGGCACGAGTAGGACATTCGCGCCGCGCGCGACGAGCGCGCGGTACAGCTCGGGGAAGCGCAGGTCGTAACAGATCGACAAACCGACGCGGAAGGCACCGATGTCGAAGGTCACCAGCGAATCCCCGGGCGTGGTCCCGGAGGATTCGGACAGCGTCGTGCCGTCTTGCAGCGCGACGTCGAACAGGTGGATCTTGCGGTAGGAGGCGATGAGCTTCCCGTCGGGTCCGAAGACGAGCGCCGTGTTGTACGGCCGCGCAAGCTCGGTCGAAGCTTCGGGAAAGCCGCCCGCGACCAAGTACAGCTCGGCGCTGTGCGCCATTTCGGCGAGCGCATTTTGAATTTTGCCCGCCGGGTCCCCCAGCCGCTCGGCGACGCTGCGCTTGATCTCCTCCGGGCCGAAGTACGCGAAGTTTTCGGGTAGGACGACGAGCTTTGCGCCATCACGACGGGCAGCGGCCACGAGCCGCGCGCACTCCGAGAGGTTCTGCGCGACGTCGTCCTGACTTTGCAGTTGAACGGTTGCGACGCGGAGTGTTTCGGGTTCCATGGCAGAAGCGGTATTCTAACAGCTCGATGGTCGACTACACCACCGGTGCCATGCAGGAGTTCGGCGCTAGCCCCCGAGGCCCGGGCAGCAGCGCCGCAGCCGGCCTAGTCCTGCTGTACGCCGAATCTTGGGCTCAGATCCCCGCGGCGTTTCCGTTCCGGCACGAGCGGATCGTGATCGGACGCGAGGCGGGGGTCGATCTGCAGCTCGAGGTCCCCGCCGTGTCGCGCAAGCACGCCGAGATCGGCTGGGCGAACGGCGCCTATCACGTGCGCGATCTGGGCAGCCGCAATGGGGTCATCGTCAACGGCCGGCGCGTGCAAGGCGCGGCCTTGGATGACTGCGACGAGCTGCGCATCGGCGACGCGATCTTCAAGTTCGTCGAGCGCGACGCGGACCTGTACGCCGGCTATCGCCTCGACGGCAGTATGGCGCGCGGCGCGAGCCGGCGCGCCGCGCAGCCCAGCCTGCTCGTGGGCGGTCTTCAGATGGATCGCATCGTCGCCGAGCTCGAGCGCGTCGCGCCGACTCCGCTCAGCGTCGTGTTGCGCGGCGCGAGCGGCACGGGCAAAGAGGTCGTGGCCAGCGAGCTGCACCGCTTGAGCGGGCGGCCCGGTCGCTTCGGAGCCGTCAATTGTGCGGCCATCCCCGCTCTGCTCTTGGAGAGCGAGCTGTTCGGCTTCAAGCGCGGCGCGTTTTCTGGCGCGGATCGGGACAAGCCGGGGCTCATCCGCGCCGCCGACGGCGGGACGTTGTTCCTGGACGAAATTGGCGACATGCCGCTGGACGCGCAGGCCAAGCTGCTGCGCGTTTTGCAAGCGAAAGAGGTACTCCCGCTGGGGGCCACCGCGCCCGAGCGGGTGGACGTGCGCGTGGTGTGCGCGACCCACCGCGATCTCGGCAAAATGCAGCGCGAAGGCCGTTTCCGCGAGGATTTGTTCGCACGGCTGAACGAGTACGAAGTGTTCCTGCCGCCCCTGCACGAGCGAAAAGAAGACGTGCACGTCTTGGCCCGCAGCTTTCTGACACGCGCGGGGCACCCGAACTACGTGCTGTCTTTTCCGTTCATGACTGGGCTGTTGCAACACGATTATCCCTACAACGTGCGCGAGCTGGAAGCGGCCATCAAGCGCAGCGTGGCGCTGTCCGAGAGTCCGATCTTGGGTCCCGACGTGCTTCCCGACGCCATCAAGGACTCGATGACGGACTACGGCAAGGGGCACTCCCTCTTGCCACCGCTGCGCGTGACCGAGCCCGTACAGCAGGCGACACCGAGCGAAGCCGAGCTGCGCGCGCTGCTTTTGAGTCACCAGGGGAACGTCGCTGCGGTCGGGCGTGAGCTCGGTAAGGCGCGCATGCAAATCCACCGCTGGATGAAGCGCTACGGCATCGCGATCGACGAGTTTCGCGAGGACGAGTAACCAAGGGCCCGGGTTACTGGCAAACGTCGGGGCGGATTGCAGCGCGGGTCGAGAGGCACGCAGCAACGCCCGCGCAATGGCCCGAGTCACAGGCCCGCGCGCGATAGCTTTTCCTGAATGAATTCGGGCAATCGCAGCAAAACTCGGCACACACCGAAGGGGCCGAGCACGGAGCCCCTACGGGCGCTCCGGGCCGGGCGCTCTTCGCGCAATCCCCGCAGGTTTGCACGATTTCGGCTGCCAGCTCGCCGCCGCCGAGCAGGTCCTGGTTGCGCGAGCTCACGACACCGTCAGCCGCGCACACGCCGTCTGGCCCGGGGGCCGGGTCGCGCCGGCAGCCCAGGGGGAGCTGCACGAGCGCGCAGCAAGCGATCGCGAACCGTGTGGCTTTCGTCGTGCGGACTGGCATTTCTTCGGAAGATATTGACTTTCGGCCGGAAAGAAAGCTAGCGAATCGCGCGCGGTGCCGGCTCCCCCCCACTTCGGGGAGGGCAAGTCGGGGAAGGCGAAACGTTGGCGACAGGTAAGAACAAGAGCAAGCAGGACTCCTCCGGTAACGGCGAACCGCCCAAGAAGCGGCGCGGTGGTCCGGGCGGCGGCGACGAACCGCCGGCGTACAACGAAGAGCCCGCGGCACTGCACGAGGTCACCCAGACTCGCTACCTGAACTACGCGCTCTCCGTGATCACGAGCCGCGCCATTCCCGACGTACGGGACGGCCTGAAGCCCGTGCAACGGCGCATCCTGTACACGATGTGGCAACAGGGCGTGACCGGCGACGCCAAGCATCGCAAGTGCGCAAAAATCGTGGGCGACGTCATGGGCAGCTATCACCCCCACGGCGACGCCTCGATTTACGACGCGCTCGTGCGCATGGCGCAATCGTTCAACCTGCGGGCGCCGCTCGTGGATGGCTCGGGTAATTTCGGTTCGCTCGACGGAGATCCGGCGGCGGCCTACCGCTACACCGAGTGCCGGCTAGCAACCCTCGCCGACCAGATCCTGGGCGAGATCGACGAAAATACCGTGCATTTCCGGCCCAACTACGACGGCACCAAGGAAGAGCCGGTGGTTTTGCCGGCGGCAATCCCGAACATGCTGATCAACGGCGCGGCAGGCATCGCGGTTGGTATGGCGACCAACATTCCGCCCCACAACCCGGAAGAGGTCGTGGCGGCGGCGGTGCGTTTGCTCGACGCGCTCGTGGATGGCAAGCAGCTCACCTCGCGCGAGCTGTGCCGCACCATCAAGGGTCCGGACTTTCCGACCGGCGGCCACATCGTCGCGAGCGCCGAAGAGATCAAGCAAGTGTACGAGACCGGTCAGGGCTCGCTGAAAGTGCGCGGCACGTGGGAGCTGGCCGAAACCGGCAAGACCACCAAAACCCTGAACATCACCAGCATTCCCTATGCGGTGAACAAGTCGACGCTGGTGGAGCGCATCGCGGACGTCGTGGTGTCTCGCAAGATGCCCATGCTCTTGGACGTGCGCGACGTATCGACCGACGACGTGCGGATCGAGCTGGAGCTCAAGAAAGAAGCCGACGAGAACAAGGTGCTCGCGTACCTGTTCAAGCACACCCCGTTGCAGACCAACTTCGCGGTCAACCTGACCTGCTTGGTGCCCACGGAGAACCCGGAGGTGGGCCGCCCCGAACGCTTGGATTTGCAGCAGATCCTCTGGCATTTCCTACATTTCCGTCTGGACGTGGTGACGCGCAGGCTGGCCCACGAGCTGGCGGCGCTAGAGAAGCGGATCCACATCCTCGAAGGCTTCGAGAAAATCTTCGACGCGCTCGACGCGATCTTGAAGATCATTCGCGCGTCCGAGGGCAAGGCCGACGCCGCGCAGAAGATCATGGCCAAGTATCAGCTCGACGCGGAGCAGACCGACGCCATCTTGGAGCTCAAGCTTTATCGCCTTGCCCGCTTGGAGATCCTGGTCATTCAGAAAGAGCTCAAGGACAAGCGCAAGCGCGCCAAAGAGATCAAAGAGCTCCTGAACGAGAAAGAATCCAAAGGCCGCTGGGGCCTGGTGCGCCAAGAGCTGCTCGGGTTGTCCGAAAAATTCGGCAAAGCCGGCAAGCGCCGCACGCTGATCGAAAACGTCAGCGAAGAGCAGGAATTCACCGAAGAAGACCTGATCGTCGCCGAAGACAACGTGGTGCTGCTGACCGCGGACGGTTGGGTCAAGCGCCAGAAGGAGATCAAGGATCCGGTTTCGACGCGGCTCCGCGAAGGCGATGCCGTGCTCGCCTGCGTGGCTGGCTCGACCCGCGAGAGCCTGGCGTTCTTCTCCAATTTCGGCACCGTTTACAGCTGCCGCATGATCGACGTGCCGGCGACCACCGGCTACGGTGAACCGATCCAGAAGCTGTTCAAGCTCAAAGACGGCGAAAAGATCATCGCCTGCTACTCCCTCGATCCGCGCGTGGTTGGGGAGACCGCCGAGCGCGAAGGCAAGCGCCCGAAGACCTACGCGCTCGCCGCGACCAGCGACGGCTACGCATTCGCCATCGGCATCGCGCCGTTCATCGAACCGAGCACGCGCACGGGTCGGCGCTACGGTCGTCCAGCCGAGGGCGTGCAAGTCGTGGGCGTGTCGCTGGTGCGCGGTAAAGAAGTGGTGATCGCCGCGACTCGCGAGGGACGCGCGCTGTTGTGCACGGTCGACGAGGTGAACTACCTGTCCGGTCCCGGCAAGGGTGTGCTGCTGGTGAAGCTGGACGACAACGACGCGCTGGTCGCGATGAAGGCGGTCAAGGACGAGGACACGCTGCTCCTCGAAACATCGCTCGGCGGTGAAAAGCGCATCGGCCGCAAGGACTACGAGCTCTCCGCACGCGGCGGGAAAGGCCGTGAAGTGATCAAGCGCGGCAAATTCGTGAAGGTCGTGATCGAGACGCCCAGCGCACCGCAACCCCTCTCGAACTGAGCCCCATGGCGACCAGCACCACATACACGGCTAAAAACATCACGGTCCTCGAGGGGCTCGACCCGGTACGCAAGCGCCCGGGTATGTACATCGGCGGGGTGGGCTCGGCGGGGCTCCACCACCTGGTGTGGGAAATCGTCGACAACTCGGTGGACGAGGCCATGAACGGCCACGCCACCGAGATCAACGTAACGCTCCACAAGGACGGGCAGTCGGTCAGCGTCAGCGACAACGGCCGCGGCATCCCGGTCGACATCCATCCGACGCACAAGAAGTCGGCGCTCGAGATCGTGTACTCGACGCTGCACGCTGGCGGTAAGTTCGAAGGCGACAACTACAAGACCTCGGGCGGCTTGCACGGCGTCGGCGCGTCCGTCGTCAACGCGCTGTCGTCCAAAGTGCTGGTCACGGTGAAGCGTGACGGCGCCGAGTGGCAGATGGAGTTCAGTCGCGGCGTCGTGACCCAGAAGCTGAAGAAGCTGGGCGCCGCCAAGGGCACGGGCACCACCGTGTTCTTCCACCCCGATCCCACGATTTTCCCCAAGATCGACTTCAACGCCGACACCATCCGTGATCGTCTGGAGATCGCGAGCTACCTGCATCGCGGCGTGAAGGTGAACTTCACCGACGAAAGCAGCGGCAAGAAGGACACCTTCTTTCATCAGGACGGCATCCTCGACTACTTGAAGAAGATCCTCGCTCAAGCCCACGCCAAGGCGGCTCACGAAGCCCCCTTCGTGCTCAACAAGGATGGCGATGATCTCCGGCTAGAGGTCGTCTTTCAGTGGACCGAATCGACGGAAGAAGTCGTCAAGAGCTATGTCAACGGCATCCCCACCGGCTCTGGCGGCACGCACGAGAACGGGCTGCGCGCCGGCGTCGCCAAGGCGATCCGCAATTACATCGAGACACACAACCTGACGCCACGCGGCTTGACCCTGACCGCGGAAGACATCCGTGAGGGATGGGCGGCGGTGCTCAGCGTGTTCGTCGCCGAGCCGCAGTTTCAGGGACAAACCAAGGACCGCCTCAACAACCCGGAAGTGCAGTCGCTAGTCGACGGCATGGTGCGCCCGGTGCTCGAGCAATGGTTGAACTCGAACCGCACCGTCGCCGAGCAGATCGTGGCGCGTATCATCTTGTCGGCGCGTGCCCGCGAGGCGTCCCGCGCCGCCTCGGCGTCGGTGTCGCGCAAGAGCGCCACCAACGGGCGGCTCACCTTGCCTGGCAAGCTCGCAGACTGTCTGACGCACGACCGCATGAACACCGAGCTGTTCATCGTCGAGGGTGACTCCGCAGGCGGCTCGGCCAAGCAGGGCCGCGACCGCAACACGCAGGCGATTCTTCCGTTGCGCGGCAAGGTGCTGAACACGGAAGGCATGTCGGTCGGCAAAGTCGTCGAGAACAAGGAGCTCGCTGATTTGGTGACCGCGCTCGGCTGCGGGATCGGCCCGAATTTCGAGATCAGCAAGCTGCGCTATCAGCGCATCGTGCTGCTCGCCGATGCCGATTCGGACGGCCACCACATCACCACCTTGTTGCTCACGTTCCTGTACCGTCACCTGCCCGAGCTGATCCGCCAGCAGCGCGTGTTCATCGCGCTCCCCCCGCTGTACCGCATCGACATCGGCAAAGAGACATACTGGGCCGCCGACGACGCCGACCGCGATCGCTTGCTCAAAGAGAAGCAAAAGGGCAACGCCAAGGCCGACATCACCCGCTTCAAGGGTCTGGGGGAGATGATGGCCAAAACGCTGTGGGAGACCACGCTCAATCCACGGACGCGCCGCATGCTGCGCGTGAACATCGCCGATGCGCTCGAGACCGATCGCATCGTCAGCGAGCTCATGGGCAAGGATGCGTCGGCGCGTTTTCACTTCATCATGAATCGCGCGGACGAGGTCGGTGAGCTCGACGTATGAGCGGCGGCGAGCGCGACCCGAGCAGCAATCCGGCCAGCAGGCGGATTGTGACCACTCACGACGCTCGGCGCGGCGGTATTTTCGCTCCGCGCGGCTGTTTTGTACGGTTTTGCCTGGCTTTTTCCGGCCCGGCTTGAGACAAGCCTCTGTCCGCGCTACGCGGGGCGCTCCCGAAGCTCCGGCACAGACGTTGGCACGCACCTGAAGGCACGATTCGACCGGTCAAATGCAAGGACTCTTTGCCGCTCGCTGCCCAGCCTGGATGCGCTGCCTCCTCGTTCTCGCGCTCTCCGTGCTCTTCACCCCTCGCGTATTCGCGCAAGGCAGGCCAGGGCCCGCTGCAGCTGCGCCTGCCCCGAGCCCCGCTGCACCGCCGGCCGCGGCGAGCAGCGATGCCGACTCGGACCCGAACGCAAAACCGGCCGAGACCGGTGAGCTGCCCAGTGAGCCCCCCGCCAGTGCCGCGCTGCCGCCTGGCGAGGCCGAGCTAGCGCGCGGCCTGCCGCTGCAACGCATCGAGGTCACCGGGAATCGCCGCGTCACGCCGGAAGACGTTCTGACCTACATCCGCGAGCGCACGGGTCAGCCGTTCAAGCCCGAGACGCTGACCCAAGACGTGCGCGAGCTCTGGAACTCCGGCTTCTTCGACGATATCGAGGTCGATCTCGATCGCCACGACGAGGGCGTGGAGCTGCGCTTCGTGGTGCGTGAGCGCCCGAGCATTGCGACCATCACCTTCGAGGGCAACGACGAGATCTCGAAAGACGACCTGAACGAGGGCATCGAGATCAAGCCCAACACCATCTTGAGCCTGCCCGCCGTGCGCCGCACGGTCCAAAAGATCCGCGATATGTACGCGGAAAAGGGCTACTTTCTGGCCGAGGTTCAGAACGAGGTCGTGCCTCAGAAGAACAACGAGGTCGAAATCAAGTTCAAGATCAAGGAGCACGGCCAAGTCAGCGTTCGCCGCATCACCTTCATCGGCAACGAGCACATCGACAGCGAAGAGCTGCGCTCGCTGATGCTCACCGGCAACGCCGGGTTCTTCGCCTTCGGTTCGGGCGGCCCGTTCCGCCAAGATGCCTTCGAGCGCGACATCGCCGTGCTGAGCGCGATGTATTACGACCGCGGCTTCCTCTCGGTGTCGATCAGCACGCCGCGCATCATGCTGACGCCCGACCGCAACGGTATCGAGGTGTCGATCACCATCGACGAGGGGCCGCGCTACCGAATTCGCCAGCTGCGCGTGTACGAGAAAGGTCCGAACGGGACCGAGGTCGAGCCCATCGATGGCCGCCGTAACTTGCGCATGATGGTGCGCTCGGAACCGGGCGATTATTTCAACCGCGCCGCGTTGCTCGAGGATCTGCAGAGCATCCGCACGCTGTACCGCGATCACGGCTACGCGAACGTCGAAGCCAATCCGCAAACCCAGCTCGACGCCGAGACTCACGAGGTCGACGTCACCGTACCGGTCGAGCGCGGGCCGCTAGTGTACTTCGAGCGCATCGAGATCCGCGGCAATTCCAAGACCCGCGACAAGGTGATCCGACGCGAGCTGGAGGTCGCGGAAGGCGGCCTGTTCAGCGAAACCAAGCTCGAGCGCTCCAAGCGGCGCGCGACCGCGCTCGGCTACTTCGAGCGCGTCGATGTCTCGACAGAGACGGGCTCTGCCCCGGACCGGATGAACGTGTACATCGAGGTCAGCGAGAAGCCGACCGGCACGTTCCAGGTGGGCGCCGGCTTCTCCAGCATCGAGAACTTCATCGCCACGGCCCAGGTTCAGCAGGCCAATTTGTTCGGCAACGGGCAAAGCTTGTCGCTCCAGGCTCAGGTCAGCAGCCTGCGTCAGCTCGTGAGCGTTCGCCTGTTCGAGCCGTACTTCTTGGACAGCCTGTTCAACACCAGTGTCGATTTGTACGACCAGCTGCGTGTGTACAACGACTTCTCGCAGTCCAGCCGCGGTGGTGGCCTCACCTTCGGCTACCCGCTGATCGAGCCCGAGCTCAACGCCAGCATCACGTACACGGCGGAGCTCGATCGTGTTTCGACTGGGACAAGCTCGACCCTACTGGGTACGAGCAGCGCCGTCAGCGTCTTTACGCGCTTACCGCTCGCCAATCTGTTCAACGACGGCTTCACGTCCAGCATCCGCCCCGCGCTGACGCTCGACACGCGCGACAATCGCCTGTTCCCAACGAGCGGCGTGTATCTGTACGCCTCGACCGAGCTCGCGGCAGCGGCGCTCGGATCCGAGAATCGCTTCTTGAAACACCGCGTCATCGGCCGGTTCTACTACCCGATCGGCGCCGGCTTCGTGCTCAAGCTGAACACCGAAGCGGGTCACGTCACGAGCCCCTCCAACGAGGGTGTGCCGATCTTCGCGCGCTTCTTCCTGGGCGGCATCTTGGACGTGCGCGGCTTCCGCTTCCGTACCATCGGGCCGCGCGTGGGCCTCACGCAGTCGACCGATCCGAACAGCTCGCCCATCGCCAACGGCGCCAACATCGGCGGCAATCTCGAGTACTTCCAGAACTTGGAGCTCGAGTTTCCGATCGTGGAATCGGTCGGCGTACGCGGCGTGCTGTTCACCGACGCCGGCAACACCTGGAACTTGGAGAGCAACTACTGCAAAGCCGGCGGGCAATCGATCCAGTACCAAGTCGTGAGCCCGTGCTTCAACGGCTTCTCGAGCCTCGCCAGCCTGCGCACGTCGTACGGCTTCGGCATCCGCTGGTTCTCTCCCCTCGGCCCGCTGCGCTTCGAATGGGGCTTCCCGTTCCGTCCGCTCCCGTACGAAGAGAAGAACGTCTTCGAGTTCACGATCGGGAATTTCTTCTGAGGGTTGGGTTAGCGGGCTTGGCGCGTAGAGGTCGGCACAAAGCTCTCTGCGTGTGAGCGACGGGTGGGTCTCGCGATCCACTCGACGGTTGAAACAGTAGTCCGCCCGGGTTCGCCGGCTCTCACGCTGCTGGTCTCAATCGCAGATCTTGATCTGATCGTGCCAAGACTTTCAGCTCGACGTATTTCCGGGCATGCGGCTGAGCTGCCTTCCGCGCGCACCGGCGCGAGGCGTGCTGCGCTACGCGCGCACGCGAGGTCGTCGGCAGCGTCGCTTTACTCCGCTCATGGGCTCGATTCGCAGGTTCGCCGAGGGTCGCGCACGGCCGGGAATTTGGCGCGCTAAGTGACTGAAATGTTAGTGGATTTATGGCGTTTCTCAGGGGGGCCTGAACGCTTGTAACCGAGGGGATCCCGGGCTACTTCAGGGGGAACTTGGAAAACGAACCTCCGAACAATCCACAGGAACATCCGATCGGCATTCAGGACGAGATGCGGACCTCGTACCTGGATTACGCGATGAGCGTGATCATCGGGCGAGCCATCCCCGATGTGCGAGACGGCTTGAAGCCCGTGCACCGTCGCATCCTGTTCGCGATGCGTGATTTGAACCTGACGCCCGGCGGTTCGTACAGCAAATGCGCGAAGGTCGTCGGTCAGGTGCTGGGCAACTATCACCCACACGGCGACGCCAGCGTGTACGACGCGCTCGTGCGCATGGCTCAAGACTTCTCGATGCGGCACATGCTGATCGACGGTCAGGGCAACTTCGGCTCCGTCGATGGCGATCCAGCCGCAGCTTACCGCTACACCGAGTGTCGCTTGGCGCGCATATCGATGGAGCTCTTGGCCGACATCGAGAAAGAGACCGTCGACTTCTCGCCCAGCTTCGACGAGTCCGGCGAAGAGCCGACCGTACTGCCCTCGCGGTTTCCGAACCTGCTCGTGAATGGCTCGGGCGGCATTACCGTCGGCATGGCGACCAACATTCCGCCCCACAATTTGGTGGAGGTGATCGACGCGACCATTCGGCTAATCGGCAATCCGTCATGCGGGATCGAAGATCTGATGCTGGACGTGAAGGGTCCGGATTTTCCGACAGCAGGCATGATCTATGGGCGCTCGGGCATTTACCAAGCGTACAAGACGGGCCGCGGCTCGATCATCATGCGCGCCCGGACCGAGGTCGAGAAGGTCATGGGCTCCAATGACCGCGAGCAGCTAGTGGTGACCGAGCTGCCGTATCAAGTGAACAAGGCCCGCCTGCACTCGAAGATCGGCGAGCTGATGCGCGACAAGCGCATCGAGGGCATCAAGGAAGCCCGCGACGAGAGCGATCGGGACGGCATGCGCCTCGTGCTCGAGCTGAAGAAGGACGTGTTCCCGCAGGTGGTGTTGAACCAGCTGTTCCGGCTGACGGACATGCAGTCGTCTTTCGGCATCATCAATCTTTCGATCGTCGACCAACGCCCGGAAGTGCTCGATCTGAAGCAGACGCTCGAGCGCTTCATCGAGCATCGGCGTGAGGTGATCAGCCGCCGCACCCGCTTCGAGCTCACCAGGGCCGAAGGCCAACGCGAGATCGTCGAAGGCCTCGGCATGGCCGTCACGGAGGTCGATCTGGTGATCAAGACCATCCGCGAATCACCCGACCCGGACGAAGCGCAAACGCGCTTGATGGCTTTGCCGCTCAAGGGCTTGGAGGCCTTCGTGCGCCGCGCCGGGCGGCCCGAGGCGGAGATCGAAGCGGCCGCCAAGATCACCGACTATCGGCTCAGTGAACGGCAAGCCAAAGCCATCTTGGACATGCGCTTGGCGCGCCTCACCGGGCTCGAGCAAGACAAATTGGCCGCCGAGTATGGCGAGCTATCCGACACGATCACGGGGCTTCGCGCCATCCTCGCCGAAGAGCACTTGCTGATGCAGGTGATCGTGAAGGAGCTGGAAGAGGTCAAGCTCAAGCACGGCGAGAAGCGCCGCACCGAGATCATCGACAACGAAGCCGAGATCCAAATCGAAGACCTGATCCAAGAAGAGGACATGGTCGTCACGATTTCGCACTCCGGCTACATCAAGCGCACCCCGGTTTCCATGTACCAAGCGCAGAAGCGCGGCGGCAAAGGGAACAAGGGCATGGAGGCGCGCGACGACGATTTCCTGACGCAGCTGTTCATCGCCTCCACGCACAGCTTCGTGTTCTTCTTCACCAACCGCGGCAAGTTGTTCGTGAAGAAGGTGTACGAAGTGCCGCAGGCAGCGCGCAACGCCAAGGGCCGCGCGATCATCAACTTCATCGAGCTCGAGGCCGAAGAGAAGATCACCGCGATCACGCCGGTGATGGCGGTGGAGGCCGGCAAGTTCGTGACCACGATCACGCGCGGCGGTCAGATCAAGAAGACCGAGCTCTTGGAGTACGAGAACTTCCGCGACAAGGGCATCATCGGCGTGAAAATCGCGGATGACGACCAATTGCTCACGGCGATCGTCACCGACGGCAGCGGCGAGTTTTTCGTGGCCACCAAGCACGGCCAAAGCATTCGCTTCGACGAAGATCAGGTGCGCGCCACGGGTCGCAACACGGCCGGTGTAAAAGCGATCGAGCTAGAGGAGGGTGACGAGGTCGTCGGCCTCGCGCGCACCGAAGCCGAGCGCACGTTCGTGCTCACGGTATGCGAGCGCGGCTACGGCAAACGCACGCCGATCGACGAGTTCAAGGTCCAGAACCGCGGCGGCAAGGGCATAATCCTGATCGATGCCAGCGATCGCAACGGGCCGGTGGTCGGCATCGCCATGGTCAAGCCCGAGGACGAGGTGATGATCATCACCGACCGCGGGCAGACCATTCGCACCCCGATCGAAGGCATCCGTGAGACGGGCCGCAACGCACAAGGTGTGAAGCTGATGCGCATCGAGGATGACGAGCGCATCGTGGCCATCGAGCCCATCAACGAGGGCACGAACGACGCTGCGCTCGAAGGCCAAGAGGGGCAAGCCGAAGAAGGCAGCGAAGACGGCACGTCCGCGGCCGAGGCCGAGGAGAATCCGCCCGCGACGTCCGCCGAGAGCACACCCGAAGGCTCGGATGGCGATGGCGGCTCGCAAGACGCCTAAGAAAGCCGCCAAAAAAGCGGCGCGCAAAGCAGCTCCCGCAGCGTCGAAAGGCGCGGCCGGGGCCGTCCCCAAGCACAAGCTCAAGCTCAAGCCGCCAAAGAAGCGCGGCAGCCGAGATCCGGCGCTGGTCAAGCTCACGTACGCGAAGCTGCGTGAACGCCACAGCGACGCGCATTGCGAGCTCGATCACCAGAGCCCATTTCAGCTCATCTTGGCCACGGTGCTGTCGGCTCAAAGCACGGACGTGATGGTCAACAAGATCACGCCCGAGCTATTCGAGCGCTGGCCGAGCCCCCAAGCGTTGGCCAACGCCGACCCGGCACAGGTCGAGCTGGTGCTGAGCAAGATCGGCATGTTCCGGCAGAAGACCAAGAACGTGATCGGCCTCTCGAAGCGCCTGATCGAGGAACACGGCGGCGAAGTGCCGCGCACGCTCGCTCAGTTGGTCAAGCTCCCGGGCGTGGGGCGCAAAACGGCCAACGTCGTGCTGGGCGTGGCTTTCGGTACGCCGGAGGGCGTGGTGGTCGACACGCACGTGCAGCGCATCAGCCAACGCCTCGGCTGGACCAAGCACGACGAACCGATCGCCATCGAACAGGACTTGATGGCGCTCTTTCCGCGGAGCGATTGGGACATGCTGTCGCACACACTGATCTTTCACGGTCGCCGGATTTGCGCGGCCCGCAAGCCCGCGTGCTCAGCGTGCCCCGTCAGCGCGGAGTGCCCCTCGGCTTTCGACGCCGAGCACGTCGGTCGAAAACCCGCCGGAGCGCGGGTCCGCGAAGCAAAACCATGAAATCATCGCCCCTCGTCGCTTCCATGCTCGCGGCCCTGACGGCCCTCGCTCACGCGCACGATGCGGCCGCCGCCGAGCGCCACTTCGGCTACAGCTACGAGTCCTCGACGCTCAGAGCCGGGCAAGCCGAGCTTCAACCGTGGTCGACCGTGCGGCTCGGACGCGCGGACTATTACAACCGCATCGACGCGCGGCTCGGCTTCGAGCTCGGCCTGGTCAAGAATCTACAAGGGGCGCTGTTCTGGAATGCCTCGAGCGTCACCGAGGATCTCCGGCTGCCGGGTGCGTCCGTAAAATCTCGGCTCAGTGACACGGAGCTCGACTCGCTCTCCGTGCAACTCAAGTACAAGCTGAGTGATTCGATCGCAGACGCGCTGGGCAGCGCGCTGTTCGTGGAGGGCAGCACGGGGCCGCTGCAAGCGAGCTTCGAGGGGCGCCTGATCTTGGACAAGCAGCTCGGCTCGTTCGTGCTCGATGCCAACTTGAGCGGCGGCTCGGTCGAGCTGTGGGAGCTGCGCTCGAGCACGCTCGGCTCGTTCGACGCAACGCTGGGCGCGGGCTACTACGTGACGCCGAGCTTCGTCGCAAGCTTGGAGGTCCGGAACGAAAATGGCTTCTCCGCCAACTTCGACCGCTCGGTCCTTTATCTCGGGCCGACCGTGTCGTTCGTGAGCACGCGCTACTGGCTGACCTTGGCGGTTCAGCCGCAGCTAGTAGCGTTCAAGGGCGCGACAGAAGGCCACGATCTGGATTTGAGCCAAAACGAGTACCTGCAGACGCGTTTGATGCTCGGCTTGGCGCTCTGAGGAGAAGCCCGAAAATCGGGGCACGTTTGCGTTTACGCTTCCGGGCCCGAGAGCAAGAACGGCCCTAGTTCGCTTTGGCCCATTGGGCCATGAAGTTCTCGACCGTGCGCGTCGTCATCCGACCTTCCAGCACCTCCGGCAGGGCCAGTAGTTGCTTGTGCAGGTCGATGTTGGTGCGAATCCCGCTGATGATGTATTCGCGCAGCGCGCCTTGCATGCGTTGCAGCGCCTGCTCGCGCGTGGGGGCGTGCACGATCACCTTCGATAGGAGCGAATCATAGTGTGGTGGCACCGTCCAGCCGCCGAACACGCCGGAGTCGACTCGCACGCCGGCGCCACCCGGCGGGTGGTACTCGAGGATCTTGCCGGGCCAGGGTGCGAATGTGCGCGAATCCTCCGCCATGATGCGACACTCGATGGCGTGGCCGCGCGCCTTCCAGGCGCTCGTATCCGGCAAAGTGAGCTTCTCGCCGGCGGCAGCGCGGATTTGCTCCACGACCAAATCGACCCCGGTCACCATCTCGGTCACGGGGTGCTCGACCTGCACGCGCGTATTCATTTCCATGAAGTACAGCGAGCCATCTTCGTCCATCAAGAACTCGAGCGTGCCGAGCGACGTGTAGCCGGTCTCGAGGATCGCGCGCCGAATTACCTCACCCATCCGAGCGCGCACCTCGTCGGTCATGGCCGGGCTGGGTGATTCCTCGACCAGCTTCTGGTTCTTGCGCTGCAGCGAGCATTCACGCTCGCCCAGCGTCCACACCTGACCGTGCTTGTCGGCCAAGGCTTGGAACTCGATGTGCCGCGGGCGCTCGACGAAGCGCTCCAGGTACAGCTCGGGGTTCTTGAAGGCGTTCGTGGCTTCGGCGGTGGCCGATTCGAATGCCCGCCGTACCTCACCGAGGTTACGCACGATGCGCATGCCGCGACCGCCGCCGCCGCCGCGCGCTTTGATCATCACCGGAAAGCCGACGCGCGTGGCCTCGGACTCGGCGTGCTCCGCGTTGGCCAGGGCCACGCTCCCGGGCAGGAGCGGCAAACCGAACTTCATCGCGGCCTCGCGGGCGCGCAGCTTGTCGCCCCACGTGGACATCGCTTCCGACGTCGGACCGATGAAATTCAGGCCACACTTCTCGACCACCTGGGCGAACTTCACGCTCTCGGAGAGGAAACCGTAGCCCGGATGAATCGCATCGGCGGCTGTGATCTCCGCGGCGCTGATGATGGCCGGGATGTTCAAGTAACTGTGCGTGCTCGAAGCCGGACCGATGCATACCGCTTCGTCGGCGAAGCGCACGTGCAGCGCGTTGTTGTCGGCCTCGGAGTGAACGGCGACGGTCGCGATGCCGAGCTCACGACAAGCGCGAATGACGCGGATGGCAATCTCACCGCGATTGGCGATTAGTACTTTGCGAAACATCTTTGCGAGGCGCTCTCAGCTCTTCTTGATCTTGAACAGCTTTTGGCCGAACTCGACGCTCTTGCCACTGTCGACGAGCACCTCGAGCACCGTACCGGCAAACTCAGCCTCGATCTCGTTCATCAGCTTCATGGCCTCGATGATGCAAAGGGTCTGGCCCTTCTTCACTGGACCGTTGATGGCCACGAACGGCTCGGCATCGGGCGAGGGTGCCTTGTAGAAAGTACCGACGAACGGCGACGTCACGAACACCACGTTCGGATCGGCGGCAGCGACGGCAGGCGCCGCTGGCGCTGCGCCCGCAACCGAAGCTAGCGGCGCTTGAGCGACGACGCTGCTCACGACCGCGGCCTGGCCGCGCGGGAACGCGACCTTCACGCGGACCTTGTCGTCTTCGTATTCGAACTCGGATACGCCGCCCTCTTCGAGCGTTTCGAGCAGGCTCTTGAGGTGATCTAGCGGAAGCTGCATGGTGTGAATTTCCTGTGCCGATGGGGCCGCGCGCTCGCTGGCGGACGGCCGTGCGCTCCAGGGGGGCCTGGGCGCTCGAGGGGAGCGGGAAGTTAGCTCACACGATTCGCGCGTGACAACTCGCTCGTAAGGTTCACGGTCGCAATGCTCGTACCGCGAAACGTTGTGCGCGCCTTCGACGCGTTGCGACATCGCCCGGAAGGGCGCTTCGGCTAGGAACCTTGCAAGCGGTCGAGCAAACCGCTCAGCGCGAGGGTGTAGGACGCGCCACCAAAGCCTGCGACGCGGCCGACGCAGGCAGGGGCGACCAGGGACGTCTTGCGAAACGCCTCGCGCGCGTCCGGGTTCGAAAGATGTACTTCGATGGTCGGTAGGGGTGAGCCCTTGAGCGCGTCGTACAGCGCGTACGAATAGTGGGTGAGCGCGCCCGGATTGAGTAGGATGCCCGAAAAGCCGTCGTCGGCAGCGGTGCCGATCCAGTCGATCAGCGCGCCCTCGTGGTTACTCTGTCGACAATCGACGACGGCCTTGCGGAGCGCTGCCACTCCCGCGATGCGCTCGTGGATCTCGGCCAGGGTCGCGGCTCCGTAGATCTCCGGCTCGCGTTTGCCGAGCCGATCCAAGTTGGGGCCACTCAGGACCAGCACGCGTAGCGCGCCACGCACTCGCGCCTTCGGCGCGTCCGGCACGACGGACAGCGTGCCGCCGCGCGGTTTTCGCTTTGCTTCCGCCACCTCAGGCCGCGAGCTCTTCCGCGAGCTTGGGCGCCAGGAGCCGCAGCAAGTAGCGCCCCTTGCCCAAGTTCGCGTCCGGCTTGAGCGTGAGCGCCACGAAGTAACCTTCGTTGATCACGCGGATCAGCGTGATCATCTTGTCGCTCTTGAACGAGACCTCGCGCGTCGCGCCCGCATCGAGCATCTCCGTCGCACGCTGGATGCCCTTCACGACCACGCTCACTTCGGCGCCGACGGTTTCGATGTCGACGACCGCGTCGTCCTTGGCATAGCTCTCGAGCGGGATGCCCTCGAAGTCCATCAGCAATCCCGCGATGCCGCCGTCCGTACCGTCGACGACGCTCTGCAATGCCTCTTTGAACATGGAGGCCAGGTTAGCCCGAATCCTCGTCCCAAGTGAATTTTCAAAACGCCCTACCTCGCCGGAGGGGCGGAAAAGCTGAAACAATTCACATTGGCCAGGTGGCCGGCCATTCCGGGCGGCGATTTTCATTCAGCTCTCCGTTGGCCGGTATGTCCGGCCCGACTTGCGGCCGCGATAAAGCTGGGTGATCGCCGTCCAGGCGGGGCGCCGTGTGTCGCCGTCCTTGACCCTGCTTGGGGCGAGCGGCTACTTTCCGGGCACTCCGATGCGTGCGCGAGCGGGGGATCCGCCCCGCACCATGACCCAGAAAATCCTCGCCGGGCGCGCGGATGATCCGAACCTGAACGGTGATCTCGTTCGGGTGAAGGTCGACCAAGTTGTCCTAGCGAGGGAACCCGATCGAACACTTGCCGAGCCAGCGCTGGTGGGTGCGAAGAAGTGCGCCGTGGAAGTGGGCATCGCCTACGACACGCGCTGTGTCACCGCGCTGTCCGACACTTCGCCGGGCCTGAGCCTGCGCGGCGCGCGTGATGCGCTCAACCTAGGGATGTTGATCGCGCGCCCGGGCATCGGTTTTCCTGCCGCCGTTCATCTAGAGCGCTTTGGTAGTCCCGCGCGCTTGGCGCTGACGGACGAGCCGCGGCTGGCCTCGGTCGGTGGCGCAGGCATGCTGACGCTGGTCGTGCCTCCTTCGCAGTTGGCTGAGGCGTTGGTCACGGGCAGCATTCTCGTGCGCCCGCCGCGCAGCGTGCAGGTGCTGCTCTCGGGCCGCGTGCGGCCTTTCGTTTGCGTTCGCGACGTGGGGCTCGAGCTCATGCGGCGCGGCCTCGGCGACGCCATCCGCCGCGTGGATACCGAGTACAACGCGCCCGTCGTGATCGAGTTCGCAGGGCCAAGCGCTCGCCTGCTCTCGGTGTCCGACCGCGCCGTGCTGGCGGCGCTCGCGCCGCAGCTCGGTGCTTCCGCCGCGGTTTTCGTGAGCGACGAGAAGACCGAGGTTTATCTGCGGGATCAGCGGCGCTCCAAGGCGCACCGCGGGCTCCTGCCCGATCCCGGGGCGCCCTGTGATGACGTGATCAGCGTCGACCTGTCGGCGGTGGATCCGCTCGTCTTGGACGAAGACGGAGTGGTGAAGCCGGTGCGCGAGATCGCGGGCAAGCCGGTGAGCCAAGTCATCCTCGGCGGTGACTCGGGTGCCTCGCTGCGTGACTTGCTGGCGGCCGCGGCGCTGCTCAAGAGCAAGCGCGTTCCCCCCAAGCTCGACCTGCTCGTCGCTCCCCCATCGCGCCAAGCGTTGGAGGTGCTGGCGCAGTCCGGCGCTCTAGTCGATCTCGTCGCCACGGGCGCGCGGCTGCTCGAGCCCGATCCTCGGCTCGTCACCGGGGAGCTTTATCCGCCGCCGAACGATGGCGGCGTGTCACTGCGCACGTTCGATCCGGAGCCGAGTCACCCGGTGAGTGCGCAACGCTTCGTCGTCGCCTCGGCCGAGACGCTGGCGTTCTCGGTCGCGACGGGCACCGTGGGTGATCCGCGCTCGTTCAAGCGCCCGGTGCGTGTCACCGTGCCGCGCACGCTGCCCACCGATGACGTGCTCATCGTGCGCAAGGCCAAGAGTAAGTCGAAGGAAGCCGAGAACAGCAAGCAAGGCAACACAGAAGCGCCCAAAGCTTATCCGTTCGCCGAAGCGCAAACGCTTCCGGTCGTGTCGGTGCGCGGAAAGCCCGCGTTGCCCAGCGCGCTCGTGCTCGAGACCCTGGACGACGTGCGCTGGTTCGCGCGGCGCGCCCCGGAGCTGAACGACACCGTGCGTGCGATCATCGCGCCCTATATCCCGAGCGGCATCGTGCCCATGTTGGCGGGCTTGGGCATCTTGGCTTTGGTGAGTGATGTCGCGGAGATCCAGAAGCTCCGCGGCGAGGCGTCGTTGGCCCTGCCTTCCGTCAGCGGTTGGAATGGCGAGAGCCAAGTCTCGGCGACCACCAGCGCGGGCCCGGTGACCCTGCGCTGGGTCGCGCTGGGCTCCGAGCGCGAGTGGACAAGCACGGGTACGACGCGTAGCGCCAAGCGGTAGCTCGCCACCAACGCGGGCAGCGGGTCGATGGCGGGCCGGGGCGAGATCGTTTATCGTCGCGGCCTTGAAAGCTCTTCTCTTATCAGCGTTATTCGGCGTGTGTTGGTCATTGTCGAACGTTGCCCAAGCGGCCGACGACGACGCTGCAAGCGACACTGGAGCCAGCTCGAAGCCCGCGCCCGCCGCCGACAACGCGACTCCAGAGAAGTCAGCCGCGAAGGACAGCTTCGGGCACGGCGGTCAGTTTGGGCTGCGCGCGGGGCTGGTCGGCGGCTACAACATGATCTTCCGTTATGATCAGTCGCCGCTGTGCGCGCCGCCCGAAGCCGGCAAAGATCCGCAGAAGGTCTGTGGTCACGCGGCTCCGCTCGCCTTCGAGCTCGCGGCAAGCTACGCGCTGCTGGACTTCGTCGAACCCTACGCGTTCCTGCGCTTGGGGCTCGGGGGTGAAACGCAAACTCACACTTCGCCCGTGAAAATCCTGGGCCTCGGCGCGCGCGTTTATACGATGAGTGATTCGGCGTTCAAGATCTTCATCGATCCCGCGCTGGCCTGGGAGCTCGAAGGCGGCACGAGCGACGCCGCCGCGTACAACCCGAAGGCCGTGTACAAAAAGGACCTGCTGATTCATTTGGGAGCCGGACCGCAGTTCGATTTCTCGCGCTACGCGGGCGTGTTCGTCGACGCGGGGCTCACGACTGGCATTCTGCGCGCCATTCACACCGAGCTCGAGCTGCAGCTGGGCGTGCAAGCACGCTTCCCCTGAGCCGCTGCCACGCCGATGAAGAGTAGCCCGCGACCGTTCCGCATCCTCGGCGTGCAACAGATAGCGATCGGATCGCTCGACAAGCAACCCTTGCTCGACTTCTGGTCCGGCCTTCTGGGCCTGCAAGTGACAGGGGAGTTCGAGAGCGAACGCGAGAACGTGCGCGAGCACATCTTGACCGTCGGCGCCGGCTCCGCGACGGTCGAGCTCGATCTGATGGAGCCTTTCGACGCCAGCAAGAAGCCCAGGCCGCACGAGCCGATGCTGAATCACTTCGGGCTATGGGTCGATGACCTAGTTGCTGCGTACACCTGGCTCAGCGCCCAGGGAGTGCGCTTCGCACCCGGTGGAATTCGGCCAGGGGCCGCGGGTCACGACGTTTGCTTCGTGCACCCGAAGCCGAGCGCCGACGCACCGCGCTCGGGCGAAGGGGTGCTGCTCGAGCTCGTCCAGGCTCCGGCTTCGGTGATCGCGGCATTCGCCGCACTTGCTGCTGCGGCACCCTGAGTCAGGAACGGCGCGGCGCTTGCTTGAGTAGCGCCAGACCACGAGATTCGAGCTCGCCAGCGTGACGGAATGCCACGCCGTGGGGGGCCGCGAGCTTCTTGGGAGCACACCCACCCGCCACTGATTGGAGCTCAATGCCAACCCCTCTGCCGATGCGAAGAGCGCGCCGTGCTTCGACCCTCAAAGTCGAGCTCACCTTACGCACGGCGTTGATCGCGGTCGCCTCGCTCGGAAGCGTGTGGCTCGCGATCCAGCTTTGGCCGATTGCCTTGGTCGTCGTGGTCTCGCTGATGATCGTCGGCGCGTTGAACCCGCTCGTCGAGTGGTTGACACGCCACCGGGTCAAACGCCTGTACGCCATCGGCTTGATCTACTTCGGGCTGTTCCTGGTCGGCGCCGGCCTGACGGCGCTCACGGTGCCCAAGCTGGTCTCGCAGGTCGGCACTTTGGTTCACGACGCGCCCGAGATTCAGAAGCGAGCCGGCGAAAGCCTCGCCGCTTCGCGCTTTGGGGCACCGTTCAGCCACTACGTCGCCGACGCCAAGTGGCCGGAGCTGCTCACGCGGCTCGCCAAGGCCGGCCTCTCTTATTCACCGATGATCATCGAGGGGGCGGGTTATTGCGTCGTTGCATTGTTCCTAGCGCTGTATTTACTGATCGAGCGCGACCGTCTGCGGGGCGGCATGTTCTCGCTCATGCCTCGGACGCAGCACGTTCGTTTGTCGCGCGTGCTCTTGAATCTCGAAGTGATCGTGGGCGGATACATGCGCGGACAGGTGATCACATCGGTGATGGCCGCGGTCTACACGTTCGCCGTGCTCAGCGTGGCGGGCGTGCCCAGCGCGATCGCGATCGCCGTCTTCGCCGGGCTCGCCGACGTGCTGCCGTACGTAGGGGCATTTCTCGCCTGTGGACCGGCCACCCTGGCCGCACTCTCGGTCAGCACGACCACGGCCATCGTGGTGCTGGCTCTCTTGGCCGCCTACCAAGAGTTCGAGAGTCGGGTCATCGTGCCTCAGCTGTACGGCAAGGTGCTGCGTTTACCTGCCGCCGTAATCATGGTCGCGCTGCTCGTGGGCGGGAAATTGTTGGGCGTCGTCGGCGCGTTGTTGGCGCTGCCCATCGCGGCCGGCATGCGCATGATGGTGAGCACGCTGCGCGTCGAGCTGCCCGGCGATGCGCCCGTCGAAGCCAGCAGTCTGCGCCAAGATGCCGAGGCCGAGCGTGAGTTCGCGCGCCGCGCGGCAGGCGTCCCTGCCGACCGCGCCGCCGCGATCGCGATGGATATCGCCGAAGAGCAGCGTTACCTGCACGCGACCGAGCCCGCCGAGACGAAAAGTTCGTAACTTACGCGCCATCCGGGCGTAACCAACTGCAGTGACGGCGACTCGCTGAGGCAGCGAACAGCCGTGTCAGTAGCCGAAACAAGGAGCAAGAATCGCGGCGCCTGTGGCGCGGCAGCCGAGGCACGGTGTCCGGTTTTGCCATGCTGACCCGGCCGGTGCCCGAACTGACGCGCGCCAAATTTGCGGAGCCGAAACCGCCACTGAATTGGTCACCGATTGGCACGCGAAATGCTTAGGCAAGTGGTACCAGCGTCCGTATGGGCGAGCAGCGCAAGGCGAACCCCCACCCCAAAAACTCGAACCGTCATGAACCTCTCCCACCACCAAGACTTTCCACCCCCTGATTTCGTAGCGTTTTTGGCGCAGCGCGGCGGCCTTTCACAAGAAGCCGCTGAACACCGCCTAGAGCACTGGCTGGGCGAGTACCACGCCAGTGCCAACGAACGCGCCCACGCCAACCGCTCCGTTCAGGCCGCCCCAGCTTCCTACTGAGCCGTCGTTCACCCGGGTAGCCTCGTCTGGGCGCATTTGCGCAACAAGTTCGAGCCCGGGTCAGGCGCGTGGCGTTGGGATCAGACCCGCTACGAGCCGTTCTGCCGCCTCTAATGGCGTCGACGCGCCGCTCTCCACGCTCTGCTCGGCTGCAACACGGGCCGCGAGCAGCTCCGGACGGCGCATGAAAATATCCCTCAACGCATCGTCCAGGGCGGCGTCGAACCAAGCTTTGCGCTGGGCAGCGCGGCGTACCTCGAAGCTACCCGCTCGTTCCGCGGTCTGCTGATGCTGGCAGAGCGCCTGCCAAAGTGTCGCCACGCCCGTGCCGTGGTGACCACTAATGACGAGCACCGGCGGCACCTGGCCGCGACTGATGCCCAAGCTCGCGCGCAGCGCGGCTGCCTCATTTTCGACCACGCTGACTCGATCCCCGTCCGCCTTGTTGAAGGCGATCAGATCCGCGGCCTCGAGCAAGCCGCGTTTCATGCTGGAGAGCTCGTCACCCGCGCCGGCCAAGAGCAAGAGCAAGACGCAGTCGACCATGCTGGCGACGCGCTCCTCCGACTGGCCGACACCCACCGTCTCGACCAGGATCAAGTCATAGCCCGCGGCTTCGCAGAGCGCGATGGCTTCTCGGGTGCGGCCCGCGGTGCCACCCAAGACTCCGAGGGTCGGGCTCGGGCGCACGAACGCTGACGCTTCGGCGCTCAGGCGCGTCATGCGCGTTTTGTCGCCCAGTACGCTACCGCCGCTCTGTTGGCTCGAAGGGTCGATGGCCAGCACCGCGACACGCTTGCCCGCGGCCGTGGCTTGTAAGCCGAGCGCGTCGATCAAAGTGCTCTTACCGGCGCCGGGCACCCCGGTCACACCGACACGGAACGTGGGCCCCGCGGGCGCGGGCAAGAGCGACAAGAGCTCGAGGGCTGGTGCGCGATCGGCCTGCCGCGAGCTCTCCACGAGCGTGATGGCCTTCGCCAGGGCGCGACGATCGCCGGTGCCCAGCGCTCGAGCCAGCTCCGCCGGCGCGTCGCTCGTGCTCACGCAGACTCCAGCAAATCCAGAACTTTGCCGGCCATGTCCGGCATCTTCGTGGCCGGGCCGAAGATCAGCGAGACGCCAGCGGCACGCAACGCAGGCTCGTCCAGATTGGGGATGATCCCGCCCACGATTACGCGCACATCAGCCGCGCCGAGCACAGCCAAGGCTCGAATCAGCTCGGGCACCAGGGTCGTGTGCGCGCCTGCTTGGGTCGAAATGCCGACCAAGTGCACGTCGTTGTCCACCGCTTGGCGTGCGACCTCGTCGGGCGTTTGAAAGAGCGGTCCGACATCGACGTCGAAGCCGAGATCGGCGAGCGCGCTGGCCACGACTTTGGCGCCGCGGTCATGGCCGTCTTGGCCCAACTTGGCCATCAGGATGCGCGGATTTCGGCCGTGCTTGACGCGGAGCGCGGCCACACGCGCCCGCAGCGCCGCCCACTCCGAGTCGCCTTGGTAAAACCCGCCGTACACGCCTTGAACAGTATGGCCCCGACCCTCGTGTCGGCCATAGACCTCGGCCAAGGTCGCGCTGATTTCACCGACCGTGGCGCGCGCCCGCACACAGGCGATCGCCGCGGCGAGCAGGTTGCCACTGCCCGTCTGGGCCAGAGTGCGCAGCTCGGCGAGCGCTTGGTTCACGGCCGCTCCGTCTCGATTCTTTTTCAGGGTCTCTAGACGCGCGCGTTGCGCCGCGAGCACGGCCGCGCCGTCGACGACCCGCACGTCCAGCGGGGCCTGCTCGGGCGCCAAGAAGCGGTTCACGCCCACGATCACGTCCAGCCCGCGATCGACGCGCGCTTGCCGGCGCGTCGCCGCTTCCTCGATGCGCCGCTTGGGTAGCCCCTGCTCGATGGCGCGCGCCATGCCTCCGAGCGCCTCGACCTCGGCGATCACGGAGCGAGCGCGCTCGCTGAGCTCTTCGGTGAGTGCTTCCATGAAGTACGAGCCGCCCCAGGGATCGACGATCTGAGTGAGCCCCGCTTCGTGTTGCAAAATCAGCTGAGTGTTGCGCGCCACGCGTGCCGATAGCTCGCTCGGCAGCGCCAAGGCTTCGTCGTAGGCGTTGGTGTGCAAGCTTTGCGTACCGCCGAGCACGGCTGCCAACGCCTCGACCGTGGTGCGCACGACGTTGTTCAACGGGTCCTGCGCGGTGAGGCTCACGCCCGAGGTCTGAGTGTGCGTGCGTAGCTCGAGCGAGCGCGGATCTTTCGGCGAGAACAAGCGCTGCACGAGCTCTGCCCACAGCCTGCGCGCCGCGCGCAGCTTGGCGATCTCCATGAAGAAATTCATGCCAGTCGCGAAAAAGAACGACAAGCGCGGGGCAAAACGGTCGATCGGGAGACCGCGGGCCAGGGCGGCGCGCACGTACTCGAGCCCATCGGCGAGCGTGAAGCCGAGCTCGAGATCGAGCGTCGCTCCGGCTTCTTGCATGTGATAGCCGGAGATCGAGATCGAGTTGTAACGTGGCATGTGCAAGCTCGTGTACTCGATGATGTCGGCCACGATGCGCATCGAGGGGGCGGGCGGATAGATGAAGGTGTTCCGCACCATGAACTCTTTGAGGATGTCGTTCTGAATCGTGCCGCTGAGCTCGGCCTCGCTCACGCCTTGCTCCTCGGCGGCCACGATGTAACCGGCGAGGATCGGTAGCACCGCGCCGTTCATGGTCATCGACACGCTGATCGAGCCGAGCGGGATCCCGTCGAACAGCCGCTTCATGTCCTCGACGGAGTCGATGGCGACCCCTGCCTTGCCGACGTCGCCAGCGACGCGCGGGTGGTCACTGTCGTAGCCGCGGTGCGTGGCCAAATCGAACGCGACGCTGAGGCCGCGCTGACCGGCAGCGAGGCTGCGTTTGTAGAAGGCGTTGCTCTCTTCGGCCGTGGAAAAGCCGGCATATTGACGGATCGTCCAGGGGCGCGAGGCGTACATCGTGGCGCGCGGGCCGCGACGATACGGATAGGCGCCGGGGCTTTCGTCCAAGTGCTCGATGCCCCGTAGGTCCTCGCTCGTGTACAGAGTGCGCAGCACGATGCCCTCGGCCGTCTCGTGCCTCAGGGTATCGGGATCTCGACCGTCCAACTCGGCCCGCGCTAGCTCGCGATACAGCTCGCGCGCGCTGGGCTTGGCTCCGTCGGTCATGGTTCAGCCACGCTTGCGGAGCCGCACGATGCGCTCGAGCGCACTGCCCGCGCTGCGAGCGAGCACGTCAGCGCGACGCGTGGCCTCGGTCGACTCGCTGAAGCCGGCCATCAGCACGATCAGGCTCGGACGCTCGGAGACGTTGACCGCACGCGCGTAGCAATCGCTGCCGGCAGGTGCCGCCCATCTTCCGTCCAGCGAGGTGAGCGCGGCGAGCTGTGCGAACGGCCCCAGATAAAAGCCCATGCGCGTAGCGGCATCGAGTAAGCTGCCGTTGCCGGCGGGCACGCTGATCGCGCGCAGCTCGGCGGGCGTGCCCAGCGCCGGGCTCCCGCCGCGCACGTCGAAGGTGTTGGTGCGCACCGCAAAGACCAGCGCGCGCACCGGACGCAAACCGTCACACAAGCTGCTCACGACCTGCTCGGGCGACTCGGCCCCCTCCAGCGCCGAGACCGCGGCCTCGAACTCGAGCGACCAAGGCGGCCCTGCGGCTTCGGGCGCGGCCACCGAAAACGGCTTCGGACGACGCAGGCTGAGCACCGGTTCGTGCGCCAGATCCTCGATATCCTCGGCAAGAGCCGGGGGCTGGCTCGAGGCGGGGAGGACGAACGAGACGGCCGGCGCGTCCGGGCTCCACGAGTATGGCGCGATCGACTTTTTGACCAACGACAGCGGCGGCTCGCTGGGCAGACGAATTGGGTCCGGGGCAGCCGGCGGCTCAGAAGATTTGGAGCCGGAACGGTTGAGGATCTTGGACAATCCGGGAAGAAAAATCCCGGAGGCATGTAGGCCTTCGAGGGCCACGAGCAGCTCGCTGAATGGGGCGCGTAGGACGCGGATCGGGACCCCCAAATGGAAGGCGAACTCGCTGGCGACGTGCCCGTCCAGCACGTCGACCGAGGCCACGTCGATGCGGGTGCTACGCTGGTCCCGGTGCACGGGAAGCGCCAGCAGCCGTTCACATATCCCGACCGGCAGCGCCCGAACCACGTCAGCGAGCGGGCGAACCGTGTGGATCGCGGGAAAATCGCTTCGATCCAAGGCCCGTTCCAGCAGCTCGACCAGCGCTGGGTAGAGCTCGTTGACGGCTTGCGTCAGGGAGATGCCCCGTTGCACGGCTTGGAACAGCGCGGCTTCGACCTCGGCCGGCGCGGCTCCGCTGTGAATGAGGCGGCGAGCTAACTCTGCTGACAACGTGCCTCATGGTAGCGGCCGAGCACGCGCCGCACAATCTTTGCCGCGTCTCGAGCGCTCACTCGTGGAACTGAAAGACGACCTCGGTCCGGCGCACTAGGCCGAGCTCGTCCCGGGCGGCCCGCTCGACGGCGGCCGGGTCGTCCTTGATCCGGGCAACCTCCGCGCGCAGCTCCCAGATCTGCTGGGACAGCCGGGAGACCTCGTCATCGGCGCGGACTTTCTCCTCACGCAGGCCCCGTAGCCTGGGTAATCCGGTCGCTGACAGCATCATCGTGGGCACCGAGATGGCAGCCAAGGCGAGGACGGCCAGGGGCATGACGCGCTGCACGAAAACACTGCGGGAGCTCACCCGCGTACGCTCTCACAGCCCGCGAGTCAGGGCCAGAAATCGGCTATGGTCCCCTACATTCGTTCTCGCTAACCGCAGCGGCCGCAACCGGTTGCGGCCCGCCTGTGGCGGCGAGGCCCTGACGCTCCGAGACACAACAAGTACCATGATCGAGACGGACATTCTGCGTGCGGAGCTCGAGCGATTGTTCGACCTTCCCGACCTGCTTTCGCTCAGCCGAGACGTGCTCGGGTTCGAACCGGAGCGTGTCGGTGGCACTGCCGCCAAGGCTTCTTTTGCGGGCGCCCTCACCGCGCACTGCCTCGAGCATGACGCGATCGAGGCGTTGTGTGATGCGCTCTTGGCGACGCGCGGCGAGGTGAACGCCAAGGTCGCCGATCTGCAGCTCACCGGCGTCGCGCTGGACGAAGAGCTGAAGTCGGGCGCCGAGCTCGGGCCGTACCTGATCGAACGCAAGCTAGGCGAAGGGCGCCTGGCAGTCTCGTACCTGGCTCGCAAAGACGGCGCCGAGTACCGGGTGAAGGTGCTGCGCCGCGAAGCAACTCGCGATCAACGTGGCCTGCACCGTTATTTCACGGTGACGCGGCTGATCGCCGGCATCACGCACCCGGGTTTGCCCGCGCTGCTGAGCGCGGGCCTCGTGGGCGGGCGGCACGTCGTGGCCCACCAATTTTTGGAGGCACAGCCGCTTTCTGCGCGCATCGCGCGCAGTGGGCCGCTCCCGCTCAACGACGCCAAACCGATCATCGTCGGCATTTTGGAGCCGCTCGCCGCATTGCACGCGCGGCGCATCGCGCACGGCGACTTGCGTTTGGACAACGTGCTCGTCGCGCGCGCATCCGACGGAACTGAGCGCGTTCTGTTGGTCGACGCGGGCACCGATCGCCTGCGCGCCCGCGCGCGTATCGTCAACGGTCGCAACGAGCTGTTCTCCACCGTCGGTTCGCCGCGCACCGTAGCCCCGGAGCAGATCCGTGGCCTCTTGGCAGACGCGGCGAGCGACGTGTATTCGTTCGGCGCGCTCTTGTACGAGATGCTCTCGGGCAAGCCGCTGTTCGGGGACAAGCCTGCGCTCGAGGCGGCATTCGCGCACCTCAGCGTCGAGCCGCCGCCGCCGAGCAGCGTCGCGCCGCGTGGCTTCGTCTCGAAAGAGCTGGATGAGCTCGTGCTGCGCTTGCTGAGCAAAGATCCGGCGCGCCGCCCGCGCAGCGCGAGCGAGGTCCTAGCGCTGTTCGAGGCGGCCAAGCCGCGGGCAGCCAGCATCAGCTCCGCCGATCTCGAGCTCAAGGTGAGCGCCCTGCTCGACAAGCCGAACGACGACGACGCAGCGCTCGATCTCGAGGCCACCGTCGAGGCCGGTGCGGACGCTTTGCGCGTCGCACAGGCGCTGACCGAAACGGCCGCACGCACCGCTGAGGACGACGCCGGCAAAGAGGCGAAGAAGAGCCTCTTGTTCCGTGCGGCACGCTTGTATGCCGGAGCGGGCAAGAGCCTCGAGCAAGCCGAGCGCGTGTACAGCGAGCTGTGCGAGCTCGACCCCGAGGACAACACCGCCGAGAGCGGCTTGGAAGACGTGCGCCGGCGCCTGGGCAAGTTCGAAGAAGTGGTGGAGATGCTGCTCGGGCGCAGCGAGAAAGCCGACAGCTCGAGCGACCGCGCACGCGCCATGTTCGAGATCGGCAAATTGTACGCGCACGAGCTGAAAGACAGCGAGCAGGCCCTGGTCGCCTTCACCCAATCCTTGTGTGAAGATCCGAGCGAGCATGCGGTGGTCGGTGAGCTCGAACGCCTCGCGGGCACGAATCAAGAAGCGTGGGCCGAGGTGCTGTCCAATTGCGCCAGCAGCGCGCAAGACGAAGAGCTCGACACCGAGACCAGCAACGCGATCTACAATCGCATGGGCCATTGGTATACGGAGAAGCTGAAGCGCCCCGATTTGGCTCTCCCCTGCTACCAGGCCGTGCTCGAGCGCGAGCCCGCCGATGAAGCGGCGCTCGAGGGCATGACCGAAATCTATCGCAAAGCTCAGCAATGGTCCGAGCTCGGCATGGTGCTCACGCGCCGCGCTGACGCGGCGCCGACGCCGGCCAAGGCGCGCCAGCTGCGCGCCGAAGCCGCCGAGCTGCTCGAGCTGCGCCTGAACGACACGCCAAGTGCCCGGGCGCTGTACGAGCAGCTGCTCAGCGAAGACCCGGGTCAAGTGAAGGCCAGCGAGGCGCTGGGGCGCATCTACGAGCGCACGGGTGATTTCACGAGCTTGCTCAAGCTGCTCGAACGCAGCGCCGAAGCGCAACGCGGTGAGGACAAGCAAAAGACCTTGGTCCGCATGGCCGAGATTTACGAGACTAACCTGAACGACGACGCTGAAGCGCTGAAACGCTTGCAAGCGGCGGCCTCGCTCGACTCGAGCAATCTCGAGGTGCTCCGCGGCCTCGATCGGCTGTACTCCAAGCTCGGGCATTTTCAGGATCTGCTCGCGAACCTCGCAGCTCAGGTCGAGATCGCCGCGACCCCGCGCCAGAAGGTGGCGCTCTGGGAACGCATTGCCGCGATCCACGACGAAGAGTTCCTGAATCACGAAAAGGCGGCCGAAGCACTGGAACGCCTGATCGCCATCGATTCGGCGAACGAGAACGCGATCACTACTTTGATTCGCCACTACCGCGCGCTGGACCGCTGGGAGAACGTGGCAAGCCTTTACGAGCGGCACTTGAAGCTCGTGACCGAGGGTCCACGAAGGCTCGCGCTACTCTTGCAACGCGGCAAAGTGCTCGCCGAGCAGATCGGCTCGCCCGAGCGAGCCATGCAAGCGTACGACGCCGTGCTCGAGATCGATCCTCAGCACTCCGGCGCGCTGGAAGCGCTCGCGCACTTGCGGCAATCGACCGGCGACGCGGACGCCGCTTTGGCCGCGCTCGAGACGCTAGCGAGCAGGGCCACGAGCCCGGAGGCCAAGGCCGAGCAATACATTCGCGCCGCCAAGGTGCTGGAAGCGCGCGGCGATCGCGATGGCGCGATCGAGCGCTACAAGCGCGCGCTGGATGCGAACCCCAAGGACGCAACGTCGGCCGCTGCGCTGCGCGAGGCGTACACCGCGCGCGGTGACGTGAACGCCGCCATTCAGCTGCTCGAACGCGAGATCGGCACCACCGAGGGCGAGCTCGCGAAGGCGCGTTTGGCCGGCCAAATGGCGATTTTGTGTCGCGATCGGCTAAAGGACGACAAGCGCGCCGAGGAAGCCGCGAAGCGCTCGTTGGCGTTCGATCCCACGAACTTGGACGCACTGACCGTGCTCGGCGACATCGCGTTCGACCACAAGCGCTTCATCGAGGCAGCAGCGCACTACGAGCTACTCGCCGGCCGTGCCGATTCACTGGACAAGAAAGAGGCCGCACGGCTCCTGGTCCGCTACGTGGACGCCCTAAGCCAAACCGGTTCCACCGAAAAAGCACTCGCGCCGATGGACACCCTGCTGCGCATCGCCCCAGATGACTCCGATGCGCTGGCGCGCGTGGCGCAAGTGACGTTCGAGCACGGCTCGCCCAAGCGCGCCGCCGAGCTGTACCAGGATCTTTTGTCCCGCTTCGGCAGCGTGTTGCCGAGCGAGGCGCGCGTGAAAGCGCACTATCGCTATGGCGAAGCGCTGCGCTTGTCCGGTGAGCTGGACGCGAGCTTGGAACCGCTGAGCGAAGCCTCGGATCTCGATCCCAGCGCGAGCGAGCCGCTCGTTTCCCAGGCCCTCGTCTATGAAGCCCAGGAAAAGTGGAGCGAGGTGATCAAGATCAAGACCCGCCACTTGGACATCGCCACGGGCGAGGAGCGCGTGCAGCTCTTGATCGACATCGGCGATCTCGCGTCGGCCAAGCTGAACGACCGCGCACAAGCCGCCAAGAGCTTCGTCGCTGCGCTCGAAGAAAAGCCCGAAGACCGGCGCTTACTCAGCAAGCTGATGCAGCTGTACAGCGAGGAAAAAGACTGGAACAAACTGGTTGACGTCGTCTTGCGCCTGGCCGGGTTCGTGGACGATCCGAAGCAGAAGGTAAAGTACCTGCACACCGCCGCGATCGTGACCGCACGCCAGATCGGCGATCCGGCACGGGCGCTGGAATTCTACGAGCAAGTCCTCACCTTGGAGCCCGGGCTCGACAAGGCCTTGAGCGAGGCCGTGGAGCTCGAACAGGCGCGCGGCAACCATGCGGGCGTGGAGCGCTGGCTGAAGCGCAAGCTCGACAACGCGAGCGCGGCCGACGACCAGGCGGCCATGCTACAAACCTTCACCGCGCTCGGTGAGCTATACGAGAAGGGCATGGGCGCCATCGATCAAGCGATCGACGCGCTGGAGGCTGCTCAGACTCTCGACCCCGATAACCGAGAACGCACCGAGCACTTGAGCAACCTGTACGTGACCGATCCGGCGCGTTACTTGGACAAGGCGGTGGCCGCGCAAGCCGTGCTGCTCCGCCAAAACCCCTACCGTCATGATTCGTACAAAACGCTGCGCCGGCTGTACACCGAGACCAAGCAGGCCGACGCTTCGTGGTGCTTGTGTCAGGCGCTGACCGTGCTGAACCTCGCCGAGCCGGACGAAGAGCGCTTCTACAAGCGCATGCGCTCCGACACCGCGGCTCCCGCTCAATCTGCCTTCACCGAGGATGATTGGTTGGATCTGCTGATGCACCCGCAGGCCGATCCCCTGCTCACCAGCGTGTTCGCGCTGATCGAGCCGATCGTGATCGCGCGGCGCAGCCAGACCATTCAAGAGCTCGGCTACGATCCGAGCTACGCGGTCGACATCGCGAGTCACACGGCTCCGGTGTGTCAGAGTCTTTACTATGCTGCGGGTGTGCTCGGCATCGCGGTGCCCCCGGCGTACGAGAACCCCAACGACCCGGGCGGTATCTCGTTCTTGTTCGCGACCGAGCCGTCCCTGGTGCTCGGAACGACAGCGCTGCGCCCGGACGTGCCCCTGCAGCCCGCGGCCTTCATCGCAGGGCGTCAGTTGACGTTCTTCCGACCCGGCCTTTATCTCAGGCACCTGCTCGGCTCGGGTACCGCGCTGAAGTCCTGGTTCTTCGCCGCGATCAAGCTGACCTCGCCTCAGTTTCCAGTCTCGCCGGAGCTGGAGGGGGCGGTAAATGAGGCTTATCAAGCGCTCGAGGCGGGTTTGGTCGGGCAGATGCGCGATCAACTGACGCGCGTGGTCGCGAAATTACTCACCTCCGGCACTGCGCTCGATCTGAAACGCTGGGTGGCGGCGGTGGATTTGACGGCCGATCGCGCGGGCTTCGTGCTCGCTCACGACTTGGAGACTGCGAGCCAAGTAGTGAAAGCTTCAGATGAATCCTCGAGCCCGGTCTCGCTCGACGAACGCTTCAAGGAGCTCGCGCTGTTCGCCGTGAGCTCGCAGTACCTGGAGATTCGGCAGCGGCTCCTGATTTCCGTCGATAGCTGATAGCAAATCGGCAAACGGTTTTTCGCGGCTCCAGACACCTATTCACAGAGGTCACTCTGGAGCCGGAACCGATGGATCACAAGCTACAGCTAACGGCGCGCGGATATGCGGTGTGCGAGCTGATGCTCGATCAGGGCCTGACCCTGGAGGCCGCCTGTGCGCAGGTAGACCACGAGCTGGAGGCCCTGCGCCGGACCGTGGACCGAATCATGACCGATCGGCCGTGGGAAGACGTCGAATCGGCCATGCAGGCGGCACTCGAAGGCATCAGCCTGCACGTGCAGAGCGCTTACCTGGAAGAAGAGCAGTGCGCTCGGCTGAGCGCCAGCGCGACGCTCAGCGTGTAGCGCCTCTACTTCCCTCCCCCGCGCTCCGGCTTCAGCCTCCGCGCTGCACGGCCCCGTTGCTCAGCTCCCCCGCCGCTGCGGAGGGAAAGAACGACGGGTGCGAGAAGGTGCCGCTGACGCGCCAGCCGTAGAAGCCATCGGGGCGCTTGGCGTGCTTGTTCTGCGGCACCAAGTCGAACAGGCCGGGAACCGACGAGCCGGGCGCGCCGAACAAGCCGCGAGTCATGTCGTCCTTGTTCGTGAAGCGGTCGTTGAACTTGAAGCGCACGTTCATGCTCGGCACGCTCGCGTCGAACGAATCACGCAAACGCACACTGCCGTCGCTCTGCAGATCGAGGTCTTTGCCGGCCGCGCTGAGCTGGTCGATCTTCAAGGCCCCGGCCACGGCCGTTGCCTTCAGCGTCAGATCGCCCACCTCGACCTTGGGTAGGGCGATGGCGTTGAGCACTTTGGTTTTGCCGTCGCCCGCCGAGAGCGACGAGAACTTCAAGTCGACCTTGCCCTCGGCCTTGCTCAACTTGCTCTCCGGCAGCAAGAACTCGACGTGCCCCCCGAGGCTACCGCCGATCGGTAAGCCAATCATGTCGGCGAGCATGGGGGCGTCGGCCAAGCCCAGGTCCTCGATGTCGATCTCGAGCTTCCTGCCGCCGTCTGCGTCCGAGGTGAAGCCCGAGATTTCGCCGCCAAAAGCGTCGGCCCCGAAGTTCACGTGCAGCGTGCCGAACAAGAGCCGAAGCAGCGACACGCGTGCGTGCACGCTGTCGATGCGCATGGTTTTCGGCTTGTTGGGCTTCGCCGGATCTTCGGGCGGGGTGCTGCTGGGCGGGGATATCAGCTCCACGTCATCGGCTTGGATGCCGCTGAACCAGTACGAGCTGAGGTGGCCGAGCCGCAGAGTGAGCGGGTTTGGGCCAGTCTGGCCCGCGTTGAACTCGTTCTGGATGCGCGTGCGCAGGCGATCGAAGGGGAACGTGACGTAGCTGAAGAGCGTGAGCGCAAACAGGTAAAACGCGCCGTAGCCGACCCACTTCAGGATGCGCTTGTACTTGGCGTTCACGGTAGCGCCTCGCTGGAGGCAGCGGGAGCTGCGGGCTTCTTCGGTGCGTCGGCAGTAGCGCTGCGATCGAAGGCGCTGACCATCATGTCGACGTCGTAGTTGTCCGGCTCCGAGCCACGCTTACGAATGTTGAGCTGGGTGATCGTGATCGGGTTCCCCGACTGCTCGATGCGTTCCATGAACTTGGCCAGCTTCAGCATGCCTACCTTGTGCAGGGCAATCTTGGTGCTGCGCTCGGTGTATTTCTTGCCATGCGGGACGGCTTGCCGATCCTGGCTCTCCGGGATCTCGACGCCTGCCTCCGTGGCGAGCCCGGCCAGAAACGCGGCCAGCGGCGGCGCTGGTTTCACGTAGCGCGCCATCGTAGCCGCCTTTTCTAGCTTCACTTTCTCGACTTGGTCTCGGCCGTCACTGATGCTGTTTACGGCGTCGCGCAGCGCTTCGTTCTCGGCGCGCTTCGAGTGCACGAGCACCGTCAACGCGATGGGCAAGAGCACGACGAACAGCACACCCACGCCGAGCAGCACTGCGTTCAAGATGCGCTGTTCGCGCGCGTTCAGACGCGAGAATCGATCGAGGATACTCACGGCTTGTCCTCTGGCACGGCTTCGGTCGAAGCTTTCGTCTTCTTTTTCGGGCCCGCGTCCTCGGGGCACTTCAGTTCGAGCTCGAGCACGTACTTTTGGCGATTGTCGCCGGGTAGCTGGCTTACCACTTGGCTGACCTTGGCGATCTTCGGATCGGTGATGCAGCGGTTCTTGCCCATCTCGACGGCCAGGTCCTGGGCATCCTTGGTCGTGGGCACGATGCCGTTGATTCGCACGTGGGTTCGATCGACGTCGAGCTCTTCGACGTCGTGGGTCACGCTCATCGGGATCGAGTTGGACAGGTCGACCATCACGTCGAAGGCGTCGACGTGCGGCATGGGATCCGGCTCTTCTTTGGCTTGGGCGCGTGTCAACGCTTCGCCCACGACCTCGGGGTCGGTGAGCTCTTCGCCGAGTACGAGCGAGCTTTGCGCGCCGAGCGATTGCACGAGCTCTTCGTGCTCCCGGCCGAGCGCGTGCAGATCCGCCCAGCTGGAGAATAGGAAGCTCACCAGCGTGGCCGCCACCAGCCCCGCCAAGAGCGGCGCGCGCTCCTTCAAGAAGCCGAAGCCGCGCTGATAAGCCAAGGGGCCAGAGCGCAGGTTCAGATCCACGGCCTTGCCCGAGAGCCCGGCAGCGAGCGCCAGCGCTTTGGCGAAGCGAGGCAACGCGAGCACCACCTCTGGAGCGGCTTCCAATTGAAAAGTTGGCAGCGGACGAACCGGCAAGCCGAGCTCGTGACTCAGGTATTGATCCGCACCGCTCGCGCCGGAGCCGCCGCCGACCAAGATCACCGAGTCGATGGCCAGATCGGTGCTGGCCAAAAACGCGAGGAAGGTTTGGCGCAGCTCGGTGATGAGCGCGCTCGCGCTCTCCGGCAGGCCGGCCACGCCGCGCGACAGGGTGCGCACGAACAGCGGCTCCCCGTCGCTGAGCACGGTCACTTCAGTGCGCTTGCTGCCGAGATCGACGAGCGCAATTGGGTTCTTACCGCCCAGCTCTGGAGCCAGCAGCGCCAAGTTACCGAGCACGAGCGAGCCAGAGCCCACGCGCTCCGGCTCACGTCCGAGCGCACGCTTGACGAGCTCGATGCGCTCCTTCACGTGCTCGGTGCGGGCCAGGGCGGCAATCAC
Organism: Myxococcales bacterium; assembly: GCA_040348785.1. Lineage (GTDB taxonomy): Bacteria > Myxococcota_A > Polyangia > Polyangiales > Polyangiaceae > PMG-095. The sequence goes on along the minus strand of JBEQTH010000018.1, from coordinate 9,689 downwards.
GTCGATCGAGTCGCGGTTCGACTCCGAGCGCAGCACCCGGTAGTCGTACACGAGCTCGCTCATGTCGATCGGCATCTGCGACTCGAGCTCGAACGGCAACACGGCGTCGATCTGCTTCTTCGCCGTGAGTGGCAACTTCATGCGATGCACGAACGAGCTGTCGCCGTCGATCGCCACCGCGATGCCGTCGCTATGCGGGAGCATCGGCCCGACGCAAGCCTCGAGCGCCTTGTCCAGGGACTCCACTGCGTCGATCGCGACCTCGCTTATCGCTTCGATGGCGACGCGCCGGTAGCCCGTAGTGAGCAGCAGCGCTCGCACCTGCGAGGAACCGATGTCTATGCCTATGTAACGTGCCATGAGTATTTGGTTTCGTGCTGGTGGAGTCGAGCCGCGTCAGTCGACGCGATAGTAGACGATGTTTCCGCCGGGGCCCGGCTTGAGCGCATCAAGCAGGCTGCCCATGCTGGCGCCCGTGGAATTGGCGGCGTTTGGGTCGGTCGCGGCGAGCCCGTTCGACACCCCGACACTGCCCGCGCCGCCAGCGCCGAGGCCCGCGCCCGCCCCTGCCAGGGCCCGGGCAATCAGCTGCTGCGGGCTCGGGGCGCCGCGAAAGTCGACCACGGCGTGGATGCGTACGCTGGTCTCGCGCTTTCCGGAGCGCACGTAACCCGTGGCGTAGATGCTGAACACCTTGCTCTCGGTGGTCACCATTTTGGCCGTCTCCGTCGCGGACACGACCGGGATCGGAGGAATGCCGAGCGCCTTCATGATCGACGCCACCGGGCTGCCGCCGCCGCCGAGGCCGAAACCACCCGCAGCGGGCGCCGCGGCAGCGCCCGAGGTCCCGGCAGGGGTCGCCGCCTGATTGGTCTGTTGCAGAGTGCTCACGAACTCTTGCGGGCTTTTGAACATCGGCAATCCGGGCAAGAAGCTGCGCAGCATGGTCATGGCCATGATGAACTTTTGCGCTTCGTTGGCGTCCGTGCAGATCGTCGCCATGTTGTTCGAAGCCTGGCAGGCGATCGCGAGCAGCGTTTGCGGATTCGCGGTGTTCACGTTCACTGCGCCCTGCCCCCAAACGGTCACGATCCGCTTGTCTGGCTTGTCCGGGTCCGGATCCACGAACGTGGTCCAGAAATCATCGCTCACGCCGCGCACGCGGTGCAACTCTTCCAAGCTGTCGAAAGCCGCGTTTTTGCGCTGATAGGGTTTCTTCAGCAGTTGATAAAACGAATCCTCGGCGGCGGCTTGTTGGGCCGTGGTGGAGGTAGGATCGCAGAGCGCCTGATCTTGGTCGGGATCGACCCAATCGATGATCGCCGAGCAGATCGCTTTGCGATCGGAATATTGCTCGTCCGCGTCCCGGCCTTCGAACATCGGCGAATACTGCGGCGGGCCAATCAAGCCGGTCACTTGCGCGGCCAAGCGAGTCTGACTGAAGGCGTCGCCGCGGGCTGCGACGTTGAAATTGATCTTCGAGTCTTCGTCGACGATCGTGAGCTCGAAACCACCGCCCTTGAAGCCTAGGTTTTTGCCCAACTTGGGATCGACGCCGGCCAGCGCCGCGAAGCTATCCGCGCCGTCTTGGTCGTTGAACGCGCCCAAGATGCGATCGGCGTAAGCCCAAACCGGGATTTGCCGCGGGCCGCCGACGAGCGCGAACACCAACGTGAGCGAGCGGCGGATCGTAGGCTCAGCCGCGATCAGCAGGCGCGAGAGATTGACCGCGCTTTTGGCCGCGTATTCTGCGACCAGCGCGTCACGCGCCGACAGCGCGCTGCCAAACTCCGCCGAGCTCTCGTCTTGGACCTCGGTGAGCATCACGGTGAGCACGGTCAGCGCGGCCAACACCAGGATCAACGCCACGCCGCGGCGCTGTCGCCGGGCGCGGATGCGCTGCGCACGGCTGGTGACGCGGACGGCGCGCTTGCTCATTGCAACACCGCGAAGTTCAGGCCATTTTCAATCGGGAGCGCGACCTTGGTGATCAGCCGGATCGGGCGCTGACCGCGTGACTCGCCCTGCCGCGAGCCGCCGTTGAGCACCAGCAGGATGCGCACTTGCACCGGCAAACGCGCGGGCTGCCCGGTGACCGACTGCGTGGTGTCCCAAGTGTCGACCCAGTTCCCGGTCTGGGGGTCCAGGTACTGCAGGTCGAACAAATCGATGTCCGTCGCCAGGACCTCGACGCGGCCGCCTTTCTTCGGATCCAAGTCCAGCGTGGTGCTCACGCGGCGCGCTAGATCCGTCACCCCCGGCTGATCCGGGTTCGATGAACCGAAGTAGGACAGCTCGCACTGGTCCGAGATGTGCGAGTTGCGATCCAAGCGTCGATTCGAGAAAGAATCGAAGTCCAGCCGATCAGCGGGGGTGCCCGTGCTGCCGATGAACGCCGTTTTTTGAATCAGAAGCGCCGAATTGATCGGCGCGTGCAGCGAGATATACGCACTCTGCAGCTCGCGCGTCATGCGCGCCATGGCGAGCCGCCCCTCGCGATAGCGATCGTCGACGCGCTCGATGCCTTCGCGGCTGCGCTTCATGCTGGAAAACGCGCTGTAAATGAGCACCGAAATCAGGGACAGCACGACGATCGCAACCAACAGCTCGACGAGCGTGAAGGCGCGCAGGCCGCGCTTGCGTGCCGCCGCGCGCGTCACCGCGCAGCTCCGAACGACGGCGTGGGTGTCGCACCGATGCCAGGAGCAGCAGTGCCCGTCGAGCCAAAGCCCGGGACTAGCCCACCGAGCCCGCCATTGCCGCCAACTCCGCCCGCGATCGGATCGAGCTGGCCTTGTTGAGGATTGGTCACGTACTGCGTAACGAGCAGCTCCCGCTCGAACTTGCCCTCCTTGTACGTGACGGTCACGCTCACTTTGCGGATGCTGGCTTCGAGCATCGGCTTGAGCGTCGGGTACACCATGCTCATCATCATCGGTGCCAGGCTCATCGGGCTCGGCGCGTTGCCGAGCGTCTTGGCCAAGTCAGTCGGTTGCGACTGAGCGCCGAGTTGCTTACCGCCCGGCTGATTGATGCCGGTGAGCATGCTAATTGGGCCGAGATCGAGCCCGCCGTCACCGGCTGGGTTGGCGCCGGCATCGGCGTTGTTCAGCGGTAGCTCGGGCAACGTCACGCGCTCGATCTTCCAAGCGCAGCGGTATCCTTCGTTGCCGTCGTCGTCACCGCAACACGGGCCATCGTCGGTCACGTCGGTCAGCTGGTAGCCCATCTTGAGCAGGTTGACCTCGATGTCGCCCATCTTGCAGCGCGCGAGGTTGGTCGCGATGGTCAAATGCTCACCGCGAGAAGCGTTCGTGAACAAGCCGACTTGCGAGCCCAAGATGACGGTCAACCCGAGCCCGAGAATCGCGATCGCGACGAGCACCTCGAGCAGCGTGAAGCCTCTGTTACCGGGGGTTTTCCCCCGCCGGGGCATCGAACGGGGCCCCGTCCCCAAAGCTCGCTGCGACCGCTGCGCTAGTCGGCGCGCGCGAACGGTCATGGCTCGCTCCGTTCGCTCGTGTCGCCGTCGAAGCGCGGGGGCGGCAAATCCACGCGGCCGCGCTCGATCTTGGCCCGCCCGGTGAGCCCGCTGATGCTCACGGTGAGGCCCGTGTCGTCCCCCTTGCGCTTGAGCTGCACGGACGCCCGTTCCGTGGTGCCGCCAGGAAAGAAGTACAGGTAAGCCCGGCCGCTCGTGCGCGGGTCGTCATCGTGCTCGGTCTGCACGCTGATGAACTCGACCCCGCTGCCGAGTGAACGCGCTTCCCCTTTCTCGTCGGGGCTGGAGTTGAAGCCCGGGACGACCCGGAAGGTCGCGCGCGGCGAGTGCGGGCCCTGCAGGATGCGGTCCGACTCGGCCTTGGCCTTGCGCTCGAGCTCGGTCGCCGGCTCGGCGCCCGAGCTGCCGTCCTTGGTGTGCTCACGCAGCAGCACGCTGGAATCGGCCTCTTCCAGCGTCACTTTGCCTTCTTCGAGATCGAACGCCAGGCGCGTGGGGCGGCCCGTGGTGCTGGCTCGCGCGAGCCCGACGCGCACCCCACTCACGATCAACGTGGCAGCGGATTTGAGCCGGCTACCTTGGAGTAGACCCGGGCCCATCAGCACCGAGCCACCGAGCACCGCGATCAACGCGACGACGATCAACAGCTCCACGAGCGTGAGCCCGCGCTGGGATCGGCGCTCGTTTCGCAGAGCTCTGTGGAGTGCCACGTTCATCGTCGACGCGCGAGATCACGGGGTTTCGGGTGCGCCGGCGCCCTTGGGCACCACGATGTCGTCCTTGGTGCCCTTCTTCTTGTCCGGGCCGTTGGACGAGATGATGACCTCGTCGTCCGTGCAGGTCAGGGTGTAATCCTGGTTCCACGAGTCCTTGGTGCTCTGCCCGGGATCGAGCTGCTTTTCCTGAACCAATTGGCTCATGGTCGGACAGCTGGTCTCGTTGTTCGCAGCCTGCCACTGCTGAATCGCGGTGCGCACGATGCGCGCGCCCGTTTCCGCATTTTTGATTTGTGCTTCTTTGTACTTGGGCAGCGCGAACACGGCCACGCCGCCGGCCACCATGGCGATGATGGCGACCACGATCAGCACCTCGACCAAGGTCACGCCGCGGCGCGCGGCCCGCTGGAGCAACCGAAGGCGAGCCAGAGTCGGGTGCGAGGACTCCGGGAGATCAGTGAAGCGCTTGTCTGATGATTTCGTGTTCATGGGTTCCTCGTCATTCTACGCGGTCGAGTCCGCCGGGCTCACCGTCCGGCCCGTCACTCGAGAGCTGATACGCCTCTCCCTCGCGACGAGCCGGACAAACGAACCGGAGCGCATGCCCCCACGCGTCCGTTGGGGCTTCTTTGAAATTTCCATACGTGGAGAGCTTGTCGAGCCCGCTCGGACAACCCCCGTCGTTGTCGGCCCGATAGGCGTCGACCGCGCGCCGCACGCCGAGCAAGGTGGCGCGCGTCTGCCGCACACCCGCACTGTGACGTTCTCGCACGCCCAGAATCAGGATCGTGCCCAGCACGCCGCTCACCAGGAGCACCGGACCCACGCGCCCCAGCATGAGCAGCCGGCGCAGCCCGCCGCGGCGCTCCCAGGGGAACCGGATGCGCCGCTCACCCGGAAAGCGCCGCACGTTGGCCATCATTGCACCAGCTCGTTCATCTGAATGAGCGGCATCAAGATGGCCATGGCAATGAAGCCGACCACGCCGCCGAGCAGCACGATCATGAGGGGCTCGAGCAAACTGGTCAGCGCCACGACGCGCGTTTCGACGTCGGCCTCGTAAGCGCGGCTCACGTTCTCGAGCATCGCCTCGAGCTGACCGGTCTTCTCTCCGACCGCGATCATGTGCGTCACCATGGGCGGGAACACTTTGGCGCGCTTGAGCGGTTCGGCGATGCTTTCACCGCCGCGAATCGAGCCGATCGCTTCGCTGATTACGGCCTCGAGCTTGGCGTTCTCCAAGACGTGCCGGCCAATCTCCATGGCCTGCAATAGCTGCACACCGCTGGAGAGCAGAGTGGAGAGCGTACGAGCGAAGCGTGCGACGGACACCAACAGCTGTAGGCGCCCGAAAATCGGCACGACCAAGCGGAAGGCATCCCACTTCATCCTGCCTTCGGGCTTGGCCCGCCAGCGACGAAAGCCAATCACCGAGCCGGTGACCAACGCGATGATTAGCCACCAGTAACCGGCAATGATGGATGAAACGGTGATCAGGAGCTGGGTGTACCAAGGCAGCGCGTGGCCCAGGTTTTCGAAGATGCTCGTGACCTTGGGCACGACCGCGACCATCAGCACGCCGACCATCACGAAGCCGATGACCATCATCAGCAGCGGGTACGCGAGCGCGGCGCTGACCTTGCCCTTCAGGCGGGCCTGGCCCTCCATGAAGTCCGCCAAGCGCTCGAGCACGGCTTCCAGAGTGCCAGACGCTTCGCCCGCCGCCACCATGTTGATGTACAGCGATGGGAAGATGGTCGGATGGGCCATCAAGCTCTTGTTGAAGCTCGTGCCCTCGTTCAAGGACTCACGCACGGCGGTCAGGGTGCGCTTGAGTTGCTCTTTCTCGACCTGATCGACGAGGGCTGCCACCGACTCGACGAGCGGGACACCGGCGCGGACGAGCGTCGCGAGCTGCCGGGTCATGACGGCGACGTCGGCCGTGGAGGGACGCTTCATGAACGCGAACAGGTCGCGCTTGCTGCCGTTCTTCGAGCCCTTTTCGGCTTCTTCGTTGGCTTCGGTGAGCAGCACGCCGTCACGGCGCAACACCGCGCGCAGCGCCTTCGGGTTATCGGCGTCGCGGTAGCCTTTGACCGGCTTGCCGGACGCAATTTGAATTCCGCGGTATTCGAAGACAGCCATGGTTCAACTCTACGAGTCGACGACTACGTCTTCTTGGGTTGCTGCGACGACTTCTTCGACCGTGGTCAAGCCGAGCAGGACCTTGCGCGCGCCGTCGTCACGCAGTGAATCCATCCCCTGACTTTGGGCGGCGCGCTTGATGGTCTGAGCATCCGCGCTGGCGAGCACGAGCGCGCCCACGGTGTCATCGGCCACGAGCAGCTCGTAGATGCCCATGCGGCCGGTGAAGCCTTTGTTTTCGCAATGCGTGCAGCCCTTGGCGCGATGCAGCGTGGGCATGCCCGGGCCGCGCCAGCCGACGGGCTCGTACGTGACGCCTTGCGCGGTATAGCGCGGGGAGAGCACGCGTTCGTCGCGACGGCGCGTGCGGTCAGGATCGATGCCCAGCTGCTGCAGCTCGAAGGGCGTGGCCTCGTACGGCTCTTTGCAGTGCGGGCACAGCACGCGCACCAGGCGCTGAGCCAGGATGCCGATCACGGTCGAGCGCACCAAGAAGGCCTCGATGTCCATCTCGACCAGGCGCGTGACGGCGCTCGCGGCGTCGTTCGTGTGCAAGGTGCTGAGCACCAAATGGCCCGTCATCGAGGCGTGAATCGCGATTTCTGCGGTCTCACGATCGCGAATTTCGCCGACCATGATCACGTCCGGATCTTGGCGCAAGAAGGCGCGCAGGGCACTGGCGAAGGTGAGCCCAATCTTGGCCTGCACCGCGACTTGGTGGATGCCACCGATCTCGTATTCGACCGGGTCCTCCGCGGTGAGGATGTTGATCTTGGGGCGATTGATCTTGTTCAGACACGCGTACAAGGTCGTCGTCTTGCCGCTACCGGTCGGGCCCGTGACGAGCAAGATGCCGTTCGGGCGATGGATCAGGTATTCCATCAGCCAACGGTCGCGTTCTGCGAAGCCGACCTCGGCGATGTCGAGCAACTTGTTCGTCTTGTGCAAGAGGCGCATCACGATGCGTTCGTGATCGCGACTGGTCGGGATGGTCGAAACCCGGATGTCGATGCTGCGGCCGGCGATGCGCAGAGAAATGCGGCCGTCTTGCGGCAAACGCTTCTCGGCGATGTTCAAGCCGGCCATGATCTTCACGCGCGCGATGACCGAGCTCATGAACTGCAGCGGCGCGCGGCGCGCGACGTACAGCTGGCCGTCGACGCGGTAGCGCACTACCACTTCCCGCTCCTCCGGCTCGATGTGAATGTCGCTCGCTCGCTCTTTCACCGACTGCGAGAACAGGCCGTTCACCCAACGAATGATCGGCGCATCGTCATCGGAGTCGAGGATGTCGATCTCCTCGGCATCCTGCACCTCGTCGGTTTCGAGCTCACTGATCGTCTGCTGCCGCTCGTAGACCTGATTGATTGCGTCGATGACCGCGTCGGCGGGTGCGACCGAAACGACGACCGGCTTTTGGAAAGCCGCGCGCACATCGTCCAAACCGCCGGTGTCGAGCGGATCGGCGCACACTACCTCTACGCGGTCGTCGAATGCGCCCAACACGAGCAACTTGTGCGCCTTGGCGTAGCTGATCGGCAGTTTGTTGGCCATATCGGCCGGCACGCTACCGACGTCGATGGTCTCCACGAACGGCACGCGGCACTCGGCCGCCAAGGCCCGCGCCAGCGCGGCCGGACTCGCCGCTTTCGAGGTCAGGAGCAGCTCGAAGAGCGGCGTCGCCTTCTCGCGTTGTTGCGCATAAAAAGGCTCGAGAGCACCTTCGGCGATGACGCCTTGGCGAATCAGGATGTTGCCGAGCGCGCGTTGCTCTTGCATCGCTTACTCCACACGATCGACGTTCACGCTGCGCGCGATCGGGTTGATCCGAAACGGCAGCTCGTTCTGGCCCTGCGGCGCGGCCGGTGCCGGTGCCGCCGGCGCTGCAGGCGCCGGTGCGGGCGCGGCAGGGGCGACGCTCGGCGCAACACCTGGCGCTTGAAGTGGCGGCGGCGTGAACGCCCCGCCCGTGGGGCGAGCGCGCGCCGCGCCGCTCGTGGGCGCCGCGGCCCCGACGCCATGCACGTCACCCGGCAGCTCGATCGGATCGCTCGGCTCGCGCAGCGGGGCTTCCTTCGGCCGGCTCTCCTCGATCAAGCGATCTTGCTCCGCGATCTCGGCGAAGCCCTTACGGATGTCTTCGACCAGACCGCTCGTCCGCGACCAGTCACGCGGCGGCGACCAATCCTGCCCGGAGAACACCATGTAGCGATCCAGGAACTCTTGCCGCTCCTGCATCTTGCGCTCGAAGATCCTGCGCAGATCTTCCTGATCCCGAATCACGTGCGGCGTGAGCACCAGGAGCAAGTTCTTCTTCCGCTTCTGCACATCGGAAGATCGGAACAGCGCGCCGAGCAGCGGCAAATCACCGAGCACCGGCACCTTGGTGCGCGAGGTCGTGTACTCGTCACTCATTAGACCGCCGATCACTACCGTTTGCTGGTCCTGGACCACCACCGTGGTGTTCGCGGTGCGCTTGGTGATGCTGACCGCGCCGAGCGTGCCGGAGGTAGCGCCCGGTGCGCTACTCTCTTGATCGATCTCGAGCCGAACCTGGTTCGACTCGTTGATGTGCGGCGTGACTTTGATCTTGTTACCGACGTCTTGACGCGGAGCGGAGAAGCCGCCGAGCCCGCCCAGCAGGCCGCCCAGGCCCGCCGTCGCGCCCGACGCGCCGCCCGCGAGACCGGCGAGCGCCGAAGCACCGCCGCCCACGTTGGTCTGGAGCGGAATGTTCTCACCGATGCTGATCTCGGCCGCGACGTTGTCCGTCGCGATGATGTGCGGAGTCGCCAAGATGTTCGAGCGACCGCTGGACGCCACCGCGTTGAGCACCACACCGAACGCCGGCACGCTGAGGCCCGTTCCGAGCAAGTTGTTCGTGCCCGCCAGGTTCGGCCCGCGAATGCCTGCCGCAAAGCCTTGCAACAAACTGGGATCGGTCGGAAAAGCCACCGATTTGCCGGCCTGGAAGCCACCCAAGAGCAACGTGCTGTCATCCGAGCCAAGCGTGCTGCCGCCGTGGAACGACACGCCGAGCTGCGTCGAGTCGGACACCGACAGATCCATGATCACCGCTTCGATGAACACCTGGCGGCGCGAGTGATCGAGCTTGTCGACCACCAAGCGCATCGTGGCGTAGTCGCGATTGGAGGAGGTGATGATCAGCGAGTTCGTGCTCTTGTCTGCGGTGACCCGCAGATCGCCTTCGAACGTGCCTTGGGCTGCTCCGCCGGGAGCGCCGCCGGGCTGCGCCGCGCGGTTCGCGCCCGCGCCACCGAGCATCTGGTTCAGCGTCTGCGACATCTCTTCCGCGATCGCGTGCT
>JBEQTH010000004.1:0-3969 GCA_040348785.1 Myxococcales bacterium | reverse complement strand
CCGAACAGCATCGCGTAAGCCAGCCGCCCGCCGAACATCACCGCGAACAGCGACGGCCACAAGCAGCGGACCAGCGTCGCAGGAACCCACCGCCCGCCGAGCACGGCAAATAGAGGTCACGCGAAGCCAGAGCAGCAACCCGCTAAGCAGCTGCACGTATTCGCCGTCAAGGACGAACGTCTCACCGAGCACTGGGCCGTGCGTGACGACCTGCATGTAATCGAGGCGTAGATGCCACGTCCCGCGGCGCGTGAGTGACCAGGGCGAGCCTCGGTGCGGCGCAAGCGAGCAACTTCTCTGGCAGCGCATTCGCGGTCGCCGTTTGGGCGCAGTCTTTCGCCGCCAAGTGCCCTTCCTTGGGCGGTTCATCGCGGACTTCTTGGCTCCCGCGCAGCGCCCGTGATTGAAGTCGACGGCGCATATCACGCGCACGCCGGGGCGCTGACGCCCACCGTGACGCGGCGCTCGAGCTCGCCCGGATATGGCGTCGTTCGGGTCGAAGCGTGGCTCGTCGTTTGCGACATCGGTCGCGTTCTGTGGCTTGCCGCTCTCGCTACCGGCTCACGTTCACCCCCGACAAAGGCGCTTCTCCGCAGGTCGTGTTCGATCAGGACGTCACCTACGTCGAGACAATCGATACCGTCGTCGATTCGTCCAACCCGAAACCCGAGCTGTGCGACCACTGGGGCGTGGCCGAAGTCGATCTGACCGGCTCCGCGCGTTGAAGCCTGCGGGCGGCCGCGCGCGCGATCATGCGCGCCGCACGGCTCTTGTCGCTTAGTGGGTAGCTGAGAGGTGGCCATGCGCGCATCACAAACTTCATCCGAGCAACTCTTGTGGCAGCGCATTCGCGGGCGTCGCTTGGGCGTCGTCTTTCGCCGCCAAGTGCCATGCTCGGGCGCTTCATCGTGGACGTCCTGGCTCCCGCGCAGCGCCTCGTGATCGAGGTGGATGGCGCGTATCACGTCGCACGTGGGCGTGCTGACTCGCGGCGAGACGCAGCGCTCGAGCGCGCCGGGTACCGCGTCGTTCGTCTCTCGACGTCGCTCATCGCGAGCGATATCTCGGGTGCCCTCGCCCTCATCCGCGCGGCGCTTCTGGCTTAGATCGGCTGTTGGACCCTCAACGCCGCGCGGCGGAGGGTTCCTACGGCCCGCGTCTTGCCAAACTGCTGCTGCTCGCCGAATTTGACGTAACGTACATCTAGATGTACATCTAAAGCGTGGCCAAGACCTACACCGTCGCAAATGCTCGGGCCAACCTCTCCGACATCGTCGACGAGGTGGAGGCCGGTTCCGAAGTCGAGCTCACAAGACGCGGCAAGAAGGTGGCCATCGTAGTGTCCGCAGCCAGGTACGCCCGACTTCGAGGAGAGCGCGCGGCATTCATGACCGCGTACGAGACGTTTCGTGCCCGACGCGATCTGGCCGAAGCCGGACTGGATCGGTCCTTTGCACGCGGCCTGCGTCAGCGAGACGTAGCTCGACCGGTGAAGCTTTGACTCGGTTCTTGCTCGATACTAGCATCGTTTCGGCAGCCATGTGGAAAATGCCCGACCCGGGTGTCCTCGATATGCTCGATAAGCATGGCGGCGAGTGCGCTATCAGCGCGCACGTGTGGCACGAGCTGCGCTGGGGTGTCGCAAGGCTAAAGCGGGGCAAACGACGCGACGTCCTGGAAGCATTCCTGCGCGAAGTCGTCCATCCGACGCTGCCGATCCTTCCGTACGATGAGCGTGCAGCCGAGTGGCTCGCGGCAGAGCGATTCCGCCTTGAAAAGGCTGGTAAACACATGGCGGTGGTGGACGGCCAGATCGCCGCCGTTGCCGCTACCAACGGCGTCCCAGTCATCACCGCAAACGTCGCGGACTTCGCCTCGTTCAAGGGCCTGTCAGTTCACAACTGGATGTCGCAACACCGCTGAGTCAGTCTAACGTGGCGCTGACGATGCAGCAGCCCCTCCACCACCAACTGAAGAGAACCGCCCGCGAAGCGGGCGAGGACCGCAGGTCACCACGGTCCTGCCACCGTATGCCTATCGGCTCTACGGGCCGCGTCGTTCGTCTCTCGACGTCGCTCATCGCGAGCGATATCTCGGGTGCCCTCGCGCTCATCCGCGCGGCGCTTCTGGCTTAGATCGGCTGTTGGACCCTCAACGCCGCGCGGCGTTGAGGTTGCGCCCAGCATGGGCAGGCAGGTAGTGGCGACGGTTTCGCCCGAAGCTCAGTTGCGGACGGAAACGTCGCTGCTGAACCACCTGCACCACCGCTCGGACGAGGCGCCACAACAGCTACCTCGGCCGCGCGACCCAGGAACGTCAGCTTCCTGAAACGCCGGATGTGAGATCCACAAGTCCGGTTTTGTGAGAGGGGCCCCCGAGCGATCCGGGGCCTCTACTCGACCGCTCGGCCGCTATGCGACGCGCAGCGCGAGGAGCAGCCAACCTGCCCGCCGCAAGTGGACCGCGGAAACACCTTCAAGGCGAGACGTTCACGGGCGTGTCGAACGTCAGCTGATCGGACGCCGCGATTTGACCGGCGTAGTTGCTGCCCCAGCACCACACGTTGCCATTGGCCACGAGCACACACACATGCCCCTGACCGACTGCCATCTCGGTCACCGGTGGCACGTCGACACGGACGGGCACGCGCGAGAAACGGGTAGCTTGCGGTTGAGCGAGCGCCGCGAAGGTATTTTCCCCCCAGCACATGACTTCACCAGTCGTGCGGCGCGCACAGGTAAACGCTTCACCGGCACGCACCTCAGCGACGTCACTCAAGCCGCTCACGATCTGCGGGACGAGCGTGGCCGCCGACGACGAACCGAGGCGCCCGCCGACATTCGAACCCCAGCAGGCGACTCCCCCGCCCTCGAGTAGCGCGCACGCATGACTCGAACCGATTGTGATCTGGCGCACTCCGCTCAAGCCCGGCATCGGGATCGGCGTCAGCTGGTCTGCGCTACTATCGCTAGTGATGCCGGGACCGTGCGCGTGCCCCCAACCGAGGACAGAGCCGTTTGCCACGACGACGAGCGTCGCTACGCCGGACCCAAGCTCGGAGTTCGTGGCGATCGCGACGTCTATCGCGTCGTGAAGGCCGCCAACCTGCAACGGCGAGGCCGACGGCCCAGTGCCGTTGCCTAAGAATTCGTCCGGCCCCCAACAATAGACGGCCCCCGCGCGAGTCACAGCGCAGGCGTGACCGTTGAAAGCGATCGTCGCCACGCCCATCAGCGCTAGGGGTGTGGGCGTGGGCGTGGCGGTTGCGGCAAGCGACGGCAGCAGACCCCAGCAATCTGCGGCATCGCTCGAGGCGAAGGCACAGGTTTGCAGAGCCGCTCCGATCAGTCCGACTGCGGGCGACAACGCTGTCACGGGCGCCGGACCTTGCACGGCCTCGTCCGCCGAGCCGTTGCCGAGCTGGCCGAAGTCATTCCGCCCCCAACACCGGACGCCCCTCTGTTCGGTGAGGAAGCAGGTGCTGCTTGCACCACACGCCAAGTGCGAGCGCGGCGCGTTCAACGGTAAGGTGCCGGCCTCGGCGTCACTGGTTGCGTCAGCAACGGGGCCTGCATCAGCAGCAGGAGAAGTCCGAGCGTGCCCACTACACGCAGTGCCGAGCGCGCTCGCTGCGAGCCCGGCCAGCGTTTGCGCAAGTAGCCCTTTCAACATCCGCGACACAGGATGACAACTGCTACTTCCGCACGCCACTATCCGCAGGTTGCGCCGACGACGCCGGGGTAGGGGCGAGGCTCCGGTGGAGGCGTTTTGCCGGTATTCGGATCGAGATCAGCGCAGCATGTTTGCTCGACCAACGCTCCGCCAGGGCCCAGGGCGCGGCAAACCTGCCCGTTGTCGAGGCGGAGGCCGTCGCTCTAGGTGGTGCTCCTTGCGGTGAGCGTCTGTGCACGGCCGGACGTGCTCGCGGCGGAGGGTCCTACGGCTGTGTCTCCGCGAGGCTGCCGGTCC
>JBEQTH010000001.1:0-190524 GCA_040348785.1 Myxococcales bacterium | reverse complement strand
ATCTCGAGCGAGTCCAAACCGTGAGCGATCCCGCCGCTACACCCGCCGCACAGACCAGCAACAAGCACGGCATCATTGCCCGTCTGATCGCCTCGAGCGCGGCCAACCCGCTTTTTACGATCCTGTTCGTGGCCGCGCTTGGGGTGTGGGGCTGGGTCTCGCTGCAACAGACTCCGCTCGATGCCATCCCGGACCTGTCGGACGTGCAGGTCATCGTGTTCACCGAGTGGATGGGGCAAAGCCCGGACCTGGTCGAGGATCAGATCACCTACCCGATCACCGCCGCGCTGATCGCCGCGCCCAAAGTTCAGGCGGTGCGCGGACAATCGATGTTCGGGATGTCGTTCGTCAACGTCATCTTCGAAGACGGCACCGACATCTATTGGGCTCGAAGCCGCGTCCTCGAATACATGAGCTCGGTACGCGCCAAGCTGCCGGGAAACGTGAACCCGACGCTCGGACCGGACGCCACCGGGGTCGGCTGGGTTTTCGAGTATGCCCTCGTCGACAAGACCGGCAAGCACGACCTGCAACAGTTGCGTTCCATTCAGGATTGGAACGTCCGCTACGCGCTAGAGAGTGTGCCGGGCGTGGCCGAAGTCGCCAGCGTGGGCGGGTTCATCAAGCAGTACCAAGTCAATGTCGACCCCAACAAGCTGCTCGGCTTCGGGATCACGACCGACGACGTGGTGAAGGCAGTTCGCGCCTCGAACGAAGAGGTAGGCGGGCGCGTGATCGAGATCGCCGGCCACGAGCAAGTGATTCGGGGGCGCGGCTACGTGAAAACTCCCGAGGATATTGGCCAGGCGCCAGTCAAAGTGGTCAACGGCACGCCGGTACGCGTTCGCGACGTAGCCGTGGTGAGCATCGGACCGGACATTCGACGCGGCGTTTCGGAGCTCAACGGCGAGGGCGAAGCCCCAGGCGGCGTGGTCATCATGCGCTATGGCGAGAACGCGCTCACCGTCATCAACGGCGTGAAAGAACGGCTGCAAGAGGTCAAGCGCAGCCTCCCCGAGGGGGTCGAGGTCGTCACCGCGTACGATCGCTCGGGGCTGATCGAAGATTCCGTCGCCACGCTTCGGCACACCCTGATCGAGGAGATGATTGTGGTGAGCGTGGTCATCTTCGTGTTCCTGCTCCACGTCCGGAGCGCCTTGATTCCGATCCTCACGCTGCCGCTTGGCGTGCTGCTCGCATTCATTCCGATGTCGAGTCAACACCTGACCGCGAACATCATGTCACTGGGCGGCATCGCCGTCGCGATCGGCGCCATGGTCGACGCCTCGATCATCATCATCGAGAACATTCACAAGAAGCTTGCGGAGTGGGACGCGGGAGGCCAGAGGGAGCCGCGCAGCGAAGTGATCGTGCACGCAATGCAGGAGGTAGGCCCGTCGATCTTCTTCTCGCTGCTCGTGATCACGATCTCGTTTTTGCCCGTTTTCACGCTCGAAGCGACGGAGGGGCGTCTGTTCAAGCCGCTCGCGTTCACCAAGACCTATTCCATCGGCTTTGCAGCGGTGCTCGCGGTCACGCTCACGCCGGCGCTCGCCGTGTTGCTCATTCGAGGCAAGGTTCACGACGAGAGTCGTAACCCCATCAACCGCTTGCTCACGGCGGCCTATTCGCCCGTGGTGCGCTTCGTGGTCGACCACCGCTGGAAGGTCGTGATCGCCGCGCTGCTCGTGATGATATTCACCGCTCCGGTGATTTTTCGTTTGAAGAGCGAGTTCATGCCACCGCTCAACGAAGGCGTGCTCTTGTACATGCCAACCGCGCCACCCGGCATGTCCGAGAACGAGTCAGCGCGTCTGCTCCAGGCCATGGATCGTGAGCTGAAGAAGTTCCCGGAAGTGGTGAGCGTGTTCGGCAAAGAGGGGCGCGCGGAGAGCGCGACCGATCCAGCGCCGCTCGGGATGGCGGAGGTCACCGTGACCCTCAAGCCGCGCTCCGAATGGCGTAAAGGGCTCGAGTGGGACGACCTCATCGAACAAATGGATGACAAACTGCATTTCCCCGGCATGCCGAACGTGTGGTGGATGCCGATCCAAACGCGCACGGAGATGCTCGCGACCGGCGTGCGCAGCCCGCTCGGGATCCAAGTGTTCGGCGACAGCCTCGCCGACATCGAGAAGGCGGCCATCTCGGTGGAGCACGCAGTGGCAACCGTGCCGGGCACCCGCAGTGCGTTTGCCGAGCGTTCGACCGGTGGCTTCTACATCGACTTCGAAGTGAAGCGAGAGCAGGCAGCCCGCCACGGGCTCAGCGTGCAAGACGTGAACAGGGTCGTGGCACAATCGGTCGGCGGGGAGAACGTGTCCGAAACGGTCGAGGGCCGCGAGCGTTATCCCATCTCGGTCAGGTACGCGCGCGAGTTCCGGGATGACCCCGAGCTTCTCGGTCGTATCCTGATCGGTACTCCGGATGGCGGCCAGGTACCGCTTTCCGAAGTGGTCAGCATCCACAGTGTGCTCGGGCCGCCGATGATTCGAAGCGAAGGCGGAAAATTGGTCGGGTTCGTATTCGTCGACACCGATCGACCCATCGCGGACTACGTTGCGGAAGCAAAACGAGCCGTTGCCAGCCGAGCCAGGCTCCCGCCTGGAGCGCGTCTCGATTGGGTCGGGCAGTTCAAATACTTCGAGCGTGCCAAAGAGCGCCTCAAGTGGGTGATCCCGCTGACGCTCGGGATCGTCTTCCTTCTGCTTTACCTCAATACCAAGTCGCTCACCGAGACCGTGATCGTGATGCTCGCGGTCCCCTTCTCGCTCGTTGGCGCCATCTGGCTGCTTTATCTACTCCAATACAACATCAGTGTGGCGGTCTGGGTCGGTGTCATCGCGCTGGCCGGCCTCGACGCGGAGACGGGCGTGGTCATGCTGCTGTACCTCACGCTGGCCTATGACCGACACCAGCAGGAGGGCCGCCTAGAGTCGCGGGCCGATTTGCGCGAAACCATCGTGGAGGGCGCTGCCAAACGCCTGAGACCCAAGCTGATGACCGTTGCCACGATGATCATTGGGCTGGTTCCCGTGCTCTGGAGCACCGGCACCGGCGCTGACGTAATGAAGCGCATCGCGGCGCCGATGATCGGCGGCTTGGTGACGTCATTTCTGCTCGAGCTCACCGTGTACCCGGCGATTTTTGCGATCTGGAAAGGCCGCAACCTGCGCGAGGGCGAAAACCTGCACGGAGTCAGGCCCGAGACCCCTTGAACAGAGGTAGCTCGGCACGTCGTCCGACGCTCGCTCCAATGGTCAAACGCATATGGTAAGAAATTTCGGCGGCAGCGCAGGGCCCGCACCGGTGTTTTTGACGCTGCTGCTGGTCGTTGCTGCGACCTGGGGTTGTTCCTCCGACTCGGCGCCCAGCACTACGCCCGGCGGCAGCGCCGGCTCGAGCACCCCTGCGGCGGGCGCTGCGGGGAGCAGCAATCCCGCGGGCGGCAGCTCTGCTGCGGGCGCGAGCGGTTCGCCAGACACTGGCGGTTCGGCGGGCTTGGGCGACCTTGCGGGCGGCCCCGGTGCAGGCGCCAGCGCGGCTGGCAGCGCGGGAGCGGCCAATGGAGATTCCGGGTCGGGTGGTGCGCTGAGCGGTGGCCAAGGCGGAACGGGCGGTGGCGCGGCAGGTGCCGCCGGCGCATTCACCGGCGTGAGCTACCCGTACATCTTCGCGAACTTCAATGACGCGGCCGCGCTGTCATCGCTCATGATCTACACCTCGAACGATGCCCTGAACTGGACGCTCCTGTTGGACACCAAGTTCACGGGTCCGACCGGGTTCATGCGTGATCCGAGCATCATGCGCCACACGGACGGCAAGTATTACGTCGCCTTCACGACGCCTCCCAGCCTCAGCTGCTGCGGTGATGAATCGAAGTTCGCCGTGGGGTCGAGCACCAATCTGAAAGATTGGACCACCGTCGCGGAGGTGGATAGCGGTATCGCCAACGTCAAGAACACCTGGGCCCCCGAGTGGTTCGTCGACAGTGATGGCGCCGTCCACGTGATCGTCACGATTATCACCACCAGCGGCGATACGAGGGCATACCGCTACGAGCCGACGGACGCGGCGATGACCAAGTGGGGCCCGGGCAAAGCCATCGGGCTGAGCGGGAACATCGACACACAGATCATCAAGATCGGCAGCACGTACCACGCGATCATTCCGAACCGCCATGGCACGGCAAGTAGTTTGGACGGACCTTGGTCGTTCAACACCGAATTCAAAGCGCCACCCCAATGCAAGGAAGCCCCGAGCGTGGTTCACCTCATGGGCGATTCATGGCGCTGGTATTGTGATGACGGCGGCGCAGGTCACGAGAAGTCGAGCCTCACTACCGACTTGTTCAAAACTTGGTCCGCGCTTCAGACACTACCGGTGGTCGGCAATAACATCAGCCACGGCACGGTCATTCGGGGCGACACGGGTCACCCGTTCTGATCGCTGGGCTCACGCGAACAGCACCAAGCCGAACTCGCCCGTGGGCTCGAAGCCGAGCGATTCATAGCAGCGGATCGCGTGAGGGTCTTGGGCGAAGAGCACGGCGCGTTGCACGCCGCGTTCACGGGCGGCCACGAGTGACGCCGCGATCGCGGCGCGTGCATAGTGTCGTCGTCGCAACGCGGGCGGCGTGAAGATCCCGCCGAGCTGCACCACGTCCGGCAAGTGCGCGCTGAATGCGGCGAGCGAAAGCAGCTCGTGCCCGTTCGTCGCGAGCCGCGCCGTGCCGTCTGCGACCAAGTAGTCGAACCACGCGCCGGCCGCGACGTGGGCTTCCGGCGTGTCAGCGCCTTCGAGGGTCTCCACGTTGTAGGCGATCCGCCAGGCGATGAGCGACGCGCGATCATTGGCCTGCGGCGGGCGGAGCTCGAGCGCTTCGTCCAGCTTGGGCACGGTGAGCTTTTCTAGATCGAGCGCGAACAGCGTCTCGTCACGTTCGGTTTGGAGAGGCGCGTCGATGAGACCCAAGGCTTCACGCGCCGCCGCGACGTGCGCGCGAGGGCCGAGTATCCCTGTCACTTTGCGAGCGCTCGTTGCCACCGCTGCGCGTGCCACGTCCGCCGCTCGTTCCGGCATTTGAACGAGGAGCATGCCGTTCCAGGCGTGAGCCACCACGGAGACGATGGCTTCGCCATCGAACGCGGCCAGGTACTGGCCGTGAAACGCCGCCTTTCGGTACACGAGGCCCGAGAGGCGCACGTTCGAGCGCAGGAACATCGAGCTGTCTCGATGGTTGCGCAGGAACGCTTCCAGCGCGGCTTCGTCTTTGGGCCCCAATTGACGGATGGTCACCGGGACATACGCTATCAGGTTTTGCTTAGCGCGAGAGGCCGACGCGCCGCCCCAGATCGGACGTAAATACGCCGTCGGGATCGTACTTCGCCTTAATGGCGAGCCAGGCGTCGATTTGCGGGTACATCGCGCGGAAGGTGGGGGCATCCAAGTACGAGTCTTTGCCGAGGTAGACACGGCCGCCGGCTTCGAGGACCAGCGCATCTAGCCTGTGCAGGAGGGCGCGCGTATTTTTGCGCATCGGAAAGTCGATGGCATACGTGTAGCCCGCTTTGGGAAACGAGAGTGTGCCTTCTCCCTCTTTGCCCATGCGTTTGAGCACGTTGAGGAACGGGAGCTCACCCGCCGCAAGGATGGTCTCCAGGATTCGACGCATGCGGCGCGCACCGTCGGCGAACGGGATCACGAACTGGTACTGGGTGAAGCCGGCTTTGCCATAACCACGATTCCAATGCGCGATCTTATCCAGCGGATAGAAAAACGGCTCGTAGTGCGAGACGGCGCGGCCATGCGCTTGGATCTGCTGGATCACCGAATTGACCAAGCGGATGGTCAGCGGGTTCAGCGTCAGCTGCGGCAGCTCGAAAGGCACCGTGAGCTTGGGCGGGCCCGCGACGAGCAGTGGGTTTTCGATCTCCTTCGGCAAATCGGCGCGGGTGGCGTGATCGCCGACCACGAGCACTCCGCGACCCAGGCTCTTGCCCGAGCCAAAGACGTCGAGCGTGGCCACCGAGTATGGAAATAGCTGATCGTTCTCCTCGAGCGCCGCCAGCATGCCGTCGAGGTCCTTTACCCGGATCGCCTTCTGCCTGAAATAAGTGGTCTCGATCTTCCGGAGGCGCAGCGTGACGGTGAGCACGATGCCGAGTAAACCCATGCCGCCGAACGTGGCCCAGAACAAGTCCGCATTCTCGCTCCGGCTCGCCACTACCGTCTCGCCGCTAGCCAACAAGACGGTCAGGGACTCGACACAGGTGCTGAACGTGCCCTGTGCGTGATGAGCCTTGCCGTGGATGTCGTTCACGACGCAGCCGCCGACGGTCACGAACTTCGTGCCGGGCGTGATCATCGGGAACCAGCCGCGCGGCGCGAAGTCCCGAATGATGGCCTCGAGGCTCACTCCCGCCTCGCAGGTCAACGTGCCGGTCGAGTCGTCGAACGCGAGGTAGCGGTCGAAGCGCGTCATCCGCAGCACGCGGCCGCCGGCGTTCAGCGCAGCGTCACCGTAGCTGCGGCCCAGGCCGCGCGCGATGGTACCGGCGCGATCGACCTGGGTCGCGACCTGCCGTTCGGTCTCGGCCTCGCGCAAGACGCAACTCGAGCGGATGTTGGAGCCCCAACCGGACAGCTCGGTCAACTGTGGCGGCTTCGGGCCTACTGGCACCGCGCTAGCCGACTTCGTAACCACGAGCTCGTGACCCGCACCGTCCATCGCGCTCCTTTAGCATCCTAGGCGCGGGCCAGCCACGCCCAGCAGCGGGCTCGAATTACTCGTCCTTTTCGCCGAATTCTCGAGGGACCCGCGCAAACTCGGCTTGCAGGGTGCGCCGGGGCGCGCCGTAATCGAACAGGAACTCTTCGAAGTCCACGATCAGCGTGGGGTCGACGCTGCGCAAGCGGGCCACGAATTTCTCTTTGGCGACCAGAGCGGCTTTGACGTCAGGGCCGACGACGCTTTCCATCGTCATGTCCGAGGGTCGGCGGTACGCGGAAGCTCCTAATTTGTTGCCTTTGGGGTCGGCCATTCTAGGGTCCAACGCGAGCACGGTAAGCAACGGCAGGATTGCCCAAACCATAAGCAACTGCGCTTTCGCCACGATTTTGCCGGTCTGGCGGCACGGTGAGCGTTTTGCCGGGCCGGCTGGTCATCGAATCGATTTCGAGCCCTTGTCACCGAGTGGTCACCCCTGCGGTACAGGGCGCTGCTCAGCTACTTCAATAATGAGTTTTCAAGACGAAGCAGTCGAGCCGCTCGCGGTCGAGTCGGCAGAGCATTTCGCCCAGTTGGTTCGCCGCGCCGCGGGGCGGGTTGCGCCGGGAGAAAAGTCCGCAGCTGAGCAGCCGCCCCGTGAACGGAGCGAGCAGCGGCGAGCCTTGCCGCGCGAGCTCGGAAACTAAGGCCGGTCCGAGCTCGGTGCCCAGTCGAGCTCCTCACTGCGCTCGCGAGTGAGGACGGTGCGAACGCCTATTTCGGATAGCGTGGGGGGCGTTCCGGGCGCGGGCAACGCATGCACGAAGTCGAGCCAGGCGTCGCGGTAAGCCAGCCAAGCGGGTTGGCTCGTGCGGATGGAGGGCGAGCCCTTGAGCCGTTCCCCGAGCTGCTGCTCGGCCTGGGCGAGCTCTGCGGGGGTCGTGGGGTCGACCGCGTGATCGCGGATCCAGTGCCGGAGCCGAAGCTGATGGCGCTCGAGGAGGTACAGCTCGTACGGGCCGACGATAGTGTCGGGGGCGGCCGTAGCTCCGCGCTCGCGCGCGACACGCTCTTCGTCTTTGCGTCGAGTGACTTCCGCGCTGGTTTCGAGCCGGTCGAGAGCCAACTGAGCGAGCGGATTGAGCCCGGAGCGCAGCTGAGCGGTCTCGAGCCGCGCCTCCTGTTCCGCTCGAGCCCGCCGTGCCTTCAGATCGAGCGTCGGCGCGCGGGGGCCCGAAGCACTCGGGGCAGCGCTAGCGGCGGGCTTCGGTTTGGCCACGGCGGGAGATCGCGCGCCGCAGGCGAGGCCGAGACCCAGCCACAGCGCGCCGAGCAAGCCCGCAGCAAGCTGGGAACAGAGCGGTTTCATCCAGGTGGACGAGTCTAACCCGATCCGAAGGCCCCCACCGACAGAGCCTTTTCCCGACGGAACGCCCATGGTACGCAACCCGCGTGAGCTTCTTCGCCATGCGCAAGGGCGAACGGCGCGACGTTTGGGCAGCTTTCCTGACACTCTTCGCGCTCATCGCGAGCCACTCCCTGCTCGAGACGGCACGTGACGCGCTATTTCTGGCCAAGATCCCGTCGTCCAATCTACCCTGGGTGTTCTTGGCGATCGCCGCCCTGTCCCTGGCGAGCGTCAAGCTGAATGCGCGGGCGACCCGCGGCATGACCCCACAGCGGGCTCTGTGCTCCGTCACGATCGTGTCCTCGGTCGTGACCTTGGGCTTCTTCGTGCTCGCTCGCGAGCTCGGCTCGTGGGGCGTGTACGCGCTCTATGTGTGGTCCGGCCTGCTCGCCACGCTGGTGCTCGCGCACTTCTGGGATTTGGTGGGCGCGCGCTTCACGATCACGCAGGCGAAGCGCTTGTACGGCTTCATTGGCGCGGGCAGCGTGCTCGGCGCGATCGCCGGCAGCGGCGCGGCGAGCTTGCTGTCACGCGGAGCGCCGCCGCAGCGCATGGTCTTGTTCTCGGCCATCGGCTTGTTCGTCGCCGGTTTGATTCCGCTTTCCTTCGAGGGCCGTACGAGCACGCAAGCCGCTGAGGAAGAGGCGCTAGAGCTACGTGAGACCCTCAAATACGTGATCAAGGACCGCTACGCGGCGCGTGTGGTAGCGGCCCTGTTCTTGGCGACCGTGTGCCTCACGATTTCGGATTACGTGTTCAAGAGCGCGATTGCGGCCGTCGTGCCCAAGGCGCAGTTGGGCCAGTTTTTGGGTACGGTGTACTTCGCGGTCAACATCCTGTCGTTGATTTGCCAGCTCGGGCTCGTGGCCTTCATTCTGCGGCGCGTGTCGCTCGGGGCGGCGCTCGGCGTGCTGCCGGCGCTGCTCGTGTTGGGTGGGCTCGGAGTCGCGGTCAGCGCCAGCTTGATCGCGGTGATCGCGCTCAAGGCCAGTGACGGCGCGCTCCGCTATTCGCTGCACCGCACCACGGCCGAGCTCATGGTCCTGCCCTTCGGAGACGAAGGCCGGCAGCGCGTGAAAACGTTCGTGGATCTGATCGGCCAGCGCGGGGGGCAAGTCTTGGCCTCGCTCGTGCTGCTCGGCTTGTCCGCCGCAGGGGCGCCTCCGCGCACGGTGGCGCTCGGGCTGGTTTTCCTTTCGGCTTTGTGGGTGGCAGGAGCACTGTCGCTCAGGGAGCCGTACGTGGCAGTGTTCCGCGCTCGGCTGAAAGCCGGCCGGCAAAATCAACTCGCCGAGTTTCCCGAGCTCGACGTTTCCTCGCTCGAGACCCTGCTCTCGGCCTTTGAAAGCCCCAACGATCTGGAGGTGCTCGCCGCGCTGAAGGTGCTCGAGCGCGAGCACAAGACGCAGCTCATCCCGGCGCTCTTGCTGCACCACCCTTCCGAGCCAATCGTGCTGCAAGTGCTGGCCATCTTGGCGCGTTCCGGGCGCAAAGCGGCGGTGCCGACGATCGATCGCATCACCGAGCATCCGTCGCCCTCGGTGCGCGCCGCCGCCATCGCGGCGCGCTCCGTGCTGAGCCACGACGCCGAGCAACTTCGCCAGCGTTTGGCCGATGAGGCGTCAGCCGAGGTTCGGGACGCGATTACCGTGAACCTGATTGTCGCCGGCGAGTTCGAGGACAGCACGCAAGCGCGGCACAGCGAGCAGCTGCTGAAGACCGGCTCCAGCGCAGCCCGCCGAGCCTTCGCCGAGGCCATCGGCCGACGCGCCGCCTCCGGCTTCGATGACGTGCTAATCGCGCTCTCGAAAGCCCAAGAAATCGAGGTGCGGCGCTGCTGCGTCGTGGCCATGGGCAACGTCCACTCACCTCGCCTGTTGCCGCACTTGATCGACGCTCTGCTGGACGAAGCCACTCGCAGCGAAGCAGAGCTCGCCTTGGCCAACTTCGGCGAGGTAGCGTTCGACGCCCTCCGCGAGCGCTTCGAAGACACACTCACCGAGCAGACCGTGCGCTGGCGCATCCCGGCGGCCATGGCCACCTGCGCGCCCGAGCGCGCGCTCGCTCGCCTCACCGAGTGGCTGCCCAAAGAGCCCGACGGCGCGGTGCGCTTCGGGATCCTGGTCGTGATGGAGCGGCTGATTCGCCTGCATCCGTCGTTGTCCGTGGATCGCACGGCGCTGATGCGCTCGGTGGCCGAAACCTTGGCGCGCGCGTACCGCTTCCTCGACGCGCGCCTGCTGCTGGTGCGCGGCGCTGAGCTCGATCCGAAGCGCAAAACTCCGGCTCACGAGCTGCTTCACGATTTGTTGCGCGACAAGGAGGCGAACGCCCGCGGCCGCTTGTTTCGCCTGCTGTCGCTGATTTACCCGTCCGAAGATTTCGGCCAGATTTATCGCAGCTTGAGCGTCAGCAAGAACCACCGGGCGACTAGCGTGGAGCTGATCGAGAGCATCCTGCGCGAGCCGGTGCGGAGCGCGGTGCTCGGCTTGATCGACGACTGCGCGGACGAGCTACGCTTGGCGCGCGCTGGCAAGTATCACCACCCCCGCACGCTCGACTACGCGAGTCTGCTCGATCAACTGTCGCACGGCGAGAGTGACGCGGTACGACAGGTCGCTCGTCATCACGCCGTTGAGCTCGGCCTCAGCTTCAGTCAGAAGTCGGTGCAGGCGGCATGAACCCCGATCTATGGGGCAACGACGGGGCACGCCTGAGCGTGCGCGATCGCGTGCTCACCATGCGCTCCAAGCCCATGTTCGAAGGGCTGGACGACGACGGCCTGCTCTTGCTCGCCGAGCACGGTCACGCCGGTCACTATCGCGATGGCGAGGTGATCGCGGTGGAAGGCGAGCCCGCGCGCCAAGTCTACCTCGTCGAGCAGGGCGAGATTGTCGTCTCTCAAGGTGGCAAATGGCTCACCACCCGCAAGGCGGGCGATGCCTACGGCGGGCTCCCGCTCCTGGCGCGGGAACCATCGACCCTGGCCGTGGCCAAGGGTGAGACGCGCACCTTGGAAGTGCCTGGCCCCGCGTTCGAAGGCGCGCTGACCGAAAATTTCTCGCTCTTGCGCAATACGTTGAAGCAACTGGGCTCGTCCGTGCTCCAGCAGCGCGGCAACCTGCCCGCCGATCCCGATCGGCCGCGGACCTTCGCCGAAGGCCCGTACTACGAAGAGCCACGCACTCTCGTGGAGCGCTTGATCCAACTGCGCGAGCAACCCTTTGGGCGCATGAACCTGGACGCCTTGGTCGATATGGCGCGCGGCATGATCGACATTCGCTTCCCGGCCAACACGCTGCTTTGGTCGATCGGCGAACCCTCGACGCACGCGCTCAACATCGACTACGGCACCGTGCGTTGCACGAGCCCCGATGGGCGCCAGGTGACGATCGGGCGCGGCTTCACGCTGGGTGTGCTGGACGTGTGGAGTCGTTCGCGCGTCTACGAGGTACGCACCGAGACGCCCGTCATCGCCTATCGCATCGAGTTCGAGGCCTTTTTGGCGCTACTCGAGAAACACCCCGAGGTCGGCCTCGAGCTTTTGCGCGGGTTCGCGCGGGATTTATTGGCCGCACACAGCCCGCGTTGAGCGGCCGATCCGGACGCGCTCCGGCCGTGCCCTGGTAGCGCGCGCGGCTCCGACCGAGCCCGCGTCAGAACGGCGCAAAGGAGCCTCACTTTCGGGGCGGGTCTGTGAAGACCTGGGCCACACGAGTTACCTTGACCTCGCGGTCGGACACACCTCAATCTGCGCTGGAGATGTCCTCCGAGGTCGGAATGGATCCGAGCAACCAACAGCTCGCGGCGCTGATCCGGAGCAAGGACTGGTCCCAAACACCGCTGGGCAACCCCGACGCTTGGCCTGCAAGCTTGCGCACGGTGCTGCGCCTCATGCTCAGCTCGCGCTATTCGATGTGGCTCGGCTGGGGACCCGAGCTGACGTTCTTCTACAACGACGCTTACGCGCAACAGACGCTCGGGCCGAAGCACCCGTGGGCGCTCGGGCAACCCGCATCGACTGTGTGGGCCGAGATCTGGGACACCATCGCGCCGCGCATCGGACACGTGCTTGGCACCGGCGAAGCCACCTGGGACGAAGGCTTGCTCTTGTTCCTGGAGCGCAACGGCTATCCCGAAGAGACGTACCACACGTTCTCGTACAGCCCCGCGCCCGGCGACGCGCCCGAAGAGACT
The DNA here is from genome assembly GCA_040348785.1 of Myxococcales bacterium. GTDB lineage: Bacteria > Myxococcota_A > Polyangia > Polyangiales > Polyangiaceae > PMG-095. The sequence goes on along the minus strand of JBEQTH010000001.1, from coordinate 178,210 downwards.
GGCGGCTTGTTCTGCGTGGTGATCGAAGACACCGATCGCGTCATCGCCGATCGACGGCTCAAGCTGCTGCGTGATTTCGCGACCCGGCTCGGGCTAACGAAGAGCGCGCTGGAAGTGCTCGCGGCGTGCGAAGAATGCTTGACCCTGGGCGCGCATGACCTGCCGTTCTCGCTCGTGTATTTGCTCGATGCCGAAGGCAAGTCGCTGCGCCAGGTGTCTCACTCGGGTTTTTCCGGCGCCCACCCGCATGCGCCCGATCAGCTCCTCGTCGCAGACTCCGAGCTTTGGCCAATCGCGGCCTTGCTGCGTGAGGGCGAGCTGCAAGTCGTGGATCTGCCGCCGGGATTTCACTGGCCGCAGGGCGCCTGGCAGCGCGAGCCAACGCGCGCGGTGCTGCTGACCATCGCGCAGCCCGGGGAAGCGCAGCCCGCCGGTGTGTTCATCACCGGTCTGAACCCGCATCGCCCTTTCGATGACAGCTTGCGCAGCTTCGCTGAGCTCTTCGTGGGTCAGCTCGCCGCCGGCCTCGCCAGCGCCGGCGCTTACGAAAGCGCACAGCGCCGCGCCGAAGCCTTGGCCGAGATCGACCGCGCCAAGACGGCGTTCTTCTCGAACGTGAGCCACGAATTTCGCACCCCGCTCACCCTGATGCTGGGCCCGACCGAAGATGCGTTGGCGTCCTCCGAGCGGGCGCTTCGCGGCGCCAACCTAGAGACGGTGCACCGCAACGCGCTCAGGTTGCTCAAGCTAGTCAACGGCTTGTTGGACTTTGCGCGCATCGAGGCAGGGCGCGCCCAGGCCTCGTATCAACCGACCGATTTGCGCGCGCTGACGGTGGATCTGAGCAGCACATTTCGCTCGGCGATCGAGCGGGCCGGGCTCGAGTTCCACGTCGCCTGCGACGAGCTGCCCGAGCCGCTCTACATCGACCACGATCTTTGGGAAAAGATCGTCCTGAACCTGCTCTCCAACGCCTTGAAATTCACGTTCAATGGCTCGATCTCGATCGGCTTGCACTGGCGTGATGGGCACGCCGAGCTGTCGATTTCCGATACCGGCGTGGGCGTGGCCGCCCACGAGCTGCCGCGCCTCTTCGAGCGTTTCCACCGCATCGAAGGCACGCGGGCTCGCACCCATGAGGGCTCGGGCATCGGCCTTGCGCTGGTCCACGAGCTGGTGCGCCTGCACGGCGGAACGATCACGGTGCGCAGCAAGCCCGATCTGGGCACGACGTTCACCATCTCGATCCCCGCGGGCAAAGCGCATCTCCCAGCCGAGAGCGTCACCTCCGAGCGCCTCACGCCGACCCGCTCGAGCCACGCCGCCTTCGTCGAGGAAGCCTTGCGCTGGGGACCCAGCACGCCCAGCCCCACCGCTTCGCCCAGCCCCGACGACAACGCCGTATTCAGCGGGCGGATCTTGGTAGCGGACGACAACGCCGACATGCGCGACTACATCACGCGCCTACTCGGCTCCCATTGGTCCGTGCTCGCCGTTTCGGACGGCGTGGAAGCGCTCGAAGCGGCGCAGCGGCAGACCCCAGACCTGGTGCTGGCCGACGTGATGATGCCGCGCTTGGACGGCTTCGGCCTGATCCGAGAGTTGCGCCGACAAGCGAGCACGGCGGCGACACCCATCATCTTGCTTTCGGCGCGCGCCGGTGAAGAAGCGACGGCCGAAGGCTTGCGCGCGGGCGCAGATGACTACTTGGTCAAACCCTTCGCAGCCAGCGCTCTCTTGATCCGCGTCGAGGCACAGCTGTCCGCTGCACGCCTGCGCGCCACGTTGCGCAAAACCGCCGAGGCCGAGCGGCAACGCCTCGAGCTGGTGTTCCGCGAGTCACCAGCCGCCATCTGCATCCTACGCGGGCGCGATTTCGTGATCGAGCTGGCCAACGACTTGATCCTCGAGGTTTGGGGCAAAGGACCCGAGATCATCGGCTTGCCCTTCCTCGACGCGGTGCCCGAGATCCAAGGTCAGGGCTTCATCGAGCTGCTCCAGGGAGTCCTCGACAGCGGCGTTGTTTACCATGGCAAGGAAGCCCTCGCCCGGCTCGACCGCGCGCGCGATGGCACACGCGTGGATGCCTATTTCGACTTCGTGTATGCGCCCTTTCCAGGAGCAGACGGCGCCCCCGACGCTGTGTTCGTGCACGCGTACGAGGTCACCGAACAAGTGTTGGCGCGCCGCAACTCCGAGCAGCTGCGCGAGGCCGAGCAGCGCGCCCGTCAGGACGCCGAAGCCGCCAATCGTCTAAAAGACGAGTTTTTGGCCACGATGAGCCACGAGCTGCGCACGCCCCTCAATGCCATCCTCGGTTGGGCCTCGCTGCTGCAGCGCGGCGGCATTCGGGATCTCGAGAGCATTCAGCGTGGGCTTACGACCATCGAGCGCAATGCTCAAGCGCAAGCTCGGTTGATCGAGGACGTGCTGGACGTATCGCGCATCATCAGCGGCAAGTTGCGGCTCGACGGTGGGCGGGTGAGCCTGCGCGCGATCGCCAGCGCAGCGCTGGACGTCGTGCGCCCCGCGGCCGACGCGCGCCGGGTCGCCCTACACATCGAGACGGACGGGCACGACCAATTCGAGCTCATCGGCGACGCCGATCGGCTGCAGCAGGTAATCTGGAATTTGCTGAGCAACGCCGTCAAATTCACGCCGGCGGCTGGGCGCGTCACGCTAGGTATGGAGCGCGTCGGCAACCTGATTCGTCTCACCGTGAGCGACAGCGGCGCCGGCATCGCGCCGGAGCACCTGCCCTTCATCTTCGAGCGGTTTCGGCAGGTCGATAGCTCGACCACCCGCAAGTACGGCGGGCTCGGGCTGGGGCTCGCCATCGTGCGCCATTTGGTCGAGCTGCATGGCGGCTCGGTCTCGGCCGAAAGCGGCGGCCCCGGCCTCGGCTCGACGTTCACGGTCGATCTGCCGGTGCGGGCGTTGCGCGACACGCCCAGCGTCCCGATGAACGAAAGCGGCGAGCCGCGCTCGATGGACGCCTCGGGCGAGATCGCGCTGCTACCCGGGATCGAAGTGTTGATCGTGGATGACGACGAGGACTCGCGCTCGTTGCTCGAGCTGGCATTGGAGCGCACCGGCGCTCGCGTCCAAGTGGCAGACTCGGCGGCCAGCGCGTTTGCGCTGCTCGAGCAACGGCGAATCGACGTCATCATCAGTGACATCGGGATGCCGGACGAGGACGGCTTCTCGCTCATCCGTCGCGTCCGTGCGTTCGCCAGCCCCAGCCAGCTGAAAGCGATCGCTCTCACGGCTTACGCCCGCGAAGAAGACGTCACCCGGGCCCTCGAAGCCGGTTTCCAGCGTCACGTGGCAAAGCCGACCGACGTCGCTGCATTGGCGAAGCTCGTTGCCGAGTTGGTCGGCGACCGTGACGCGCGCAGCGCGTAGACCGAGCGCAGCTATTTAGACTTGGCCACGTGCACACCGCCCCAGTCCGCCGCTGGGGGGGCCTTGCGCAGCTCCTGGCAGCGCTCGTAAAGAACGCGGCTCGGTGGGTCGTCGCTCGCGCCGGCGAGCAACTCTAGAGCCGACCCGAAGTCGCGCGTCAAATAGGCCTCGAACGCGCGCTCGTAGCGTTCGACGGCGTCGGCACGAGTCAGCGCGTCGCCCTGACGGCCGAGCAGCTCGTAGACGTCGATTGCCCGCGCCTTGCCCTTCACGGCCACTCGATCCACGCGCCGAAACACGAATTTTCGATGAGCGGCCTCGGCGATCGCCTCGCTCACCAGCACGGTCACGCCGTACTGCTTGCACAGCGGCTCGAGCCGAGCGGCCAGGTTCACGCCGTCGCCCAGGGCGGTGTAATTGAAGCGCGAACGCGCGCCGAAATGACCAACCATGACCTCTGCGGTGTGCAACCCGAAGCGCGTCACGAGCGCTGGCAGGCCTTGCCACGCCGCTGATGCGTACAGCGCGCGCGTGGCCGCCTGGCAAGCGAGCACCGCCTCGCAAGCACGTTCGGCGTGCCCTTCGACGAGCACGGGTGCATTCCAGAACGCCATCACCGCGTCCCCGATGTACTTGTCGATCGTGCCGCACGCGGCTTCCACCGCTGACGTCATTGCCTCGAGGTAGTCGCCCAAATGGCGGGCAAGCGCGTCCGGCGGCAACTGCTCGGCGAGCGTCGTGAAGCCCTCGATGTCCGTAAACATCAAGGACACGGTGCGTAGCTCGCCGCCCAGTTGCGGTTCTTCGTTGCGCTCGTACAAACGCCGCACGACGTCCAGCGGGATGTACTTGCCCATGGCGCGCACCACCGTCTTGGCGCGTTCCAGGCCGAGCACCACGTCGTCGATATCCTTCACGCGGCTACGGGTCGCTTCCGGCGCAAAGTCGAAACCGCGCATGCGAGCGGTCGTTTTGACGGCTTGGTTCAGGCCTTTTTGCACGATGCGCAGGGTGAGCACGAAAAGCAGCAGCACCGCTGCCAAGGTTACGGCAAGCACCAGCGCGAACAGCCGCTCGAAGCGCAGCAAATCGCGGGTGTAGTGCGCTTCGGGCACCAGCACGGCCACGAGCCAACCCGCGGTGCCTGCCTTTGCGCCCGACAATTCACGCAAAGTCGCCAAGTAACGCTGTCCGTTCGCCCACACCGCGCCGCCGCGATTCGGGTGCCTGGGATCGAGATCGTGAACCAACGGGCTCGCGAGCAGCGCGGCGATCTCGGCCGGCGGATGATCGGGCGCGATGCGCAGATCATCCCCCACGAGTTGCACGCGATCCTTCGGGCTGATGCGAGCGACCAGCCGCGCGTCGTGCCCGCTGTTCATCGACACGGCCAGGAGGGCGATCCGGTGCGGATCGTTCGCATCGGCGGGCTCGACTTTCAAGCGCGAAATGGCGTCGAGATCCGTCGTGAGCAGCGCGACGCGCAGCACGCCGAGCACCTGCCCCGCGGCGTCGGTCAACGCGCGTTGCACGCTCAACACGACGCGCGGTTCGGCTTGCCCCTGGTCGAGCTCGGAATAGTGCAGATCACTCCACAGCGTGCGGCCCGCGTTGTCCCGCGCCAAAGGCACGGAAAATGTGGCTTCCTGGGTGGGATCGGGCGCGGGGCCGCGATCCTCGAAGCCGGCGCTCTCGAAGCCGCCACCCGGGGCACGCTCGCGCGATTGCGCGACGAAACCGCCCGCATGCTGGCGTATGGCGCGGCCGATGATACGCCCATCGGCCGCGCGAAATGTGGACAACTGAAAGCGCCCTTCGGGCGCGATTCGCGCCTCGCCTTGGGCGTCGTAGCCAGCCACGTGCGCGCGGGTGAACGTGATCTCGGCCAGACGCGGCGAGCTGCCCAGCTTGGTGAACAGCTCGACCTCCAGCGCTCGCGGGTCGTCTGGGCTCAGTGCACCCGCGCGAATATCGCGCGCCACGTCATTCAAGGCGTCCTCGGCGGTACCGAGCGCCCGCGCCACGCTTTGCTCGACACGCTGCGCCGCGCCCAACCTGAGCCGCTCCGAAAAGTCCAAGATCCGAGCGCGCGAGCCGTGCAGGAAGAACGCGAACGAAGCCGCGATCACCAGCGCGATGGCCAGACCCGAAGCGATGAACGTCTGCGCCAGAGTCGCTCGTCGGACCACAGGCCCATACTGCTCGGATTGGCCACGCCTCAGCAAGGCCGAGGCAGGACCAACGCCCGCGCCAGCTCTATTTGGCGGCGGAGGCCGCCGGCGTCGGCGCCGCTGTACGAACCTGCACCGGCTTGCCGTCGGTCATGTCCGCGCCCGAAATCTTGACCACACGCGAGCTCGCGTCGAGGCCCGTCGCGATCTGCACGGTCGCGCCAGTATCGCGTTCGATCGTCACTGGCACGAGCTTGAGCTGGTTGTTCGGGTCGACCGTCGCGACACGCAGGCCCTTGGCGTCGTTGAGCAAGGCCGTGGCGGGGATCTCGAATACCTGATGCACCGTAGATAGCGTGAGCGCGACCTCGGCATACATGCCGGCGAGCAGCTCGTTCTTCGGGTTAGGCACGCGCACCTCCACCAGCATGGTGCGCGTGGTTTGGTCGAGCGCGCCGGCCGCACGCGCCACCGTGCCGGTGAAGGCGTGTCCGGCGTACTCTCGAGTCGTCACGTTGGCGTTGAGTCCGACCTTCACGCTCGCAGCCACGTCCTGCGGCACCTGAATGAAGACGCGCACCGGGTCGACGATCGAGATCTTGAACAGCGGCGTGCCGTTCCCCGCGCTGACCAGCGCGCCGCGCTCGGTGTTGCGCTGCGTGATGGTGCCGGCAAACGGTGCCAACACGTGCGCAAACCCTTTCAGCTGCATCAGCCGCCGAATGTTGGCCTCTTGCACGGCGACGGCGGATTTGGCGACCTTGACGCTCGCGACGTCCACCACCGATTGCGCTTGGGTTTTGTCGAGGTCCTGCTGGCTCGCCACACCCGCGGGGACCAATTGCTTGAAGCGCTCCAGGTTCGCTTCGGAGAACTGGCGATTGGCGTCGGCTTGGGTGACACCGGCTGCAGCTTGCGCGAGTTGAGCGCGCGCTTGATCCAACTCCTGATCGAGCTCGGGCGTCTCTATCTCGGCAAGCAACTGATTTTCTCGAACCTTGTCCCCGATGTCGACCAGCCATTTGCTGATGTAGCCATTGGCGCGCGGGTAGATGACGGTCTCTTCCAACGGGCGCACGCTGCCGCTGAGCACGAGCGCGTGATCGCTGGTCACGGCCTTGGGCGCGATCACCTCGACCCGCTGGGCCTCGCTGCCCTCGGCCTGCACGCTCTCGGCGAGCGCGGATTTGGCGTGATGCTTCGGCAGATAACCGAATAGGAATGCCGCGCCGATGGCGACACCAGCGACGGCTGCAATGCCGACGAGCTTGCTCCGACTTACCACCACGGGTTCCGGGAGATCGAACCCCAAGTCGTCCGCTGCGGGGTCCACGGATTGGGGTCGCACGGGAGTTCTCGGGTCATGGGGCGCGTTCACAGATCCTCCAACAGCGGGTCAGTCGACGGCGCCTTGCGGCGCAGAGCGCTGTACATCACGGGCACGAAAAATAGCGTAGAAAGTGTGGCGAGCAACAACCCGCCGATCACGGCACGGCCGAGTGGGGCATTCTGCTCACCGCCCTCACCCAAGCCGAGGGACATCGGCAGCATGCCGATGATCATGGCCATGGCGGTCATCAGCACCGGGCGCAAGCGAGTCATGCCTGCGGCCAAGGCCGCGTGCTTGGCGTCGCGGCCGACCTTGCGCTGATCATTGGCGAAGGTGACGACCAAAATACTGTTCGCGGTCGCCACGCCCACACACATGATCGAGCCCATCAGCGCTGGCACGCTGAGCGTGGTGCCCGACAAGAACAACAGCCACACGATGCCGGCGATGGCGCCAGGCAAAGCCATCAGAATCACCAGCGGATCCAGCCAAGACTGGAAGTTCACCACCATCAACAGGTAGACGAGCACCACCGCAAAAATCAGGCCATAACCCAGGCCCGTGAACGACGAGTTCATGCTTTCGACCTGGCCCTTGACCTTGATCGCCGTGCCTCGCGGCAGGTGCGGCTTCACTTGCTCCACGATCTCGTCGATCGCGCTCGAGACGGAGCCGAGGTCGGTGCCATCCACGTTGGCCTGCACGTCGAAGGTGCGCGCGGCATTGTAGTGGGTGATGTTGGCGGGTGCCACGCCGCGGGTGATCTCGGCCACGTTCGAGAGCAGTTGCGGCGTTCCGCTGGGCGTCGAGAGCGGCGTGTTGTTCACCGCATCGAAGCTATTGTTCTCGTATTGCGGGGTCTGTACCGCGACCAGGTATTGAATGCCGCGCTTGTTGTCGAGCCAGTAGCTCGGTGACACCTGCGAGCTGGACGACAACGAGACGAGCAAGTCGTTCGCAACGTCACGCTGCGTCATGCCCGCTTGCGACGCCATGGTACGATCCACGTCAATGCGGATTTGCGGCTTGGTGAGCACCTGTGCCAAGTGCACGTCTACGGCGCCCGGGATGGCCTGCATCTTGGCCATGATGTCTTTGGCCGTCGCGAGCGTGAGCTCGTCCTTGCCTGGCGCGCCGATCAATTGCACGTCGATCGGCGCGGCCAAGCCGAAGTTCAGCACCTGGGTCGAAATGTCCGGCGCCAGGAAGAACACGGTCGATTGCGGGAAGTCCGTGTGTAGCTTCTTCCTAATCTTGCGCACGTACTCGGCCGTCGGCTCGTGATCTTCTTTGAGCGCGATCAGGATCTGACCGTCGGACGGCGAGATCAGCGCGCCCTCGCTGAGCGAAAGGTTCAAGCCGCTGTTCGGCACGCCCAAATTGTCGAGCATGGTCGCGATCTCGCTGGGCGGAACCACGGTTTTGATCGCCGATTCCATCGCCGCAAAGCGCTTCTCGGTCTCTTCGATTCGTAAGCCCGGCGCGCCGCGCACGTGCAACTTGATCAAGCCCGCGTCGACGGTCGGGAAGAAGTCACGCCCCAGGAGCGGCGTGAGCACCACGGCCGAGATCAAAACGAAAGCCAAGAACACGCCCACGAACGGGGCGCGATGCTCCAGCGCCCAGGCGAGCCAGGTGCCGTAACCGCCACGCAGCCGCTCGAAGCCGCGCTCGAAGGCAGCAAAGAAACGCTTGGCGAGCCCCGGCTTGCCCTGCGCGTGCTGCTCGTGACCGGCTTCGTGCTCTTTGGCCTCCTTCTCGAGCAAGAACCGCACGAGCGTGGGGACCAGCGTGCGGGACAGCACGTACGAGGTGAGCATCGCGAACACCACCGCCAACGCGAGCGGGACGAACAGCGACTTGGCCGCGCCGGCGATGAACGTGACCGGCACGAATACGATACAGATACACAGCGTGGAGACCAGCGCCGGCACCGAGATTTCCTGCGCGCCATCCACGATCGCGCGGATGAACGGCTTTCTCTGCGCCATGTTGCGATGAATGTTCTCGATCGCGACGGTGGCGTCGTCGACCAAGATCCCGACCGCGAGCGCCATGCCGCCCAGGGTCATCACGTTCAACGTGTGGCCGAGCGCCCGTAAAATGATGATCGAGACCAAGATCGAGAGCGGGATCGAGATCACGACGATCAACGTGCTGCGCCAGCTGCCGAGGAAGAGCAGGATCATGAGCGCGGTGAGCCCGGCCGCGATGGCCGCTTCTTTGACCACACCGCTCACCGCGGCGCGCACGAACACCGACTGATCGAAGAGCAACGACGCCTTCAGCTCCTTGGGCACCTTGGTCATGGTGGTCGGCAGCATGTCGCGGATGGCCCCCACCACGTCCAGCGTGCTGGCATTGCCGTTCTTCAAGATCGACATCAGCACCGAGCGCCCGCCGGACACGTGCACCATGCTCGTCTGCGGCGAGTAGCCGTCACGCACGCTGGCCACGTCCCGGATGTACACCGTGGTGCCGTTCACGGTCTTGATCGGCAAATTGCCGATGTCGGCGATGGCGTCCGGGCTCGAGTTGATGACGACCGGGTACTCTTCGACGCCCATCTTGGCGGTGCCCGTGGGCAGAATCACGTTCTGCAGCCCGAGCGCGTTGTTCACGTCTTTGGGCGATAAACCCCAGGCGTAGAGACGCGGCGGATCGATGTCGATCATCACCTGACGCTGCTTGCCGCCATACGGATACGGCACCTGCGCCCCCGGGACGGTCACGATGTCCGCGCGCACGAAGTTCATCGCGTTGTCGAAAATCTGCTGCTCACTGAGCGACTCGCTCTCGAGCGCGATCTGCAGCACCGGCACGTTGGACGCGCTGTAGCGAATGACGAGCGGCGGCGTGGCACCGGGTGGCATCTGGCGCACGACGGTCTGCGAGATCGCCGTTACCTGCGCAGTGGCGCTGTCGATGTTTGCGCCGGGTTGAAAAAAGATCTTCACCACCGCGACGCCGTTCAGCGTCTGGCTCTCGACGTGCTCGATGTCGTTGACCGTGGTCGTGAGCACGCGCTCGTAATTCGTGACGATCCGCTTCTCCATCTCCTCCGGCGGCAGCCCGCCGTAGTTCCAGATCACGGAAATGACCGGGATATCGATGTCCGGAAAAATGTCGGTCGGCATCCGGAGGATGGTGAACACCCCCAAGATGACGATCAGCATCGACATCACGACGAAGGTATAGGGGCGCTGAAGCGCAACACGGACGAGCCACATGGTGAGGATCCAGCCGATCAGCGCGGGATTGAGGCTTTTTGGCCCGCGCCGGGAATGGCAACCGTACGTCTAGAGTCGGCGTGCGTGATCGTCCACTGTATTGTTTCGTATCGTGTGATACTTTCCAGGTATTAGAGACCCTGATGTTCATTAATTCATGTTGAAGAAGCCATGGAACTTCGGCATTTGCGCTACTTCATGGCCGTGGCTGAGGAGCTGCACTTCGGTCGCGCCGCCGCCCGCTTACACATTCAGCAACCTCCGCTCAGCAGGCAGATCCAGCTTTTGGAGGAAGAGCTCGGTTTTCCCCTGTTCGAGCGCTCTCGGCGCCGCGTGGAGCTCACTCCTGCGGGCACGAGCCTGCTGGGCGGCGCGCGCCAAGTGTTCGACGCGCTGGATGTCGCCGTGCACGACGCGCGCAGCGCGAGCGAGGGCCAGAGCGGGCGGCTGGTCGTCGGTTACCCGTCCTCGCTCGCGTACAGCGGGCTGACGGAGCTCTTGCGCGCGTTCCGCACGCGCTTCCCCTCCGTCGCGCTCACCCTGCGCGAGCTACCTCCTGGCGATCAGATCGACGCGCTCAAAGCGGGCAGCTTGGACGTCGGCTTCGTGCGCACGGCGTTCGACGATCCAGCGCTCGCAGCGGAGCTCGTGCGCCGCGAAGCGCTGATGGTCGTGCTGCCCGACGATCATCCACTCACCGCGCAACGCACCATCCCGCTGCGCGCGCTCGCCCAAGAGCCGTTCGTGATGTTCCCGCGCGCACGCGGTCCCGCCTTCTTCGATCAGTTGATGTCCTTGTGCAGCGCAGCCGGCTTCACGCCGCACATCGTGCAAGAAGCGCCGCAGCTCGACATCATCAGCATGGTCGCCGCCGGTTTTGGCGTCTCGATCATGCCCTCCTCGATGCGGAACTTTCGCCGCCCTGGCTTGAGCTTTCGGGCCATCAGCGGCGCCCCCGAGGTCGAGCTGCTCATCGTGTGGCGGCATCAGAACTTGTCACCCGCGCTGCACAAGTTCGTCGATCTCGTGCGCGTGCACGGCGTGCAACGCGAGCGCGCTCAGGGCCCTCGCCAGCGTCGAAAACGCTAGTTCCGCGATAGCCTTGCCCGCGCTTCCAAGGCGAGCCGAGTCCGGACTAGAGTCGGGCGCAATGATCCTCCTCCGCACCTCGCTCGCCGCCCTCGGTTTGATCACGCTGCTCGGCGCTTGTGACGATCCACCGAAGCCCGAAGCCGAGAAAGCGGCGTCTGCGGCCGCTCCCGCCGCTCCCCCGCCCTCGGCCGCCCCGATCACGCCTCCAGTTCCGGCGCCCGTCGCCCCGATCCAACCCCAAAAGAAGCTGTCCGAGTGCGGCAAAGGTCCGAACGCCGAGTTCGACCAGCCCGGCCTCGAAGAAGAAGTGCGGAAGAAGCTGCAGAAACCCGACGGCGCGATCACCGTCGCCGATCTTGGCAAACTGCATTCGCTCAACTTGTCACAAGCCAAGCGCACCGCGCGCCTCGACACCTGCACGCTCTCGCACCTCACGGGCGTGAAGGACCTGTTCCTCGCTCCCGGCGAGTACGACGACCTGTCGCCGCTCGCTAACCTAACGAACCTCGAGTCATTGAGCGCCGCGCACAGCCAAGTCAAAGACACCAGCGCGCTCGCCAAGCTCAAAAAGCTCGACCGTCTGGATCTCGCGCACACTCAGGTCGCCGACCTGAGCACCATCGCGACGCTCACCAACCTCACCGAGCTCACGCTGGACGACACACAAATCACCGACGTTGCCCCGCTCGCCAAGCTCACCAAGCTCGAAAAGCTCGGCATCCAACACACCCAAGTGAAAGACGCCGGCCCGCTCAAGGCGCTCAAAAAGCTAAAGACACTGTACGTTGCCGGCACCCCCGCCGACGAAGATGCAGTCACGCTGGCCGGCGTCCGCGGCAACGGCACGAAGGTGATCAACTAAATTTTTGGGCGCTCGAAGGTTTGCACCACGCACCTCGATCCACGACAAGCTGCCTCGAGGCGCGTCGCGAGGTTCGAACCGCCAAGCCGCCAAGAGCGCCAAGCCGAAAATCTTTTAGCTCCGCGCTAACAAACAAACTCTTGGCGGCCTAGGCGCCTTGGCGGTGAAGTTCTTCCCGCCGCTCCCACGCGCTCTACGTGTGCAGCCCGCACTCGCGCTTGGTCGCTTCTTCCCACCACCAACGGCCGGCGCGCTCGTGCTCGCCGGGGCGCGGCACGCGCGTGCACGGCTCACAACCGATCGAGATGAAGCCTCGATCGTGGAGCTCGTTGTAGGGCACGTCGTTGGCGCGGATGTAGCTCCACACCTTTTGTAGGCTCCAGGCGGCGAGCGGATTCAACTTCACGAGCGCGCTGCCATCGCTGCCCTTGTGGCCGTCGTGCTGGATCACGGCCACGTCAGTACGCGTGGGGCTCTGATCGCGACGTTGCCCGGTGATCCAAGCGCGTTGTTTGCCGAGCGCGCGACGCAGCGGCTCGAGCTTTCGGATTCCGCAGCATTCGCCGTGTCCGTCTTGGTAAAAGCTGAACAGGCCCTTCTTCTCGACGAACGCTTGCAGCGGCTCGGCTTGCGGTGACATGAGCTCGATCGCCACTCCGTAGCGGCTGCGCACCTGCTCGATGAAGCGGTACGTCTCTGGGTGCAAGCGGCCCGTGTCGAGCGTGAAGACCGAAAACGGCAGCCCAGTTTCTATCGCCATGTGAATCAGGGCCACGTCCTCCGCACCGCTGAAGGCGATCGCTACCTCACGCCCGTAGCGCTCGAGCAGCCAGCGAATAGTGCGTTCGGGCGGCGCCTTGTCGAAGTCCAGCGTAAGCTGTGCCATCTCATCGGGGCCGAGCGGCGCGCCGGCTACGGCAGACACGGGGGTGGTCGCGCCGCCCAATGCTTCTTTGATGAACTGCAGAGTGCTCGTGAACACGCGCGGTTCGGCGTTGTCCGCCTGCACGACGAAGAACGGTGCGAGCTCGACTTTGTATTGCGCGGCGAGCTTCATGCCCGCGGATTCCGGATCGCCTTCCAGCGCCCAGACCACCTCGTCCACGCGAGCCCACAGGCCGCGTGTTTTGAGCAGGGCCTCCGCGTCATTGCATTTCTTGCACGGCTCGCCGTCGAGCAGCCGCTTTTTGACCATGGTGACGCGCATTGCTTATCCGTTCTGAGTCGGGGGGACGGGCTCGATCACCGGAATTTCTGCGGTGCGCTCCACGCGGTCACGAGACCACACGTCGAGCTTCTGGAGATCTTCCCACACCTGAAGCGCCGAGGTGTACCGGTATTGCTCTTGGCGGCGCAGCATCACGCTCACGACGTCCCCGATCGGCGTGCCCAAGGCTTCCGCTTTCAGGCGCGGCACGCCATCACGGATTTGTTGAATGATACCGTCGTAGCCGAGGCTCGTGTCGATCGGGTACACGCCGGTGTGCATCTGATAAATCAGTAGCCCGAGCTGATACAGATCGCTCTGCTTCGTGGAGTAACCGCCCGCCGCGACCTCGGGCGACATCAGGCGGTGCTGCACGATCGACGGCTTGGCGCCACCGTAGCCGTACAGCTCTTGAGCGATGCCCAGATCGCTGAGCTTGGCGGTGATCCGCTCGCCTTGGGTCACGAGCACGTTGCCCGCGTGCAAATCGTTGTGCACGAACTCGTTGTCGGCCAGGTATTGAACCGCGAACAGCAATTGGCGCGCGACATCCACCACCAAGCGATCGGTGAACGGTGCTTGCAGCATCTCGTCCAGGCTGTGATCGCAGCGCTCGAGCACGAGGTAAAACATGCCCGCAGACTCGAAGTAATCGTGCACGTACACGATGTTCGGATGGCGCAAGCGATACAGCCGCTCGGCCTCCTTCAGCCACTCGGCACGGACCTCGGCATAGGGGCGGTTGCCGGGCAGGAACACCTTGAGCGCGAACGACTGATCGAACGGGCCGATGCAGTCGAACACGGCGCCGAAGGCACCCGCGCCCAGGCGCTTGCCGAGCAGGTAGCTCTGGCCGCGAGGGGAACGGACCGAGCCACCGCTGACCGGGATGAGGTTCAGGGGGCCGCTGGCTGGAGTGGTCATGGGGCGCTAGCTAGCGAACGAGTGGGTGAGCCAAGGGCTCGGCATTTCTGCCATATCCCGGTTTTTTCTTCGAGGTATTTGCTGCCAAGAGCACGGATTCGGCCGCGTCGGCGGGGCTCGCCGCCGAAATTCACGATGGTTCCAGTTGCACGGCTGCGCAAGGTCGGCTAAACGACCCGCCCACATGTCGAACCGTGCACTTTGGAACGTCCGCCGCCGCCACGAGTGGCTCACCACCCCCCTCGCCAAGAAGCGCGTCAAGCTGCGCAGCCGCAATCGCGTCGGTCTGGAAGCCGCGAACGCTCGCAAAGCGCCCGCCGCCGGTTCTGACTCCACGCAGTCCTGAGCTCGGGCCGGCGTTTGCCGGAACTTTGGCCGCCACCGTGGCCAACTGATAAGAGCACGCGCATGCGACTCCACGTCGTGTGCGCGTTTCTGTTTTTGTGCGCCTGCAGTGTTGTGGGTGCGGGCTGCGTTGGCCACGCGCAGGACGCGCACGAGCCGGGGGATCGACTGGGCACGTTCCACGCGGCGGGTACGCTTCAGAGCGACACCTGCCAAGCTGCCGTGCTCGGCGTCACCAAAGACTGGGCGTTCGACGTGAAGCTGTCGCGTGAAGGAAACACGCTCTACTGGCTGAACGGCGAGGAAGCGATCCCAGGTACCATCTCGGCGAACGGCACCACGTTCGGCTTCCAGAGCGGCGTCGAGGTAACGATGCAACCCGCGCAGGGCGCGCAGCCCGGTTGTATCATCGTCCGGAGTGATATCGCGAGCGGTGAGCTCAGCTCGAAGACGACCGACGTGCAGAGCTTCGACGTCGACATGAGCTTCACCTACGCCGCGAAGAGCGGCACCCAATGTGCCGGCTTCGTCGGCGTGACCGACGGCTTCGCGGGCCTGCCGTGCAAGGTTTCCTACACACTCGAAGCGAGCCGCACCGCCTTACCCCCGAGCCTGTGACCTGCGTCGAGAGCGTGACGCGGAGGCTACAAATGGGATCGCGCGCTCTGCCGAACGAGTTTGGGAGCGAGCGAGACCGCGGCCCCAAGCCCCACCCCAAACTCCACGACAACGCTCAAAAAATCCCTGGATCGCTCGGCGCCCCCGTGCTACGTTCTGAACCAACGTGCAGGCTGGAATCATCGTTCCCGGGCTTGTCCGGTGGAGGAGCACCCCCGCGCCCTGCACCTTTGGGTCGAGACCGCTCTGCGGTCTCCTTTCGGAAGCGCCCACTCCGCAGCTTGCCGAGCGATTGAGTCTCTCTCTCGCTCCGGGCAAGAGGCGCGGGCGTCCGGCTATGGCCGGAGGAGGACAGGCATGATTAGTAGTTGTACCTTTATCCCGGAGGTGGACCCTCGAGGTTAGCCGAGCGAGGTCGGTCGCGCAGTTCATGTGGGCGCGACCAGGGCCTTGTTGTCTACGGCTAGGTTCGGCCTAAACGTTGCGCGTAGAGCGCGCAGCCAATGCCGTGCCGCCGCCCCTCACCCCCTCCGGGATTTTGGGGCTCGCTACGACAGCCCGGGCGATCCAAGGATTGCCCGGGCTGTTTTTATTTTGTCCGGTCGCACCGGCCCGCGGCCCTCTGGCCTTTTTGGCCCCGGGCCCCCTGACAACCGGAACGCACTGGTGTACTACCAGCGCCGTGATGACCCTGCTTTCCGTGCTGAATATGTCCTTGGGCCATGTGACCGCGTTCGCCGCGGACCAGGACTTCTTCTGGCAAAACACGATCTTCGAGAAGTCCCACTGGGAGCCCTTCATGAAGGGCACGCGGATTTTCCTGACGATCACCACCGCCCTGCTCTTGATGTACGAGATGCGCGCGGCGCGGCTTCGGGAGCGCATCACGAAGAAGACGAAACGCTGGGTCGCGATCGTGCTCACCGTCGTCGCGTTCTTTACGTACTTCGACTTCTTCAACCCGAACGTGCGGTACAGCGAGTACTACCACCGGCACGAGTTCTTTCACTATTACCTCGGGTCCAAGTACTTCAAGGAGATCGGGTACACCGAGCTTTACGAGTGCACGGCCGTCGCCGAAGTGGATCTTGGCCGCGGCGCCGCCGTCGCCAAGCGTGATTTGCGCGATCTGCACGTCAACCTGATCAAGCCGATCAAAGACACGTACGTCCTCACCCACCCCGAGAAGTGCAAGGACAAGTTCACGCCCGAGCGCTGGGAAGCCTATAAAAAGGACGTCGACTGGTTCTATCACTCGTCCGTCGGTAGCTACTGGGACAACATGCAGAAGGACCACGGCTACAATCCGCCGCCGGTCTGGGGCATGACGGGCAAGCTGTTCGCCAGCATTGCGCCCGCGGGCGACACCTTCTTCAAGATCCTTTCGATGATCGACGTGGCCTTCCACGTCGGCATCGTGCTCCTGTTTTATTGGGCCTTCGGCTTCCGGATCATGGCCGTTGCCACGGTGTTCTGGGGCTGCAACGCGCCCGCCAACTTCTACTGGACGGGCGGCGCATTCCTGCGTCAGGACTGGCTGTTCTTTCTGGTCGCCGCCGTGTGCTGCGCACGCAAGCGCAAGTTCGGTCTCGCGGGCGCCGCGCTCACCTGGTCGTCCTTGCTGCGCATCTTCCCGATCATCTTCTTCGGGGGCTGGGGGATCATGGTGGTGATGGAGATCATCCGGCGCGTGCGCTTCGGCACCACGGGTGAGCCGCAGGCCGCCACCGGCAAGCTGAGCATCAAGCGCGAGCCGGGCCTGCTTGGTTACTTGCATCCCGATCATCGTCGCCTGTTGGCGGGTGTGATCATCGCCGCTGGCGTGCTGATCCCGGCCAGCGTCGCGGTGTGCGGCGCGGACTCGTACAAGCAGTTCTTCGGTCACACCATCAAGGTGCACGGCACCACGCCGCTGACAAACACCATGGGGCTCGAGACCATGCTCGAGCACACCTGGTCGAACCGCATGCGCTTCATGCGGGACGACAACGACGACGACCCGTTCAAGGGCTGGAAAGAGGGCCGCCTCGCGCGCTTCAAGCAGGTCAAGCCCTTGTTCCTGCTGATCATCGCGGGCGTCTTCGGTTGGACGGCATGGGCGCTGCGCCGCACCCGCTTGCTGTGGGTGGGGCTCGCGCTCAGCGTGTGCCTGGTCATCTCGATGACCAACCTGACTTGCTATTACTATTCGTTGTTTTTAGCGGCACCCGCCCTAGTGAAGGTGCGTCCTTCCCTCGGGCCGCCGCTGGTGATGACCAGTGGTATCAGCACGATCCTGCTCTATGCCCCGAGCGGCTTTTACTGGGTGGATGATCGCTTCGTGGCACAGGCGTGGCTGTTCTACGCCCTGTCGTTGATGTTCCTGTTCGCGTACTCCAGGCCGTTCAGCATGGAGCGGCTCAAGGCGTGGTGGGCCGGCAAGCCCGAGCCCAAGACGCCGCGCCGCGTGCCCCCCGCCGCGCCCGCTCCCGCCGCGGAGTGAGCGCCTAGAGTCGAATCCGGGAGCGGAACGGCGCCGTTCCCGGAACATCGACAGCGAAGCGGTACAGTGTCCCGTCCGGGGTCGACTCGCCTTCGACGCCGCTGCCGCCGGCCGTGGTAACGTACAGCACGTTCAACTCTGGGCCGCCGAACGTGGCCGATGAAACGCGAGTCACCGGGAACGTGACGCGCTCCACGACGCGCCCGGCAGCGTCGTGCCGCAGCAACGTGGACCCGCCCCAGCGCGCGGACCACACCTGACCCGCGCGGTCGACGCACAGCCCGTCCGGAATGCCTTCGGAGGCCGGCGCGCGATAGAATTCGCGGCGGTTGCTGAGCGCGCCGCTCGCGCGTTCGTAGTCCGCGACGTAGATGAGTTGCGCGGTGCTGTCGGTCCAGTAGAAACGCTGCAGGTCCGGGGTAAACCCCATACCGTTGGCGCAACCCGTCCCGCGCCACAAGAGCTCGACCCGGCCGTCGAGCTCGACGCGGAACAGGCCGCCAACCTCGGCGTTCTTACCAATGGTGCCCGCGAACACGCGCCCTTCGGGATCGGCGATCACGTCGTTGAAGCGCACCATGTTGGAGTCAATGCCCTGCAGCAGCGCGCGGTACTCGCCCGCCTTGGACAACACGCCAATCCGGTCGACCTCGAACAAGAGCAGGCTCTCGTCGGCCTGAAACGAGAAGCCGCCGATCAAGTCTGAGCTGCGATAGAAGCACTCGTGCTTGCCGCCCACGTGGTCGGCGCGAAACAACCGCCCAGTCTCGATGTCCGCCCAGTACAAGCGGCCTTCGCGCTCGTTCCAGAGCGGATTTTCCCCCACCTTACAGTGGTAGTTGGCGACCGCCTCGAGTCGAGTCATGGGCCAGCTGCTCGTCAAATGAGGTTGCGCACGCGGGCAATGACTTCGGCCACGCCATCCGGAAACGGGCGGAACGCCACGTCCAAATGCTCCGACTCACTCGCGATCCCAGATACGGTGATCAGCGGGGCGATCAAGCGCGCCAGGCGCTGTGCGTTCTCGTTTTTCGCAAACTTCGGATGCTTCATCAGATCAATCACGATCCGGTCGTCTTTCGCGTCGACCAAGATCGGAGGCCGCTTGGGCATGTACGCTGCGAGGTTGCCTGGCTTGCTGAGATCGAGCGCACCGGACTTGAGCAGCGCTGCGATCGGCGTCGTCGAGTTTTCGTCGGTCACCTTCAGAGAGACCTGAGCCAAGCGGAGCTCGAAGCACAGCTCGGTTGCATTCGCGCGCACGCGCTCCACGTACACCACCGCGGAAGCGCGCACCGGTGTGCCCATCAGGTCGAGCGAAGCGGCCAGACGCACGCCGGGCGGGACGCTCTCGATCTGCACGTCCTTGGGCGCTTTCTTGCCTGCGCCTTTGACCGCGAGCCAACGCAGCGCGGCCAGCGGCACGCCGAAGCGCATTGCTAACGCATTGCGTAGCAAGCGCCACAGCTCCTCCGGATGATCTTTGAGGTAACTGCCGACTGCGCCTGCGATTGCCCGTGCGTCCATGAGTTTGCGCGCCCGAGTAAGCCACAGCCTCAATGCATAGGCTAGAGCCGTGGTCGCGTGTCGCACTCGGACCTCCCTCGGGCTCCGTGCGGCCACGAGCTTTTCGCGCAATCACTGCTAGGATTATGCGATGGCAAGCCACGTGCGGATACCGCCCGGGGCGGTGCACGAGACCCTCCGTCGGCACCTGTTGGCGGTCGGCTATCCCATCGTCCTAGACCTCGACCGGAGCCACGCTGCGTACGCCTTCGACGCCCTGAGCGGGGCGGAATACCTGGATTTTGCCAGCTTCTACGGATCGAACCCGCTCGGCTATGGCCACCCCGGGATGCTCGAGCCAGACGTACAACACCGCCTCGTGCGCGCTGCCACCGTGAAGGTCGGCAATCCCGATTTCTACACCGAGTACTTCGCCGAGTTCGTGGACACGCTGGCGCGCACTGCGGCGCCGCGTGAGTTCCCGCATTACTTCTTCGTGGAAGGCGGCGCGCTCGCCGTCGAGAACGGGATGAAGGCCGCCTTCGATTGGAAGGTGCGCAAAAACCTGGCCGCTGGCAGGCCCGCGGGTGGCAATCAGATCCTGCACTTCGAGCAGGCCTTCCACGGCCGCGCGGGCTACACGCTCAGCGTCACCAATACCGATCCCACGAAGACCCTGCATTTCCCGAAGTTCGATTGGCCGCGCATCCCCGCACCCAGCGTCCGCTTCCCGATCGCCGCCCACCTGAGTGAGATCGTGGAGAGCGAGCGCGCCTCCCTCGCTGCGGTCAATCGCGCCTTCGACGAGCGCGGTCATGCCATCGCAGCGATCTTGATCGAGCCCATTCAGTGCGAAGGCGGTGACAATCATTTCCGGCCCGAGTTTTTGGCTGGTTTGCGCCGCATCGCCAGCGAGCGAGACGCGCTCTTGATCTTCGACGAGGTGCAAACCGGAGTGGGTTTGACCGGGGCGTGGTGGGCCTTTCAAAAGCTCGGCGTCGAGCCGGACGTGGTCTGCTTCGCCAAAAAGATGCAAGTGGGCGGGATCTTGGTTTCGAAGCGTATCGATGAGGTCGAGAGCGTATTCGCGGTGCCCAGTCGCATCTCGAGCACGTGGGGCGGCTCGCTGGTGGACATGGTGCGCGCCACCCGCATCCTGGAGATTATCGACGAGGATCGGCTGCTCGAGAACGCGACCTTGCGCGGCGGCGAGCTTCGGCTCGGCCTGGAAGCGTTGTGCGCGCGGTTCCCAGCCCTGAGCAACGCGCGTGGCTTGGGCGCGCTGTGCGCGATCGACCTGCCCTCCACGCAGCTCCGCAATCAACTGGTGAAGCGCTGCTTCGCCGAGCACTTGATCATCCTGGCCTGCGGTCAGCGGTCGGTCCGCTTCCGGCCTTTCCTTTCGGTCGACTCGGCGAGCGTCGCGGAGTGCTTACTGCGCCTGGAGCGCGCGCTCGCCGCCGTGCTCGAACCGCGCACGGCGGGCTGAACGCCGAGCGTTACTCGCCTTTGCGCTCGGGCAGCGCGCTGGGCGCCGGCTCACGCTCGGCCGAGAGCTCGGTTGGGCTTGCCGCGGACACCGCGCGCGCGTTGAGCTCGTTCTTCACTTTCTCGCCCACCGACTGCGCCAAGCGCGCGAGCACGTCCGGCACGTCACGCAGCAGGGACGACCAGGCGGTGCTCTCGTCCCCTTCGACCGTGAGCAGGTGGGCATTGCCATTCTTGCCGATGGCGATCACGGCGACCGGATCGAGCTCGACCGCGCCACCGGCGCCATGGCCGCCCGATTTGCCGCCCACCTTTCCGCTGCGCCCGCCAGCCGTCGCGCTGCCCGCGCCGAACGCGATCTTCAGGCGGTGAACCGGGATGATGGTGGCATCACCGGCCTGCTGCGGCTCACCCACGATGGTCTCACTCTTGGAGATCCCGTGCACGCCGGAGAGCAAGCTGCTGACGATGTCACCGATCTTGGATTCGCTCATGGGCGCGTTGTTTTAGCACGAATCCAACGAGGTCGACGAGCAGACGGCCGGGCCAGATCCTGAATCGACCATCGATGGAGAGCTGGACGCGATCCTCGGTTTCCCAGATCGGACTTTGGTTGATGACGTACCGCTCCGGCAGAACCCCCGACAACATGTACATGCCGGCCAAGATCTGGCCGGTGAGCGCGACGTCGGAGAACGAGTATTCCGTATCCAGTACGAGGGAGCGCACTTCGAAGACTCGCTCTTTTTCCCACCACGTGAGCAAGGTATCGACCGGATCGAGCGCGCGGAAAAAGCGGGCTACTGAACGTTCGATGCGCGAGAGCTGCACCGGCGGCGCTTCCGGAGCCGCTTCGCTCGGCTCCGGTTCCGCCTGCGTCTTCTTGGGGGCTCGCCGCAACCAGCGCGACACGGGCAAGCGCAGCAGCTGCTTACCGAACACGTGACACGTCACGAACGGCGCCACCCCGGTCGCCGCAATGGTCGTGAGGGCGAGCGGTCCGAAGCCAAGACCGAGGGCCACTGCCCAACTTCCGGACGGCTCGGCCCGGCCTTGGAGGTTGCTACTGAAGGACAACGGCACGAGCCACGCAATCGCGCACAGCAAGCCGAGCACGGCGAGGCTTGCTGCCAACCAGACGAGCACTCGGGTAACGCTCCGCGGCCGCGCTACTTTTTCTCGCCACTGCCGAGCTGTGCAGCGACCGAACCGGACAACGCATCAGGAGAGCTCGACGCGCCCAAGATCTGGACGCCCTTGCGCACCACGGCAGTGCGACCACGGTGCAACGCCAACATGTGCGGCTCGCCGTCTTCACCCACCACGACGAAGGCCCGCGGCTCGACGACGATGGCGCCGCCCGCGCCGCCCACTTCGGCGTCGCCATCCCGCTGTTCATCGTTTGCGCGCTTGGCCGACCCACCAACGTCACCGATGGCCGTGCCGAACGCGATGCTGATCTTGCTGAGCGGCAACACCTTGGCGGTGCCCGCGTCGCGCACGGTGCCGACCACGCCGTCGGCCTTGGACACGCGGCCCAGCTCCCCCAAAAGTTCGCCCATCAAGCTCTTTAGGTCCATGCGTGATTGAAACCAAACACGAGCTTGAGCGAAACGCAAACCCCCACGAGGTTTCAGCTCGGCCTCGTCACCTCCGTGCGCGGCGATAGCGCAGCGCGTCGCTCTCGGGCTAAAGTCAGGCCAATGAGAGAGGTCCAACTCGGCACACTTAAGGCCCGAATTGCCGGCGGAACCGACCGCGAGGGCGGCGGGTCGGGTCCCGTCGTCGTGCTCATGCACGGCTTCGGTGCGCCAGGCACTGATCTCGTCCCGTTGTGGCGAGAGTTGCCGGTCCCCCACGCGGTGCGCTTCGTATTTCCCGAAGCGCCGCTCGAGCTCGGCTTCGGCGGGCGCGCTTGGTGGAACATCGACATGGCGCGCCTGCAAGATCGCTTCTCGAACAGCGCGGCCGCCAAGCTCACCGCCGAGATCCCGGAGGGCAGCGCGGCCTCGCGCGAAGCGGTGCTCGGCTTGCTCGTAGCCCTGGAGCGTGATTTCGGAGCCCAGCCGGAGACGACCGTTATCGGTGGCTTCTCCCAAGGCGCGATGCTGGCCACGGACGTCGTGCTCCGCACCGAGCGCGCGTTCGGAGGCTTGGCCATTCTGAGCGGCACCATCATCTCGCGCGAGGAGTGGTTGCCGTTGATGAGCGCGCGGAAGGGCTTGCCCGTGTTGCAAAGCCATGGCCGAAGCGATCCGGTTTTGCCCTTCGCCGTCGCCGAACAACTGCGGGACGAGCTCAGCGCCGCTGGCGTTTCCGTCGAGTTCGTTGCCTTCAACGGCGGGCACGGCATCCCGGGCTCGGTGCTCGAAGGGCTTTCGTCATTGATTCGCCGCGTCGCGGCGACCGAGCCGGCATGAAAATCGCAGCCATCGATATCGGCACCAACTCGGTGCACATGGTGGTCGTCGAGGTGAACCCCGATCACGGCTTGAGCGTGATCGATCGCCAAAAAACGATGGTCCGGCTCGGTCAGGGCCTGTTCGAGACCATGCGGCTCAGCGAGCGCGCGTTCGCCGACGGGCTCGACGTGCTGCGTCGATACGTGAAGCTCGCGGAGAGCCGCGGCGTCGAGGAAGTGCTGGCCGTCGCGACCAGCGCGACGCGCGAGGCCGAAAATGGCACGGAGTTCTTGGACGCCACATTCCGCGAAACCGGCATTCTGCCGCGCGTGATCTCTGGCACGGAAGAGGCGCGGTTGATCTTCTTGGCCGTGCGCCATGCGCTCGATCTGCAGCAAGAGCGCACCCTCGTGCTCGACATCGGCGGCGGCAGCGTCGAGCTTTCGCTCGGCACACAGAACGCGGTGTACATGAACGAGAGCCTGCGCCTCGGCGTGCAACGCTTGCTCGATCACCACGGCACCTCGGCCCCGCTGACCATGCGCGAGCTGTACGAGCTGCAGGGCTACGTGCACGGCGCTGCGGCGGAGGTCATGTCGCAGGCCCACAAGCTCAAGTTCGATCGCGTGGTCGGCACGTCCGGCACGATCCGGACCCTGGGCGAGGCCGCGCACTTGGCCGCGAGCGGCACCGCGTATCGCTCACTCAATGCCCAGACCGTGCGCCGGCGCGACATTCGCGAGCTGACGCGGCGCTTGGTCGAGCTCGACCCGGTGAAGCGGGCCAAGGTCGAGGGCATTGGCGAGGCGCGCGCCGACACCATTCACTTGGGCGGCGTGTTGCTCAGTGAATTACTGGAGATGGCCGAGGTCGAAGAGTTAACCCTGTGCGACGCTTCGCTGCGGGAAGGCGTGATTTGGGACTACCTCGAGCGGCACGGTCGCGCGCCCACGACTCACGCGCCGATCCCCGATCCGCGGCGGCGCAGCGTGGTGGAGCTGGCACGCAAATACGAGCGCGACGACCCACGCGAGCATCACATTGCACGCTTGGCACTGGAGCTGTTCGATCAAACGGTCGAGATCCACGGCTTCGGTCCGTACGAGCGGGAGCTGTTGGAGTTCGCCGCCTTGGTGCACGGCATCGGTCGCCAGATCGGGTATGCCGATCGCCACCGGCACTCGCGTTACATCGTGCGCAACTCCACCTTGCGCGGCTTCACGGACGAAGAGATCGAGATGCTCGGGTTGCTCGTGTTCTATCACCGCCAAGAGCGTCCCAAGAAGAGCCACGATCGCCTCGCCCATCTGGACGTCGAACAGCAACGGCTGATCAAGGTGCTGTCCGGCACGCTGCGCTTGGCCGTGGCGCTCGATCGCGGCCACAGCCAGCTAGTCAAACGCCTGCGCTGTTACGTATTTCCGGAGCGCGTGGACATCGTGGTGGACGGCCCGGGCGACTTGGAGCTCGAGCTCTTGGCCGCGCGGGACAAGCTCGAGCCGCTGCAGCGCGCGCTGCGGCGCGAAATAACGATCGATCGCAGCGCGCCGTACGCCACGGGCGACGGCTCTGTGCGCGGCTGAGATTAGATTGTCAACACCAGCGCGCCGCTCACCGAACCGTTGCGCAGATCCGCGAGCGCGCGGTTCGCGTCACCGAGCGGGTAGGCTTGCACTTCGGTGTGGATCGGAATGCGCGGCGCGAGCTCCAGGAACTCGACGCCGTCGCGGCGCGTCAGGTTCGCGACTGAGCGCAGAGTGCGTTCGCCCCATAGCAGCTCATAGGGGAACGCTGGAATGTCGGTCATGTGAATGCCCGCGCAGACCACGCTGCCGCCCTTGCCGACCGCGCGCAGCGCACGCGGCACGAGCGTGCCGGCGGGCGCGAAGATGATCGCGGCATCCAGCGTTTCGGGCGGCGCCACGTCCGAGCCACCGGCCCAAACCGCGCCGATTTTCCGCGCAAATTCCTGATTCTTGAGATCGCCCGGGCGAGTGAACGCGAACACGCGCCGGCCCTGAAACGCCGCCACTTGCGCCACGATGTGCGCCGCTGAACCGAAGCCGTACAGCCCAACGCTCTTCGCGTCGTAGGTCAACGCGAGCGCGCGGTAGCCGATCAGCCCCGCGCACAACAGCGGCGCCGCCTGGAGATCCGAGAACGATCCGGGCAGCGGTAGCGCGAAGCGCGGTTCCGCGACGGTATACTCGGCGTAGCCACCGTCGACCTGATAGCCAGTGAACTCGGCGTGGTCGCACAAGTTCTCACGGTCACTGAGGCAATAACGACAATCACCGCAGGCGCGCCCGAGCCACGGAACCCCGACGCGCTGGCCCTCGGTGAAGCCTTCGACGCCGTCGCCAATCGCCGCCACCGTGCCCACGATCTGATGACCCAAGATCAGAGGCAGCTTGGCGTCCGATAGCTCGCCATCACACACGTGCAGATCGGTGCGGCACACGCCGCAGGCGCGGATCCGGATCAGCAGTTGGCTGTAGCCGAGCCGCGGGCTCGGCACGCGCTTTTCTCGCAAAGGCTCGCGCGGGGCCTCGAGCACCATGGCGCGCATTGAGTTTTCCAAACCGTGCTCCCTCTGACGCGGGCTCTGACGGACCGCGCGCCTGCGGGCAGCATGACACCGGCTCGCAGCCCCTCCAAGGAAGGCGCTTGTTGCTTGTTGCCCCAGCTATTCAAGCCCTTGAAATTGCAGCCTGAAATTGCCGCATTTCGGGAGCATTTCTGAACCTATTTTCGGTTCCCCTCGAGCGCTCCCCTAATTGGGTCGAGCGTCGACTCCGTGCGCCGTGCGTGGTACGCGCCCTGGCCCGTTTTTTTCGTTACTCCTGCACCAGCCCGATGGCCGAATTACCCACCCCCGCCGACCCTGAGCTCGACCTCATCACCGCCGAGGAAGAGCGTTGCTTGACCAAGGTCAACGATCACTTGGCGAGCCGCACGCAGGAGGTGGTGCCTCAGAAGGCAGCGCCAGACTACGACGCGCAGCTGCTCGATCTGCGCGATCAGATCGCGAACGCTCGCATGGAGGACGTGCCACCACTCCTCGAGCAGATGGAGCGCCTGCACATTCTCTCCACGCGCCGCCGTGAGGCCACCGAAGTGCACGTCGATCCCAAGTCACCGTACTTCGGTCACTTGGCTTTGGAAGAGAACGGGAAGAAGCGCGACGTCCTGATCGGACGCGGCACGTACCTCGACAGTAAGGCCGGCATTCGCATCGTGGATTGGCGCGACGCGCCAGTCAGCCGCCTATTTTACCGGTACGAAGAGGGCGACGATTACGACGAGGTGTTCGGCGAGCGCGAGGTCTCGGGCACGGTGCTCACGCGCCGTAGCTTGACCATCGTGGACGCTCACCTGCGTCGAATCAGTTCGCCCCAAGGCGCTTTTGCCCGTCGCGCCAGCGGCGAGTGGCGCCGCTTGGAGAACAACGCGGTCAAGCTCTCCGGAGGTGCCGGCACGGCGACCCGCGCCAATCAGCATCATCGCCCGGGAAAGCTCGGCGTCGGCCAAGAAGGTGGCGACGACAAGCACCTGAAGGAGATCACGCCGCTCATCGATCGGCGACAGTTCGAGCTGATCACCAGCCCAGACTCGGGCTTGGTCGTGATCCAAGGCGGCGCCGGTAGCGGCAAGACCACGATTGGCCTGCATCGCCTCGCGTACCTCGCGTTTCACGACCCACGTCGCTTTCGCCCCGACCGCATGTTGGTCGTGGTCTTCAACGATGCCCTCGCGCGCTACATCTCGGAAGTGTTGCCCGCACTCGGCGTGGGCGGCGTCGCCATTCGCACGTACGAGAATTGGGTGCAGAAGCTGCGTCAGAGCCTGTTCCCCCGCCTGCCCTCGCGCTATCACGACGACACCCCGAGCGTGGTCACCCGGCTCAAGAAGCACCCGGCAATGCTGCGGGCAATCGACGCGCACGTGGCGCAGCTCGCCGCCCAATTCGAAGCCGAATTCAAGCGCGCTTTGGGCGAAGACGCCGAAGGGCCCAAGGCCCTTTCGGCATGGCAAGGTTCCGCCGAACGCCCGCTCGTTCATCGGCTGCACGCTTTGCTCGCGCTGCTCGAGGGCGACGCGAAGTTCCTCGGGCGTGATGCGCGCATCGGGCTCGAGCGCGTGGTTCGCGCGGCCGTGAAGGACGCCCGGGACGTCACGGGCAATTGGGCCGAGCTGCTCTCGGATCGCCAAGCCTTGGGCGCGTACTTCGAGCAATTCGCGCCCGGCGCGTTCACCGTCGGTGAGCTCGATCGGGTCCATGCCTGGTGCTCGGCGCGTACCGGGGAGGCGATCGCCGACATCGACAATCGCAACGATGAACGCTCGGCTCGCCGTGAGCGCAAGAAAGAAGAAGGCGAGCCGTCCCTGAAGAGCCTGGCCGAAGCGCCGGAGCGCGAGCCGGGCTCCGAGAACGAGGACGACGACGAGCACACTGGCCGCAGCCGCGGCGTCGACGGCGCAGACCTCAACGAGGGGGCCAAGCTCGATCTCGAGGACGACACGCTGATCCTGCGCTTGCATCAGCGCCTGCGCGGCCCGCTCACACGCGGCGGCGCGACCAACAAAGAACCACTGGTTTACGAGCACATCTTGGTCGACGAAGCGCAAGATCTGAGCCCCGTCGAGCTCTCGGTGGTGCTGGATTGCTCGAGCAAGGCGCGCAGCATCACGCTTTCCGGTGACGTACAGCAACGGCTCCTGATGGACAACGGCTTTTCGGATTGGAAGACCGTGCTCGGCGATCTAGGAATGAGCCACGTCGAGATCGAGCCACTCAAGCTCAGCTACCGCTCGACCTCGGAGATCATCGAGTTCTCGCGGCACGTGCTCGGGCCACTCGCCAGCAAGGACGAGCCCGTGGCGGTCCGCAGCGGCGCACCGGTCGAGCTTTACTCGTTCGGCCACACCGGGGACGCCTTGGCCTTCTTGGCCGAGTCGCTGCGCGAGCTGATGCAGACCGAGCCGTCCGCCTCGGTCGCAGTCGTCAGTCGCTACCCGGAGCAGGCCGACGTGTACTTCGAGGGGCTCAAGCGCGGTGAGGTGCCGTACGTGCGGCGTATCGCCGAGCAGGATTTCCCCTTCAAACCCGGCATCGACGTGACCGACGTGCGCCAGGTCAAGGGCCTGGAATTCGACTACGTGATCGCGGTCGAGGTCACCGACGCCGCCTACCCGACCGAGGACGAAGCGCGCCACCTGCTGCACATCTGCGCCACGCGCGCGGCGCACCAGCTGTGGATCCTCACCAGCGCCCGCCCCAGCCCGCTGATCCCCGAAGAGCTGCGCGAACGCGCGCTGTGATCGTCGCCATGCATCGCTTTCCCCTCGCCGTTCTGGTCGCCGTTTCGCTGCTGCCGGCCGCCTGCGCCTCCGCACCACAGCAACCGATCGGGACGACGCTCGACGTGCCGCGTCTCGACCCGCCCCCCGAAAAGCCAGCGCCACGTCCGCCCGTGCCGAGTGACATCGTGGCGCGCTCGGCCCAGCCCTTTCGCGCCCAACGCAACGCCGATGGACGCACGCTCGACCAAGCGCAACTACTCGACGAGCTGTCACGCTTCGACGTGCTGTGCCTGGGTGAAGCGCACGACGCGCCCCGCGACCACTACGCCGAGCTCGCGATCACCGAGGGCCTCGAGCGCCGAGCGCGCGTTTCTGGTCGCGCGCTCGGCGTCGGATTCGAGATGTTCCAGTCGAGTTACGGGGATGCGCTGTACTCGTACAGCATCGGCAGTGTCGACGACGCGGGACTGCGCAAGCGAACGCAGTACGACGAGCGCTGGGGCTATCCCTACGAGTACTATCGCCCGGTCCTGGAGCTCGGGCGTGCCTATGGTTTGCCGCTGAAAGCGCTGAACGCCTCGCGCGAGTTGACCCGCGCGGTGGCCAAGCAGGGCATCTCCGACTTGCCGCCGCGGCTACGCCGGCAGCTTCCGGACGACCTGAATTTGAGCGACGCTGAGCATCGCGCCGCCTTCGACAAGCTGATGGCGGGCCACCCACACGGATCGAATGGCGCCGCGTTCGACGCGGATAACTTCTACGCCGCACAAGTGGTGTGGGACGAGACCATGGCCGACAACGCGACGCGCTGGGTGGCGACCAACGCGCCGTCACGGCAGCTCGTGGTCCTGGCCGGCAGCGCGCATTGCCAACATGCGGCGATCCCAGCGCGCATCGAGCGGCGCGAGCCCCTGCGCGTGGCCAGCGTCCGGCTCAGCTCCCAAGCTGCCGACGACAGCGCGGGCTTCAGTTATACGTTGCTGTTCGACGGCCCGAGCTGATCTCAAGCGACGACGGGCAACGCGACGTGATCGAGCCGCGAGCGGCGCACCCGCATCCGCCCGTCGACACCGATGATGTCGCCAGCGGCCAGCGGCTCCCACACGTTTTCGCCCTGGAGCGGCTCGCTGGAGACGATGAAATGATTCACCGGGCCGGAGCTGGACGGGGCCTCGCACGCCAGCGACAAGCTCGCGCAATTGCCGCGATCGGAGCACCGGGTCTTGTAGGTCGAAAAGTAGAGCTCTTTGCCGCCATGGGCCGCGACCAAGCAATCGCCATTGGTAGCCATCACGGTGAGCAGTGAGCGCGTGCCGTCGGTGTCGCACAGCGCGCGCGCGCGGTTCACCGCTTCCTTGAGCGCCGCACTGATCGAGTCGATGTCGCTCTCACCGCACAGCGAGCCTTGCGCCTCGAGCACCGTCATGAACACGAAGAACAGCACCTCACTGTCCGTCTCGCCCAAGATGTAGCGCCGGAAGCGCGGGGACACCAAGGCGAGCAGCGGCTCACGCTTGGCTTCGAAGTTCGGGATGTCCCCGTTGTGCGCGAACACCCAGCGTCCGAACTGGAACGGGTGACAGTTGAAGATCGTGCGATTGCCCTGCGTCGCCTTGCGCACGTGCGCGAGCACGGTCTCCGACGAGACCACGCCGCTCAGACGATGAAACAGCGCGTCACCGAGCGCCGTCGTGGGGCTGCGCGTGACGTGCGGCGCGCCATCGACGTAAAAGGCGACACCCCAACCATCCGGGTGACTATTGCTTTGCACGCCGAGCGCATTTTCGGCGGCAAGCAGCGAGCGATGCACTTGGCTTGGGATAACGCTGCGAAAGCCGAAGAGGCGGCACATTGCGGGCCTCTACATTGTTAGCATTCCCGTGACGCCCTGGGGTCGGGGATGAGTCGGTGGCGCTGCCTCGGTTTCCCGTCAGAATGTAATGCGGCGCGAGGCCCAACCGGTAACCCATTGCCCGAAACGCCCGTACCACTCCCAGGAGCGCACTAGTTTGACCCGATATCCCGAGCTCGAGAAGGCCTTGGAGAGGCGCCGTTTCATTCAGGCTGCCGGCGCCGGCACCGTCGTTTTGGCGCTGGGCGGGGTGTACGTGCTGTCCGACGAGCTCACCCGTGAGGCTCAGGCTCAGACCCGTCCGGATGGGCGCCCGCGCCTGCCTCCCGGCCAGCGGGTGATTCAATCCCTGCGCCCGATGGGCGGCGAACCAGGCGACCCAAGCCCCAGCGCGTATCGGCTGCGCGTGCACGGGGCCGTGGAGGCGCCATTCGAGCTGACCTTCGCCGAGCTCCTAGCCTTGCCGCAATCCGAGCAGGCGCTCGACGTGCACTGCGTGACCACCTGGTCGGTCTTGGGCGCCAAGTTCAAGGGTGTGAAGGTCGCCGATCTGGCCGAGCGCGCGAAGCCCAAGAAATCCGCACGCTACGTGATCTTCGAAGGCGCTCACGACTACACCTCCAACGTCTCTTTGCGCGATGCTCTCAAACCGACGGTGATGGTCGCCCACCAGCTCAACGACGCGCCCTTGCCTCGCGCCCACGGCGCGCCGGTGCGCGCGATCGTGCCGGATTTCTACTTTTGGAAGAGCGCCAAATGGCTCACGGGGATCCGCTTTTCGGATCACGACGAGCTGGGCTATTGGGAAACTCGTGGCTACAACAATCACGCAGACCCCTGGCGCTTCGAGCGCTATGCCTGACGGCGCCTCGGGCACTGAATTGGCCCCGCGAGCCCCGGTGGCTAATGGCAAACGTCGACGCAAGTTCTTGCTTCGGCCCTGGCTGCGCGCGTTTCATCGCGACATCGGCTACTTCGCGGTCGGGCTGACGATCGTCTATGCCTGTTCGGGGATTGCCGTGAATCATTTGAAGGATTGGGATCCCAACTTCAAACAAGTGAATTTCACTCACCAGCTCCCGCTACCGCTGCCCGCGAACGACGACGCGGCCGCGAAGAGCGCGCTCAAAACGCTGGGCGTGCACGAAGAGCCACGAGAAGTGTATCGCGCGAGCGATCAGCAGCTGGACGTCGTGTTCGACAAGCGCACCTTCCACGTGGACACCACGACCGGCGTCGTCCACGAAGAAGGCCAGGCCGCGCGCCCCCTGCTGCGCGCCGCGAACTGGCTACACCTGAATCGCGGCAAGCGCGCTTGGACGTACGTCGCCGACTTCTACGCGGCGTTTCTACTTTTTCTGGCCTTCTCCGGGCTGTTCATGATCCCGGGCAGAAAGGGTCTAATCGGACGCGGAGCGATCATCGCGATCGCGGGCGCGGCCGTGCCAATCCTGTACGTGGTGCTGTCCGGCGGTCCTTAGTACCCTCGAATGGCCCTTAGGCGCGGTCCGGATCGAAATCGCGCGTCTCGACTCCCACCCCCGCAAGCACGAAGAGGACGCCAATGGCGGGCGCGATGGCGACCCAGACCAGCACGCTGCCCGGGTTCGTCCCCGACGAGCGCACGACGCCGATCAGCGCAGGAAACACCGAAGTCAGCACGCGGCCTGCGTTGTAACAGAAGCCGGCACCCGTGCCGCGTAGCCGAACCGGAAATAATTCCGGCAGATAGAAAGTGAAAGATCCGAACACACCGAAGACGGTGACTCCCACCGTGAACATCATCAGTAGTCGCGTCTCGGGGCTGAGCGATAAGCCGAAGGTACACAGAATCGCCAAGGCGCCCAGCGCGTAATACAGGAGAAACATCGGGCGCCGGCCCAGGCGAGTGGCGATCGGAATGGTCAGCAGCGTGCCAATCAGGCCACCGAGATTGAAGCACGTCGTGCCGCGGGTCACGTAGCTGGCCTTTAGCTCGGCGAACGCACGACCCGTCAAGTGAGCGCCGGTCGCCAAGTAGTTGGCAACCATCGGAATGAAAGCGCTGCAACTCCACCACGTCACCAGCGCCACGAGCGCGAGGGCGAGCCCGCCGAGCGTCCGACTCCTGTATTCCGGGGTGAACAGCTCGGCGATTCGGGGCGCCGCCTCGGGTTGTCTGAATACTTCCGGTTCATGCACGCGCAATCGGATGATCACCGCCACGGCGGCCGGGATCAGCCCGGTGAGGAACACGGCCCGCCAAGACAGATTCGGATCGGCCGCGATCGCGTGTAGCTTGCGAGTGAATAGATCATTGACGAACGTCGCCAAGAACAAGCCGACGGGAGCGGAGGTGTAGAGCAACGCACCGCCCATGACTCGCTTCGAGAACGGCAGAGACTCGGCGACGAGCGCTGCTCCCGCCGCCCATTCTCCGCCAATCCCCAAGCTCGCCAAGAAGCGGAATAGGGCCAGCACGTAGATGTTTGGCGCAAAGGAGCAAGCTGCCGTCGACAGCGCGTAGACCAGCATGGTCACGAGCAAGGTGCGCGTTCGCCCCAAGCGGTCGGCGATGCGCCCGAACACCACGCCGCCGATCGCCCAACCGATGAGCAGCAAGCTGGTCAGGTACGCCGTGACCGTCCACACGACCTTCGCCGTCTCGGGCGATGCCGGGTTCAGGTGCATCAAGTTCGGCACGCAGATCGGCGACACGTAGTTGAACAGCAAGCCGTCGAAGACGTCGAAGCCCCAGCCGAGCCAAGCCGCGAACAAAACCAACCACTGGTAACGAGTGAGACCGAGCATGCAGGAGGCCTCGTATACTACGGCGACGAGCGAGGCGCGCGGCGCGCGATTCAGGGCTTTTCGCCGAGCAACTGCTCGATCGCGGTGACGTGCGGGTCGTCCTCGCCCAGGTCACGCAGGGCTTGAGCAAGGCGCCTCACGTAACTTGCATTGTCTCCGCTCGGGCCGTGTGCCACACGCACGATCTCGGCGATCTGCTCGTTGCTCGCTCCTGCGACGAAGCCGGGGTTGTTCGCGCGCGCTTGATAGACGACAGCCGCAAACCTGCCGAACGGCGCCTCGACGAAATCGAGACAGACCTCGATGCGCTCGTACCCGGCGCGCTCGCGCTCGTCGAGCTCGGCCAAGGTTTGGGCAGCTTGCGCCGCGGACACGCGATAAGCGACGCCGAGCACTGATGCATTCGGGTTTTCCACCAAAGTGAGGACCCGACCCGGCGCTTCCGGCGTCCCGCGATGGTCCGGGGAGCTTTGCCAAAACCGCCGTTCGAAGCCGTTCAGGCGTGCGCTGCGCCGCTCGAGGTAGCGAAATTCTGGCCGAAAAATCAGCGATCCATAGCCAAAAATCCAAAGGTCGGAAGTTGCTTCGGCTACCATCGCGGGTCTGCTAGTGAGTGTGCGTCGTCATGCCGGGGCCGAGCAACACAGCGAATCGAGCTACGCATCGGCGTGCGCGACAATGACTAGCGAGCTTTCGAATGCGCACTTTCTCGGCTTGGATTTCAAAAGAAGATGCGATCGAAATAGCGAAGCGGGCGCGCGCACGATTGGGGCCGGGGCCCCAATCGTCCACGAACAGATTCCAGATGGTGCACTTTTACAAACGGAACGGTATCAAGCGAAGCTGCGCTGGCACGCGTGTGGAACCGCTTCCACAATTGTCTTTCGAGTCCGTTTCATCTCTGATAGGAATGACGCTGAAGCGGACGGACTATCACTTGAGGCCCGCCGCCTGAAGCCCTCGACCGTCCCGACGCAGGAACGAAAGCCAGATGCGCAAACTTCCCCTGATTATATCCGGCCTTTTCTTCGCCCTCCCGGCCGCCGCCCAAGAAGCAGAGCCGAGCAACGAGCCCCAGGACAAAGTCGAGCTGAAGGACGAGACACCGGCCGCTAAGCCGGAGGGGCCGAAGCCAGGCACCGCTCCGGATACCGTTCCTGCGCCGATCGCAACGAAGGCCGACGCGCCGCCGCCTCCCGTCGTGAAGACCACGACGCTCAGCACCAACACGACCGTCTCCGGCCCCGCCGTGGTTGCGAACGACGACAGCTGGAAGTTCGAGTACCACGGCTATATCCGCGCTCCGATGCGCGTCGGCATCGGCAAGCGGGACAACCCGGGCCCCGGCCAGAGCGGCACCACCTACCACTCGCCGGTCATCCCGGATGACCAGTACCTGAGCTGGCAAAGCTCCCCGCACAACAAGACGGACTGGGCCGAGCTTTACCTGTCCCTCGGTAACTCCTGGGCGAAGGGCACCGTCTCGATTCAGGGTTACAACTTCGCGGACGCGGCGTTCAGCAACCCGACCACGCAGCTCGGCATCTCCGACGGCTACATCGATCTGACGCCGGACCTCGGTTACGAGAACTTCCGCCTCGCGTGGCGCGTGGGTGCCTTCTCCAACAAGTACGGCTCAGCCGGTAAGTACGACGCCGGTGAATACGACACGTACATGTTCGGCCGCATTCACAACGCCGGTGAAGCGCTGCACATCGAATACGACATCGACGAGGACAACTCGCTCGTGTTCGAACACGGCATCGGCTTCCGGAAGCCGGATCCCAGCCAATTCAACAACTCCCGCTTCACGATGCTGCATCACGCGCACGTGACGTTCAAACATTCCGAAGCCATCCAAATCAGCGCTCACTACCTGAATTCTTGGACCCAAGAAGAAGAGCGCAGCGCCGATCCGGGCGTGCCGCTCGACGGCACGACCATGCTGACCGCCGTCCCCTACACGCTGACACGGCCCTCCGCCACCTCGATCACCAACGTGCCCGACGGGAAGATGTGGGTCGCCGGCCTCGACGCTCGCTTCGATCTTGGCGCGTTCGGCTATCTGTACGGCGCGTACTCGCACGTGGGCCTGAAGGATGCCCTCACCGTTGCCCGCGCCATCGAGGTGATTCACTCCTCCGGCGGCGGCGAATTCGGGCTCGGCGTCGTCGACAACTACCTCGGCCCGTCGTGTGTCGATACGCAGTTCTTCACTGACCCGACTCTGCATGGGCATGCGTACTACCCACAGCCCGGCATCGACAGCCACGGCAACCGAGTCGGCGACAACTTCGACCCCCTCCGCCCGTGCAGCATGGGTAACGGTAAGGTCGACACCTTGCTCGCTCAGTACGAGTTCAGCCTCACGAACTTCCTGCAGCAAAGCTCCGGCGGGCAGAAGTTCTGGGGGGACGGTTCGGATCTCGTCCTCAAGCTGTACGGCATGTACAACAAGGTGCACAGCGATTACGCGCCGAACGACGGCATCCACAAGCTCAAGTTCGGTGCTGACGTCGCGTACTCGATTCTGCCCTGGCTCACGGCTGCAGTGCGCTTCGATCGTCTGCAACCGAACAGCAAGATCCCCGAGCAGTCCTTCGGGATCTTGTCGCCGCGCCTCGTCTTCAAGTCGAAGTGGAACACGCACGAAGCGATCACGCTCCAGTACTCGCGCTACATCTACAATCAACGTGAGTGTGCCGTGGGCACGCCGGGTGACGGCGTGATCTACACTGCGGGTCAAGAGAAGTGCGTGCAGCCGCCGTCGTCGCCGGTTCCGCCGGACGGCTTCGGTGCCAACTACGCCGCACAAGCCGGCCAGCGTGGCGCCCCTACCACGCGCCCTGATGTGAACGTGTTCAAGATCGAAGCCACCATGTGGTGGTGATCGCCAGTTAAACAGCGCCCGGTTCGGTCAGGGCACTCTGTCTATCCTACGGCGTCGAGCACCCACTCGACGCCGTAGTCCTTTCAGGACCATGATGTCCGAGCGGAAGCATGAGCTCGGATCGGACGCGCACGGTCGATGCAGAAGGGGCCTCGGGATCCGCCGAGAGCGCAGCCGAGCTCTCCTTGATCTGGCTCACGGGCGAGCACGGCAACTTGCGTCTACCCATCGAGTGGCGCGGCGCGTCGGAGCTGGTCATTGGCCGGGACGATGGCTGTGCGCTGCGTCTCTCGGGCAACGACGTCTCTCGGCGGCACGCCGCGCTGCGCCGCTCGGACGATGGCGCGTTGAGCCTCGTCGATCTCGGCAGTAGGAACGGGACTCGGCTCAACGGCAAGGTCGTGCAAAGCGCGCGTGTCGTCGCCAGCGACGTGCTGCGCATCGGTGGCTGCGTGCTGGTGATCGTCGATTCGAGCGCAGATTTTACGGAGATCGCGCCCGGGCTCACGGGTGGGGGCGCGTTGCAGCGGGTGCTGCTCCCGCTTTCGCGAGTCGCGCGCAGTGACCTACCGATCGTGCTGGAGGGAGAGACGGGCACCGGCAAAGAGCTCGTCGCCCATGCGGTGCACGGCTGGAGCGCACGCAGCGGTCCCATGATCGCCGTCAATTGCGCCGCGCTCCCCGAGAGCCTGGCCGAGGCCGAGTTGTTCGGCTATCGACGCGGCGCGTTCACTGGCGCAGACCGGGCAAGCGAAGGCCTTTTTCGCGCTGCCCACGGCGGCACGTTGCTGCTCGACGAAGTGAGCGATCTGCCGCTCACCCTACAGGCCAAGCTGCTGCGCACGCTGGAGCAAAAAGAAGTGCAGCCGCTCGGAGAGACGAGACCGGTCCCTGTCGACGTGCGGGTCATCGTGGCCGGGCAGCAGTCGCTTATGGACGCGGTGCGCAAGCAGCAGTTTCGCGCGGATCTGCTGGCGCGTTTGAACGGTTTTGGCGTGCGCTTGCCGCCGCTGCGCGAGCGGCGTGAGGACGTATTGCCGCTGCTGCTGCGTTTTCTGGGCTCGCTGCGCTCGTTGCCGGCTCCTCGTATCGAGCCAGACTTCTGCGAGCGCCTGACGCTCCATGACTGGCCGTTCAACGTGCGTGAGCTCTTGCTCCTGGCAAGGAGGCTCGCTGTTTTTCACGGCGACGAGAACGTGCTGCGCGGGCAACATCTGCCGCCAAACATGGGAGACGGAGCGCGTGCGCCCAGCTCACCGCCGCCCCCCTCGAAGCGTCCGGAGTCCACGGACAGCGTAGCGGAGCATCCAAGCGTCAGTCTGGAGACTTTACTTGGCGCGCTGCGCGCCGAGGGCGGCAACGTCACGCGAGCTGCCGCGAAGCTCGGGATCACGCGCCAACGCGCCTATCGACTCATGGAAGGGCAAGTCGACTTGAGCGCGCTTTCGGACAAGCCCCGACCGAAACGGCCCTGACACTACTGAGTCAGTTCTTGAGCGGGGCAGATCACGATCGGCGCGGGCGGACACGAGTCAACGAGAGAGCCGGCGAGCCCGGGCACCTGCTGCCTTGACCGCCGGAGGTGACGCGGG
Organism: Myxococcales bacterium; assembly: GCA_040348785.1. Classification (GTDB taxonomy): domain Bacteria; phylum Myxococcota_A; class Polyangia; order Polyangiales; family Polyangiaceae; genus PMG-095. Next base: position 140,720 of record JBEQTH010000001.1, on the reverse strand, counting down.
ACGGCAGGGCTCACCGCACGGCCCAAAATTCAGCAGCTGCCGCGGCCTCTCGATCCAGAGACGGAAGTGAGCAAGTAGTAGCAAGCGCTCGCCGCGGACGACCGCGGACGACCGCGGCTCCGACTGGCCAGCGACGGCTGGGCAAAGACACCATTGCCGTGAGCGCATTCAGCTGTTTTTGGCTGAGTCTATGAATACAGAGCTCGAGGCATGCGCGTTGCAAAACCGCCGCGCATGAACCCCCACCCGAGTCTCCCGCGCCCAATTCCATCAAACGCTCAGCGGGCGGCGCTGAGCCTAACCACGTTGCTCGCGGCGTTGAGCTGGCCCGTGCCCGGTCAAGCGCAAGTCACGAGCGAACCGAGCGACACGGGCAATGTCGAAGCAAAGGACGATGACGCCACGCCCGTAGCCGCTCCGCGCACCGAATCCGCGCCTGCCAGCTCCGCGGCTCTGCCCAAGCCGGCAGTCAAAGCGCCGAGCTCTGCCGCCAAGGCTCCGTCGACGGACCTCACTTCCGTTTCCGGACCGGCCGCAGTGGTCAACGACGACAGTTGGAAGTTCGAGTTTCACGGCTACCTGCGCGCCCCCATGTTCGTCGGGCTCGGCAATCGAGACAACCCCCTACCGGGCCAGAGCTCGACAACATTTCATGCGCCGATCATCCCCGACAATCAGTACCTGAGCTGGCAAAGCACGCCGCACAACAAGACCGACTGGGCCGAGCTCTACCTCTCGATCGGCAATTCGTGGGCAAAAGGCACGGTTTCGCTCCAAGGCTACAACTTCTACCAAGGTTCCTTCAGCGACCCGCCGAAGCAACTCGGCGTCTCCGACGGCTACGTCGACCTCACTCCCGACCTCGGCTACGAGAACGTTCGCTTGTCGCTGAGAGCCGGTGCGTTCTCGAACAAGTATGGCTCGGCGGGCAAGTACGACGCCGGTGAATACGACACTTACGCCTTCGGTCGTATCCACAACGCCGGTGAGGCGCTGCACCTCGATTTCGACATCGACGAAAACAACTCACTTTGGTTCGAGCACGGCATCGGCGCCAAGAAACCCGATCCAAACCAATACAACAATGCCCGCTTCACGATGCTGCATCACGCGCACGTGGGTTATAACCATGGTCAAGCCATCCAATTCAGCGCGCACTATCTGAGCTCCTGGGCCCAGGAGGAAGATCGCAACATGAGCACGGACGCGACCACGGGAGGCAGCTCGGTGACCAACGTACCGGATGGAAAGATGTGGACGGCGGGCATCGACGGCCGCTTCGATCTCGGGGCTTTCGGCTACTTTTATGGAGCATACTCACACATTGGTTTGAAGGACGCGCTCACCGTAGGTCGAGCCATCGAAGTGCTGCATGCCTCGGGGGGCGGTGACTTCGGCCTCGGCGTGGTCGACAATTATTTGGGGCTGAGTTGCGTCGGCGTGGCTGCCGCGGATACGCCGTACTTCAAGCGCCCAGCTCCGTGCAGCAAAGGCACCGGCAGTGTGGATACGTTGCTGGCGCAATACGAGTTCGGGCTCACGAATTTTCTGCAGCAGTCATCCGGTGGCGAAAAGTTTTGGGGGGATGGCAGTGACCTCACGCTCAAGCTGTACGGGATGTACAACAAAGTGAAGAGCGACGTGCCCACCACGGACGGCATCCACAAGCTCAAGTTCGGTGCCGACTTGGCGTACGCGGCCCTGCCCTGGCTGACCGCGGGCGTGCGCTTCGATCGCCTACAGCCGAACAGCCGCGTCCCGGAGCAATCATTCGCGATTTTGTCGCCGCGCCTGGTCTTCAAATCCAAATTCGTCACCCGCGAAGCGATTACGTTCCAATACTCGCGCTATTTCTACAACCAGCGCACTTGCCACACCTCGACCATGGCTGGCGTGGAAACGGGCAGCCCCGCCGACAACTCCTATGCGGCTGGCCAAGAGTTGTGTGTTCAGCCACCGTCCTCACCGGTTCCGCCCGAGGGCTTCGGCTCGACTTGGCAAGCGTTCGCAAGCCCAGCGCGCGCAGCACCAACGACTCGCCCCGACCTCAACGTGTTCAAGATCGAAGCCACCATGTGGTGGTGACGTCAACGGGCGGCTGTTGCGGCGGGGTGCAGCCGCGCCTCGAACAAGTCGACCAGTGGTTGGTTCACACGGTCCGTGCCGGGGTAGATCCCAAAGTCTTCCCCTTGGTAAGCGTCGTAGCAGAAGCTCAGCTCGGCTTGATCGAGCACGCCGAGCATGTCGCTCACCCAGCTCAGGCCGCCTTTCCCCGCCTCGAAAGTGGCGGCGCTGGTGCCGAATGCGCTCACGAACAATGGCACTTGGTGCTCACGCCCCCAGTCCATGAACGGTTGCACCGTGACGGCCAAGTTAGCTGCGTTCCTGAGCGGCGGCGCCCCGTCGTAGCTCCACAGCGACAGACCGATCATCGACGCCGCGCCCGGCTCACTCTGCTCGCCCTTCATCCAGCCCGTGATGCGATACGTGTCGTTCTGCTGCACCGGGAAGATGAAGGGCGAGCCGCTGCTCAGGTTCGCGTCGCTCGTGGTACCGCTCAACGTGACGGACGCCTTGCCCCGGTGGCCATCCTCACCAACGCCCTTCACGCCCGTCGCGTTGCCCAAGGGATCTTGCCAAAGAAACCACGATCTTGGATCTTCTAAGTCGGCATCGATCACGGTGCGAACGAAGTCGAAGCTCGGCCCGAGCTCTTCGATCTTCAGATCGTCGAAGTACACCGTGCCCCGGTTGTCGGCGGAACGCAGGTTGACTTGGGCAATCACGAGGCTCGGGTTTACCGCCGAATAGTAGTGCTTTTTCTGAGTCCACTCGGTCTCGTCGGGGTCGAGGGTGGGGGCGACCGCAAAATCACTCGCTTCGTACGTCATGCGCTGCCAATCGATGGTCCCGAGCTGGAGCTCGTCTGGGTACGACCCGCCATCGATGATCGCCGAGCGACTGGACGATTGGGTCGTGAAGTCGTACGGGCCGCGCGCTTCGAACGCGTACAGCACGTTCGAGTCGTCCAGCAAGACCAAGCTCTGCTCCGGGCGCAGGTTCACTGGGGTGCAGGCGACTGACTGCGCCTGTTCGAAGATCAACAAGTGCTCTCGATCCACGTCTCGGATCGCTCGTGCCAAGCGGTTCGCCATCGCACGCCATTGTTCCAGATCGGCGCTCGGCGCGGGCTCGTGCAGCAAGTCGTAGCCAGCGACGGTCGCTTCATCGGAGTACCGCAAGGCGAGGGCTTGCCACGCCGCGAGCCAGCGTTCTCGTTCCTCGCCCTGCTCCCAAACCGGGTCGGGGACGCAGTTGCCGGGGGTACTGGCGGAGGCGCGCGTCATCGCCAATACCACCGCCAAGTCATGCTGCTTTGCCCAGCCCAGCTGCTGATCGAGCCACCCAACGAGGCGCGGGTCGTCACTAGCGGCCAGCGCGTCGAAATCGAGACGGACCGAGCCGAAGCCCATCTCTGCGACGCGCTGATAATCCTGCTCGCTGAGCTCGCCGCCTGGGCCGTCGCCCGAAAACGCGACGCCCTGGACTCGAGCCACCTTCCCCTGACCATCGATCAGTGTGCTCCCGACCGCATGCAGCATTCTCGAGCTAGCCATCGAGGGCGACGAATGACCACAAGCCGAGCTCAGCAATCCGGCCAGCAGCGGCCCGAGCCAGCCGCGAAGCGCACCGCGATGAAACAAGCTCTTCATGGCAGGAACGAGATTTGCGAGACGCAGAAGTCGAAGCTCAGCGTCTTGGCGTCTGGCCCAGGGCCCGTGGCTTGAAAGTCCACGGTATAGACATGCGGGTCGAACCCTTCCGGGAAGCGCTGCTGGTTCCGCTCCGGAGACTGCTTGAGATCGGTCCAACGAACGGTGAACTTCTTCCAAGTGGCGCTGAGCTCCGGCAAGGGCGCGCCGAAGTGATCGCAATTGGCCTTGCCCAGCCCGGAGCTGAGGCACGCCGAGGTCGGGTGCTCGGTGTCGGTCTGAAGATTCGGGAACACCACGCGAATCGGCTGCGGAATGTCGGGATCGAAGCTGGTGAGCTCGGCCCAAAAGCTGATACCGCTGTAGGGGCTTACATCGAGCGCGGTCGCGTCGGCGCCCGAGCCATAGAACGAAAAGCCCTCCAGCGCGTAGTAGCCGGAAAACCCTCGGTCCATCCGAAAGCACGCGGCGCGAGTGATCGTCGGGCCGCCGGCGGGCGTCACCGGGTCGATCGGGCGATAAGTGAACAAGCTATTGGCGGCCTGCGGTGGCGAGAGCGGGAGCTTGTCGTCGTCGCTCGCGGTGAACCAGCTGCCAGCGATCTGTCCGGGCGGTACCGGAAACTTGATCAGCGGCCCGCCCCTCATGTCGTCGATGAGCAGTGGGTCTTTGCTCGCTGCTTGCTCCTGGGTGCAGCAATAGTGGCCACGCACCGTGGCACCCAGCTCCGGATCTGCATCCGAGACCCCGCAGTAACTCAGCCCCAAGCTTGGGTCATCCTTCGGTGAGGCGACCCCCGAGCACGAATAGCCTTGCCAGGAGCTCGGAAAATCGCTGGGGCAGCTCGCGCTCGCTGGCACGCACACGCTCGGGGCCGCGCAGCTCCAATCGATGCTTCGTCGGCTGGTGCAACCCGTCTGTTGGGTGACCGCGACGCCTGCGATGGTGGTCCGTTCCAATGGCTCGCACACCGCGCGCGGCAGTTGAATCACGGTTTGTTTGCGCCTGTTCGTCGTCAGATCCCAGCCGCCCGGACCGCTCTTTTCGGCGAGGGGCACGAAGCAATTACCCGCGCTCGCGGGTGCCCCCTCAGCGTCCGAAGCGCGCGCGCACACACCGGCGTTGCCGGCCTGGTCGGCATTGACGATCAACGCGACGTTCAGGGGCGAGCCCAAACCTGCCTTGGGCTCCAACAGGCATCGATCGTCCTCGAGGTCCGGAGTCTGCCGGATCGAGAGCCCGGTGAGCGTGCAGCCGAGCACGTCGAAACAGGCCGGGCTTGGGCTCGGCAAGTGGTCGACCAAGCTCACCTGTTGCGACGACACGCAGTGCCCCGCGTCGCACGTCGTGCCCTCGGCACACGGCTCGGGCAGGTTCACATCGCTGCACAGCCAATTCAGCGGCATGCTGAGCAGCTGTTGCCCATGGTCGGGTAGCTGAAACTGCGCTTCGCGAGTCACACGAAGCGAGCCGCGCTCGCCGCCGGTCCGGCCCGACACCCGCACCAGCACGGTTTCCGCTCCGCGCTTTCCGGCGACGACCGCCAATGTCGCAGGGAGCGCATTGGCGCGATCGAGCACGATGCCGCTGCTTTGCGCGAGCTCGGGATGAGCGAGCGGCGTGACGCTCCATTCCAGCCAGTCCAAGTCGGAGGGCAGCGAAAGGTCGGTCGACACCATGAGTGTCACCTCCCCGGCGTCGGGCTCGGAGCACGCTGAGGCACACAGCGCAATTGGCAGCGCCAGCGCGCTCACTGCCCGCTTCATGCTGGTGCGCGCCCCTGTTTCTGCGACCACGGTGGTGCCTCACTCACAGCTGGACGGTTGCGAGCGAGCCCGGCGTTGGTGAACGCGCTGGATCTGGTTTGAACACGAAGTAGCCGCCGGTGACCGCGCCCGCGGCAAGGACGCCTCCGCCGACTAGCCACACCCAGGTCGGAACCGCAGATCGCGAGCCGCGTTCGAGCAGGATGTCGAACCCTTGGGTCTGGTCGTCGATGATCACGATCTGCCTCTCGTAGGGCTTGAAGCCCTCCCCACTCACGCGCAGCGAGTGCGCCCCGCTCGAGAGCGGCCCCTCCCAACTCCCCCAGGCGACCCGCTTGTGGTCGATCCAGATGGCCTGTGTGCCCCCGGTGCGCACGACGATGCGCCCCTCGTGCACGACGGGGCGCAGCACGGCAGCGACGCGGGAGAGCGCGGAGCCCGCGACGGTCACGGTCTGCGTATAACCGATGTATCCCGACAATTTCACCAGGATCTGGTGCGTTCCCCAGTCGACACGCGCGGGCTCGCGCAGCGGCAGCGGTCCAATCCGCTCCAAGTCCAAATAAAGGTCGGCCCCAGGCACGTTCGAGGTGACCATCAATGGCGCGGTCAAGGATTCGGCAGCTTGCGCGAAGTCCCGAGCGCTGGCGCGCGTCTCTTGGCTGATGCGCTCGGAGTTCTCGGCCAAGTACGCGCGCATCGCGGCCGCCGCTCTCGCGTAGTGGCGCAGTGCCTTCTCGCACACCGCGGTGTTCCACCACAGGCGCCCCTCGGCAGACGCTTTCCGAGCACTCTCGAAGCGCAACAAGGCACCGGCAAAGTCGCCGTTATCGTACAGCAGGCGGCCTAGCTCGTAGTCTCGCTTGGCGTCGCCCGTGAGCGACTCAGCGAGTGGGAGCGTGGGGCTCGGCGCGGCATCTGTCGCGGGCAGCGAGTCGCTCGTTTGCGCCAATGCGACGGGCGGGAAGGTCGTGAGCGCGCTGAGCAGCGTGAGCACGCTGAGCCCACGCGACGTCACCGCACGCGACGCCAGGGTGCTGCTCATTGCAACTCGACATCGAGTGGATTTTTGCTCGAGCGAGGGGACGGTGGCGGAGTGTCGCTAGCCGCCGCGCTCACCCGCCTCACGGTCGCCCGACGAATTGACGGAGGGGACGGCGGGGGCGGCGCAGCGACGAATGCCGACGCGGTACCGAGCGGCGCGGGCGCAGGCAGCGCCGCTTGCAACGAGACCACAGCCGCACGGGGCGCTGGCTTTGGCGGCGACTGCAGCGTCGTTTGGTTCGCCGATCGCGACGGCGCAGGCGAGCGCGATACGTACCCGTCGAAAGCGACTCCCACCGCGAGCAACGCCGCCGCAACGCCGAGCAGCGAGACCGCGCGCCGCGGCCGAGCACGTGACGGGCTCGGCAGAAAGACGGGCTCGACGCTAGGCGAATGCGCTTGGCTCGGAACAGCCGCAGCGAGACCGTGCGAGACCTCGGCTTCGGACACGGTCGAGCCTGCGCCCGCGGCAACTGCGAACGGAACGAGCGCGCTTGCCGTCGCGGGCTCGGAGAGCGCGGCTGCGGCGGCGGCCAAGTGCCGTTGAATGAGGTGGCTCGCGGGCTGGCCGAACAACTGCCCGTGCACGCGGTCCAGCGCGGCCGCCATCTCCGCCGCGGCCTGAAAACGCGCACCTTTTTCGAAGGCCAAGGCGCGCGCCAACAACGCCGCCACTGGCGCCGGCAAATCAGGAGCCACCGAAAGCACGGAACGCGCTTCGGCGGTGGCGGCGCGAATCAGCACCTGATTGGCATGCTCACCGGGGTGCACGTGCTCACCGCTCAGGAGGCTGAACAGGGTGGCACCCACTGCCCACAGATCGGTGCGCGCGTCGATCTCGTCTTGCTGCGCGCTCGCGAGCTCAGGCGCCATGAAGGCCGGCGTGCCGAGCACGGCTCCGGTGCGCGTGGCTTCACTGCCCAGAGCGCGCTCGCGCACTCGCGCGATGCCGAAGTCCAGCACCTTGAGCCGACCCGAACGCTGCATGAACAAGTTAGCCGGCTTGATGTCGCGATGAATCACGCCTTTGGAGTGCGCCGCCGCCAACACATCGAGCAATTGGCGAGTGACGAGCAGCGCGACTGGTACCGGCAGCATCCCACTCGAGCGCGCGGACCAAGTTTGCACGTCGAGCCCTTGGAGCAGCTCCATGACCAGGAACGCCGAACCGTGCTCGTCGACGTCGTCATCGAGGACCGACACCACGCCGTCGTGCTCGACCGCGTTAGCGGCGTAGCCCTCCCGCAAGAAGCGGGTCCGGACCTCCCGACGCAGGGACAGCTCCGGGTGTAAGACCTTGACCGCGACCTTCTTCTGATTGCGATGCGTGGCCGCATAGACAACGGCCATACCGCCAACGCCCAAAATGGCGTCTAGGCGGTACTTCCCGTGCAGTACGCTCCCAATACGTTGTTCGGCCCGGCCCCGGATGTCCTGGTCCTCAGACACCTGCGAGGAAGGTACACCCCGGCGTGGAGCGACGCCAGCGTCAGCAAACGTAAGGGCGGTTACTTAACCGGTACCAAGATGTCGCACGGGAAGTTGAAATCGATCTTCGTGTTCGCCGGCAGCTTCCAATTGGCGCACGCGTCCCCGACCAACTCGAGCTGAGACGACGTGTTCATGCGCCAACCGTTGGTCATGTCGAGCGGCACGGCCTGACCTTGAACGCTGATCGATGCTTCATTCAGCATGCTCAGGTTCACGGTGAAGTCGCTCAGATCGAAAGTGCAGCTCTTGACGCCAGCCAGCACACCCCGAAGCTCGGCAGTAAGCGCCGCCTGATCCGTGGAGTCCGGCTGATAGTACTTCGTCGTTCCGCCGGTTGGGGTGTAGGTCCCGAGCAACTGCATTCCGGTACGTCCGGCGGCGGTGGCTTCGGTCTTCCAACCCGTGACGCCCTGACAGTCGTAGTAGATCTGCATCTCCGGAACCGGCATCCCGTTGTTCGAGAACGGAGCCGCTACCGGTTGTGCGGCGCCGGCGTTGGCGAAGGCCTGCAAGGTTGCGGGCGGAACGTTTCCGTTCTGTAGACCGAAAATGATCGTTTGGATGCCTTTGGCGCTCAGTGCCTGTAGCCTGTAGACGACATCATCGATCGGGCAGTTGGACTCACCGTCGTCGCAGAAGTCGGGCTCACCATCGGTGACGAACAGGATGTACTTGTCTCCGTCGACCGGTGATTGGCTCAAGGCCGCTTCCGCCAGCGGCAATGCCATCCCGACTGGCGTCTCCGACTTGTATCCGGAGGCACCCAGCGTTCCGTAGACCCCGTTGATGGCGTCGTAGTTGTTCAGCGCGGGCGGGACGGACTTGAAGTCGGGGCAGGTCGTGTTGGCCAGGCCGGTAAACGCGCCCCATCCGAAGGCCACATCGCCTTGAAGCTCCTTGATGACGTCGAGCGCGCCCGTCTTGAGGGGCTCCCAGGGCGGGTTCGGCATCGCGAACATGCTGCCCGAGCGATCGACCAACACGAACACCGTCGGCGTCTTCGGCACGAAGTTCAGCTCTTTGTGCTGACACCCCCCGTCGGCGGAAGCGCCGCCGGTATTCGGGTTCGTGTCGATATTTCCTGTCGCAGCAGTGCCCGGGCTGTTGCCAGTACCCGGGCTATTGCCGCTGCCGTTACCGCCCGTGCCCAGGCCCGGGTCAGTGCGGCTGCTGGTCGATGCCTTACCCGCGCTGCAGGCGACCGCGCCTGCGAGCGCAACGCCCAGAGCCAACGCCGCCAATGCACGCCGTTTCAGGAGGGATGACATGACTGTTCGACCTTTCAGCAGCTCGCGGCTCAGCTGGCCTCGCACTCGATGTTTACGGTGCTGCCCGGCGCGGCATAAGGCACGATCACGCCAGCGATGGCTTTGCCGTCTACGGTGAGCTTCACATTGCCCGTGCCGCCCACGCTCTTCACGACAATGCGGTACGTGGCACCGCGACACTTGCGAGTGATCGTGAACTCCGGCACGCCCTTGCCGATGCACGGCTTGACGCACAAGCCGTCCCACTCCGGACGCACGCCTAGCAAGTGCTGGGAGATGGCCACGAAGTTCCAGGCCGCGGTGCCCGTGAGCCAGGAGTTCTTCGCTTCACCGGCGCGCGGAGCGTCTTTGCCGGCGATCATCTGCGAATACACGTACGGCTCCGTGCGGTGGATCTCGCTGATGTCCTCGATGTAGGCGGGGGCGATCTTCTTGTAATATTCGAAGGCGCGCTCACCGCGGCCAATCACGGTCTCGGCGATCATGATCCAGGGGTTATTGTGGCAGAAAATGCCGGCGTTCTCTTTGTACCCGGGCGGGTAGGAAGAGATCTCCCCGAGCTCCACGTGGTAGTCGCGGTAGGGCGGATTATTGAGCACGATGCCGAAGCGCGTATCGAGGCGCTCCTTCACGGCGTCCAGCGCCTTTTCGGCTTGGCCGGTGGCCACGCCGATGCCGGCCATCACGCAGTAACCCTGCGGCTCGATCAGGATCTTGCTGTCGCCCTCGGGGCAATCCTTACTGCCGATCTTGTTGCCGAAGAAGTCATACGCACGCAGGAACCATTCACCGTCCCAACCGTGCTCGAGCACGGTGCGCTCCATCTTGGCGACCTCGGCGCGGGCGCGCTCGGCCTCCGCCGGCTGGCCTTTGTACTCCGCGATCTTCGCGTACTCCGGACCGATGTGCACGTACATGCCGGCGATGAACACCGACTCTGCAGTGCGGCCTGTGCGGTTGCCCGTGGTCTGAAAGGACTCATCCGGAGTTTCCGAGAAGCAATTCAGGTTCAGACAATCATTCCAATCCGCGCGACCGATCAGCGGCAGACCGTGCGGGCCCAAGTTGTTCTGCACGTGATCGAACGAGCGCTTCAAATGCTCGAACAGCGTGGCCGCGTTCTGCAGGTCGTTATCGAACGGGACGATCTCGTCCAAAATGCCGTAGTCACCCGTCTCTTTGATGTACGCGGAGACGCCGAGGATCAACCACAGCGGGTCGTCGTTGAAGCCGCTGCCAACGTCGTTGTTGCCGCGCTTCGTCAGCGGTTGATACTGATGGTACGCGCTGCCGTCCGCGAACTGCGTGGAGGCGATGTCGATGATGCGTTCACGCGCGCGCTCCGGCACCAAGTGCACGAAGCCCAGCAGATCCTGATTCGAATCACGGAAACCCATGCCGCGGCCGATGCCCGACTCGAAGAACGAGGCACTGCGGGACATGTTGAACGTGACCATGCACTGGTACGGATTCCAGATGTTCACCATCCGGTTCAGCTTCTCGTCCCCCGACTCGATCGCGTACGTCGAGAGCATGCCTTGCCAGTGCTTGGCTAGCTTGGCGAGCGCAGCCGTGACTTGCTCAGAAGTGGAGAACGCAGCGATCAACTGCTCGGCGCGCTTCTTGTTGATGACGCCGGGCTTCTCCCACTTTTCCTCGCGCGGGTTCTCGACGTAGCCGAGCACGAACACGAACTGCTTTTCTTCGCCCGGGGCGAGCGTCACGTCCAAGCCGTGCGATGCAACCGGTGACCAACCGCTAGCGACGGTGTTCTTCGATTCACCCGCGGTGGGCACATCCGGATCGCCGAAGCCGTTGTACAGACCGATGAACGATTCGCGATCGGTATCGAAGCCAGAGACCTTCGCGTTCACGTGATAGAACGCGAAGTGGTCGCGGCGCTCGCGGTACTCGGTCTTGTGATAGATCGTGCTGCCTACGACCTCGACCTCACCGGTGCTGAAGTTGCGCTGGAAGTTGGTGGCGTCGTCGTGCGCGTTCCACAAGCAGAACTCGATGAACGAAAATAGCTTCAGCGTCTTCGGCTGAGCGCTTTCGTTTTTGAGCGTGACCTGATGAACTTCGGCGGTGTGCCCGAGCGGAACGAAGTACAACACCTCGGCGCGCAACTCGTTGCGCGTGCCGGTGATCTTCGTGTAGCCGAGGCCGTGGCGGCACTCAAAGAAGCTGAGCTCCTTCTTCATCGGCATGAAGGTGGGCGTCCAAGCATCCCCACCTTCGTTGATGTAGAAGTAACGGCCGCCCGAATCAGTCGGCACGTTGTTGTAGCGGTAACGCGTCAACCGGCGGAGGCGCGCGTCGCGATAGAAGCAGTAGCCACCGCCTTGGTGCGAGACGAGCCCGAAGAACTGCTCGTTCCCGAGGTAGTTGATCCACGGGTACGGCGTCTTCGGTGTGTTGATGACGTACTCGCGACGCTCATCGTCGAAATGACCAAAACGCATGATGCTAAAAACTCCGATTCGAAACTTCGATGACGAGACGAACGCCGACACACACTTGATTTTTGGGGTCGGGGCCCCAAAAACTGCGGTGGGGCCCCAATGAAAATCACTTCATTGGGGCGGGGCCGAGCCCCGATGGCCGAGGCCCCCAAAAATGGGGAGGGGCCCCGCTGGATTCACTCCAGCGGGGAATGACTGTGCCCGTGTTAGGGACAGCCCGTGAATTGGATCTCGTCCACCCAGACGTCGTAGGGGGCGCCCTTGTCATTGACCTGCCACTGCACGCCGTAGATCTGCGAAGAGTCGACGCCGGGCGTGTGGGGCGAGCCCCAGCCTTTGAGTTGCGTCATCGCGATGTACGGGACGACGTATTGCGTCCACTGCTCGGTCAGGTGCAGATCCATGCCGAAGTCGTTGAAGCACTCCTTGCAGACCTTGCCTTCCGGGTCGGTGTTCGTGTCCGGAACCTTGAGCCGAACGTTGGGCGTGGAGCCCGGGCCGATCTTCGCCCAGAAGGAGATCCCCTTGTACGCGGTGGCGTCGTAGGTGCCTTTCGGGTCAACGAAGTTGAACGCCATGCCGGCGTACACCGTATCGCCGCCGCCGACCTGACCGGTCATGTGCGCGGCGTACTTGGTGCCGTTGGCGCCGCCCGGCGACATGGCGAATGTGCCGCCCTGCGAGCCCGCCGTGGGCGTGATGGTCGAGCCGTTGCTGTCGACGAAGGTGTACCAGTAACCACCGCGACCCTTGATGGTGTTCACTTGGTTGCTGTTGGCCTCACCGTCCGAGATCATCCCCTCGGCGGCGGGGCACGCTTTGCCCTCTGGAGAGTTCTTCGTGTCTTCAGAGGTGGCGTTGATTTTCTTGCGGCAGCCGCTGCCGATGACCAGCGCCGAAATAGCCAAACCGATCACCAAGGCGTCCGTCGAGATTGTTCGCTTCATCCCCTCAAACGTAACCTGGAACCGATTTCATATCCAGGAAAACCCGATCCAATCCGATCTCACGCCCAATATTTTGTGCATTTGCTCGATGGCGGTCCGGAGCTGTTTTAGCTCAAGCCAGCTCCTCGAGCATGACGCGGCGAGCCCTGCCAGGCTCCCCATGCTGAGCCTGACGGCGAGTGGCAGTCGCCGCAGCCAACCGTCGAGTCCAAGCACAATTTTTCAGCGCTACGGAGTAGCGAAAAGCCGCAAAACATGCCGAACGGATCGTTACCGGGCTTTCGGAACGAGCGAGCGATTTTTCGGCATTGATTATGGGACTAGTTCCACAATTTGAGCTGCTTTGTGAGAACGAAGGCGTAGAGTGTGCGGGTCGGCAGTGTACCGTTTGGCCCCTTCGAGCCACGGCGAGCTGCATACTCTTCGGAAGGTTCACTGCGATCATGAAGACTCGCGAGTTGTCTCTGGCCACATTCGTTTTGGCCGCGTTCGGCGCGTCGATCGCAGCCTGTGGCGCACACGGTACGACGGCGGAACCGGAACAAGGTGGCAGCGGCGCAGACACGAGCCGCGCCGGCGGCGCGGGCGCGCCGGTAGTCACGCCGGGAGCAGGCAGCGGCGGCGCGTTGAGCAGCGCGGCCGGCGCCTACACTTTGCATGCGGGGGCCCCGGGTAGCGCGGGTGCCGGCGTCTCGTTCGGTGGCGCCCCAGCGGCGGCCGGAGCTTCCCCGGGTGGCGCGGGCGCGCCGGCCAGTACCGGGTGCGTATTGGCCACCGGCGCCGCCACGGACCTATCGATCGATGATTTCGAAGACGGGGACGGCACGATCCAGGCGCTCGGTAGCCGCAAAGGCTATTGGTACACGTTCAACGACATGACGTCCGTGCAAGTGCCTACGTCGAGCGCCACGGTGCCCTTCGCACCCGTGGCCGGCGGTTACCCCACGACCTCGAAGTTTACAGCCAAGACCAGCGGCCCCGCCTTCACCATGTGGGGCGCGGGGATCGGCTTTCACTTCAACGAGGTCGCCAGTGCCCCGTGCGCGTACAACGCTACGGCTTACTCCGGTATCAAGTTCTGGGCGAAGAGCACGGCCCCCTTCAAGGCCATGGTGCAAATCCCAGCCACCACCGCCAAGACCCTCGCCACGGACGACGCCGCGTGCGCCGCGATGTGTAACGACCACTTCTTTCTGGCCGTACCGATCACTGCCGCGTGGACTCAATACACGATCGATTTCGCCGCCGCGACCTTCAAGCAAGAAGGCTGGGGCAGCCCGGCCACCTTCGACAAGACGAAGCTCCTCGGTGTCCAGTTCCAAGTCGCCAAGAACGTCGCGTTCGACTTCTCGATCGACGAGGTCGCGTTCTACTGAGTCGAATCAGAAGCCGTACGCGTAGCCGAGCGCCAGATCGAACGCTGGCGCGCTCGAGCCCAGCATCTCTTTCGCGCGCACTTCGGGGATGATGCCCGAGCTGCCGATCGGGATCATCACGCCGAAGCCGAGGCCGGCAAAGCCCTTACCGGTTTTGCGCCACGCATCGAGCGTGCCTTTGGAGCCCGCGGCGTTGTAGTACTCGACCAAGACGTGGCCATCGACCTCGGCCATGCCGCCCGACAGTGAAATGTACGGACGCACGCTCGAGCTCGCGAACGGATCTGCACCGAACCAGTAGTTCAGCCGAAGCTCACCGTGGAAGGGCATGAACTTCGCGCCGGCTATCGTGGTTGGGCCGCCGCCGAAAGCGAAGCCCAAGCGTAGACCCAAGCTGAAGTTGGAGGTCAGCAGGCGATCGAAGCCGACCAAGATGCGAGACGTGGCGCGCCCTACCCCACCGGACACGTGGTTGCCCGCGCCGGGCGCGATGTCCTGCCCCGACTTGTAGCCGAACTGCGAGCCACTCTGGAAGCATGCGTATTGCGGGATCTCGGCGCGACCCGCGGCGTACGACGCGCACACGTTGTCTTTCGCCGAGTAGAGCAAGAAATCCTGATCGAAGTGCACGCTCAGCCAGTTCTTCGGGAACTTGCTGGGCGCCGACGCCTCGGCCTTCTCTTGCTCTTTCTCCGGCTCTTTGTCGCAGCCGTCGGAGCCGGGCTCGCAGTCCTCGTCCTTCTTCTTTGCGGCCGGCGGCGCTTCTTCGGACTCCTCTTCGGTCTTGGGCTCTTTGCCGCCGGCGGCCTTGAACGCCTTGCGCACTTCGGGCGTCGCAAAGTCATTGTCGAGCGGCAAGTCTGGGTTGGCCTCGATGGCCTTCTTTAGCTCGGCCTTGCCCTTGCCGTTTTGCTTGAGGCCCGCGATATAGACTATGGCCAGATCGCGATGCAGCCGCCCCACCACGTCATACGCGCAGTTGGAAGCGCCGCACAGCGTGATGGCTTTTTTGAGCTTCTGCTCGGCCTTTTTGAAATGAGTGCCGACGTACTCGGTCTGCATCGCGTCGTTGGCGAGCGTGGTCGCTTGCTTGTCCTTCGGACCTGCCAGCGCAACGCTCGGCACGAGCAACAGCGCGCCCCAGATCCCTGCCTTCAAACGACCCACGAGACGACGATGTTCGAGCATGATTTTCGGCAAAAGCAGAGCCAAGCAGCGTCGCCAGGCGGGCCGCACCATAACCGCGAGGCGCGCGCCGTTGCAACGTCCGTTCGGTGGCCCTCTCGACGGATCGCGATCACTTTTGCCGCAGGTTTAATGCTGGCCTGCCATCCAGCACAGAAATTTCCAGCGCCTGCACTCGACGCCCCACGAGCGCCACCCGAGCTACAGTTTTTTGAGTCAAAATCGAGCGGGCTCGACGACAAACAGACATTGACGGATCTGTCGGCGTTGAATGCCGAAGCGGCGGGCGCGCATGGCTTCGTGCGCGCCGAGCAGGCTCACTTCGTCGATGATCGCGGCACGCGCCTGCGCTTCTTTGGCGTCAACCTGAGTGGGCCCGCGTGCCTCCCCGACCCTGCCAGCGCCGCTCGCTTGGCGCGGCATTTCCGCAAGCTTGGCTTCAACGCGGTCCGGCTGCACGCGCTCGACGCGCCGGGCGCGCTGCTGACTCCGGAAGGCCAGCTTGCGCCCGAAGGGCTGGCGCGGCTCGACAATTTTTGCGCCGAATTGAAGGCGCAGGGCATCTATTTCAGCGTGGGTTTGCACACCCTCGGTGGTTACCCGGGGCTAGCAGGAGAAACGCTCGCGCGCTTTCCGCACGGCCAGGTGCTGGACCGCTTTCACCGGCCGTTCCTCGATGCCCAGCGCGCCTTCGCGCGCAGCTTGCTCGGCCACGTGAGCTCCAAGAGCGGGCTCAAATACAGCGAAGAGCCCGCGCTTCTGTACGTCGAGCTGAACAACGAAGACTCGATCTTCCCCACCGCGTTCGGCAGCACCGACAACTTGCCGGCCGAGTACCGCGCGGAGCTTGCCCAGGGTTACGCGGCATGGCTCGCCGAGCGCACCGCCCTCGGGCTGCGCGCGCCGGGCCCCGCGGATGAAGAAGCGCACGGTGGCTTACCGACGTTCCAAGACTCGCCGAGCGCGCGCGTTGATTACGCGCACTACCTGCAAGACACGGAGCTCCGCGCAGTCAGCGAGCTCGCGACGTTCGTGCGCGGCGAGCTCGGCCTGCGCTCGATGTTGATCGACAGCCAAGCGAGCATCGGCGGCCTTGCCGGCGTGCTGCGCGAAGCGAGCGTCAGTGATTTCGTGGACGTGCACGGCTACTGGGATCGGAATACCTCGCAAGTCAGCGCGCCGGAGGCCGGGATCCTGGGCGCGCTGGCCAGTCAGCGTGTCTTTGGTAAGCCGTTCGTCGTATCCGAGCTCGGCGTGCCGGCGCCCAGCGACTACGCCGTGGAAATGTTCCCGCTGCTCGCGGGCGTCGCCGGCTTGCAAGACTGGGACGCGCTGTTCGCATTCGCCTACGCCGATCAGAAGCCGGACTACGAGCCCGCGCGCATCAACGGCGTGTTCGATCTTGCCGGTCACCCGGCAAAGCTCGCGTTCGTGACGCTAGCCGCGAGCGCGTTTCGCCGCGGGCTCGTCGAACCGGGTCGCGGCCGTGTCGCGCTCGCAGTGCCGGCCCAGCCGAGCCAGCTGCCGTTCACCGAGAACGCGCTGCCCGTGCTGTGGGCCCAGCAGGGCACACCGACGAGTGCCGCGGCGCTTCGCCAAATCGGGATCAGTTTGCAGCCGGGCTCGGGCACGATCCGCGTGAGCGATCCACTGCACGTGGCCGGCGCGCTCGGCAGCGACACGGGCGAGCTATTGTGGGAGCGCGCCGGCGCTCACCCGCACTTTAGCGTCGACGCTCCGTCGCTGAAGCTCGTGTGCGGCCGCATCGCTCAGAGCGCGCTCCAATTCGAGGGCGTGCGCTTCGAGCTCGCCGACTTCTTCGGTGGCGACGCTTGTGCCAGCCTCCTAGCGCTGGACGAACAACCGATCGCGCGCTCGCGCCGCCTACTACTCACGGTCGCCGGGCGCGCACAAAACGCGCATTCGCCCGAGACTCCGGCGGGCAGTGCCGATTTCGGCGCAGGGCCTGCGCTCGCGCAGTACGTCCCGTTCAGCCTCACCTTGCCGGCCGCTGCTTGGCGCGCGCAAGCGCTAGATGGCGCGGGCGCCCCGACCCACCCGCTCGTCGTTACCAAGGGAGCGCGCCCCGGCGAGGTGAAGATCACGACCGACCTGAAGGATGCTGCGCTGTCTTACGCCATCGAACGGTGACAGCGCCCGCTCACTTCACGATGAACGAGACGTCATCCAGCCACAGATCGACGGCCGCGAGCTTGGCCGGCATCGTAAACTGAATGCTGTACACGCTCTTCGGGTCGAGCGTGGTCTGCGGCAGACCGAACCCCTGTTGGATCAAGTCCGAGAACAGCACGTCGTACGTGGCCCAGGTGGTCTTGATCGTCTTTGGAAAGTACAAGTGGTCGCTGCAGCGCTTGCTCGGGACCGTGTACGGCATGGCGTCACTACAGATGCCGCCGCTGGGGTCAGAGTATGTGGTGGTGACGAGCAGCTTGAGCGCCGCGGAGGCGCCAGCGCCAATCTTGGCGTAGAAGTGGATTCCCTTGTACGCCGAGACGTCGTACGCGACCTTCTTGGCGGCCATGTTCACGAGATCCGCGCCCACGCCGGCACCCCAATCGGTGAAGCCGGTGGCCGTGAGGTGCACGCCAGCAGTGCTGTCGTCATGGGCGTTGGTACCGAGCGCGGTGACCACGAACGGGCTGGGGCTCAGCTTGCCGCCGACGGTGGCATCCGAGAACGTGTACCAGGGCCCATTTCGGCCGTGCATGGGGATGACCACGCCGTCCCCGTCTTCGAAATCGTCAATCAGCTCGAGCGAGCCGCTGGGGGCGCCTGCTGAGCTGGTGAGGCCGGCCGCGCCTGCCGTTACCACGGAACCGCCAGCCCCGCCGGAAGTGCCGCCCGTGGACGTGCCCGCGTAACCGCCAGTCGACTCACCTGCGTCCCCGCCGTCTACCGAGCCGCCGGCGCCCGCGTCATTGAGGCCGCCGCCTTCCGCGCTAGCGCCGGTACCGGCCAAAGAGCTGGAGCCGCCCGCGCCGGTCCCGGCGTGCGCCGCGCCGCCGCTCGCGCCCCCACCGCCAGCGGGCAGGTTCGGGTTGAGTGAGCCGACGAGCATGCTGTCGTCGTAAGTGCTGCAGGCGGCGAAGCTGACGACGCTCAACGCACACACGCCAAACGCGAACTGACGGTGGCTCCCTCGTACTCGACCAGACACACGGGGAGCATACCCACCGGAACTCGCCCCGCAAGCGCTTTTCCGGTACCGGTTCCAGAAAGAAATTCCGACAGAAAGCCCTATTCATTGAGATACGCGGAATCACGCGTCTCGCAGTCGGCGATCGAAAGCGATGCCTGCGGTCATTACATCGAACGCGAACCGAGCCAGCGTCTTCGCCGAGATCGACCGACCCATTCGCCAATGACGCAGCACTGCGCAGCGCGGCAGAGCTGCGTATTATTCTTCGGAGCGTGCCTGGCGCTGCTGCCGCTCGTCGAGGCCATTGCAGCAAGCGCCCTTACCAACGTTACCGCCACGGTAGCTATTTGCAGCGCCGTATTCAGGCCACTCTTGCGCTCAGATCGCCACGCTCGAAGGCGAGCGCCGGCTCACCACCAGAGGCTGACCGTGAGCGAGACCATGTCTCTGTCCGGGACGATGGAGGGGCGTGAACAGCGGCAGCTTCGGATCGTCAGTCGGATTGATGAGATCTTTGTGATTGAACAGCACTGTACCCACGCCACCGCCGAAGTCTTTGAACACGCCGGCGATGTGTAACGCCATGGTGCGTCGTAGCCGGGGCCGCACGTCACGCCGCCGCGAGGCTTGGGGATCAGCGTGGTCGACGGCTCCCAAGCCTTGAACGCGAGCGGATAGACGTCAGACGTGGAGTCGTTGAAGGTGTACGTCTTGGTCCCTTTGCCGATCTCGTAGTTGTCGATCACCACGATGTCGTAGTCGCTCGGCGCACAATCCTTGGCATCCACCGCGTCGGAGCCGGCGTCCGGGAACCCGTGCGGCACCTTCTGGGCACAGTCCGCCTGCTTCATGTCGTCCAGCGGGATCACGATCTGCTTCCACTCCTTCGGGCCGCCGAACGCAGTACCGAAGTTGCCGTAGTCAGTGACGGCTTTGCGGGTGATCACGGCTCGGAACGCGCCGCTGCCTTTGGCCCAGAAGTGAATGCCCTTCACGGCGCTCAGATCGGTGGGCGTCGCGTTGGGCTCGATGTTGATCGCGAGTGAGGCCCAGGGCCACAGCTTGGATGCGGCTTTGCCCAGCTTGCCAGTCCAGCACGATGGCCTTGCCATCGAGCTCCTTGGGCGGCGCATCGGGCACCCGAAGGGGTTCGGCTTGCCGGGCGCGAGCACGAGCTGCACGTCGTCCACGTACAAGTCGAAGTCTTTGCCCTCGTCGAGCGGCGCGATCTCGATCGATTTGACCTCGTTGAACACGCGCGGCAGCTGCTGGGCCCAGCCCGGTTGGCCCAAACTATCGATCCGAATCTCGAATCAACATACCGGCTGAGAAGTGGCGCATGTCGAAAGTCTCCGTCGATCGCAGGGGGGCGCAGAAAATGCGGTCTAGCCGAGCGAGGCGGAACGAACTGAAGCGTTCTTGACGAGTTACGGCTTACGAGCCCGGGCCCCTGCCTGTGGTGGCCTTTTTCGTCATTCGTGTGGACGATTTTTTCGGAGCGCTCCCCGGTAGTTCCCATTTTTTCCGAGTAAGCGCGGAACTTGCGCTCGAGCTCGGCGGTGAGAAACCAAACTAAACTACGTTCTCGGTGGAACAAATAGGCGCGCTGAGTAAGATGTGTTTTGAAAAGCTTGATCTGTCGGGTGCCTACCGACCTGAGTAGTCCCGAAACGCATAACGCAGGGTGAGGAAGGCGAGTTCATGGCAGGTGTGGTCCTCAAGGACGTAGTGAAAGTGTACGAAGGCGGCCTGAAGGTCGTCGACCGCTTCAATCTGGACATTGCCGACCGTGAATTCGTGGTGCTCGTCGGACCCTCGGGCTGCGGCAAATCCACCACTCTGCGCATGATCGCCGGCCTGGAGGAGGTCAGCTCGGGCACGATTTCCATCGGTGACCGCGTGGTGAACAACGTCGCTCCCAAGGACCGCGACATCGCCATGGTGTTCCAGAGCTACGCCCTGTACCCACACATGACCGTGTACGACAACATGGCCTTCGCCCTCAAATTGCGGAACATCCCGAAAGCCACGATCGACGAAAAGGTGCAGCGCGCCGCCAAGGTACTGATGATTACCCACCTGCTCGAGCGTAAGCCCAAAGCGCTCTCTGGCGGGCAGCGGCAGCGCGTCGCGCTCGGCCGCGCCATCGTGCGCGACCCCAAGTGCTTCTTGTTCGACGAGCCGCTCTCGAATTTGGACGCCAAGCTGCGCGTCGAGATGCGGGCCGAGATCAAGCAGATCACCATGAGCTTGAACGCGACCACGGTGTACGTCACTCACGACCAAGAAGAAGCGATGACGCTGGGCGATCGCGTGGTGGTGATGAAAGACGGCATCACCCAGCAAGTGAGCAGCGCGCTCGAGATCTACAATCACCCGGTCAATCGCTTCGTGGCAAGCTTCCTCGGCAGCCCGCCCATGAACTTTTTCACGGGTAAGCTGGTCGAAGACACGGGCCGGCTGTTCTTCGACGAAGGCACCGGCAAATTGCCGATCCCGGATTGGGCGCGCGAAGAGCTGAAGGCGCGCGTCGGACAGGAGATCGTGCTGGGGGTTCGCCCGGAGGCTATGTCGGACAAAGCCCACGCGCGGTTCGTGACCGAAGACAACCAGCTGAACATGAAGGTCACACTCGTCCAGCCCTTGGGCCACAAGATGGACGTGTACCTGTCCACCGCGAGCCACCCGCGCGCGGTTGCGCAGATCGACGCCTCCGCCGGCATGCACCCGGGTGAGCACCTGGCCGTGTTCTTCGATATGGCGCGAGTGCACTTCTTCGAGGCCGGCGAAAACGGCAAGAAGCTCGTGCGCAACGCGTCCATCAAAGTCTAGTCCCGAGCGAGGGCCGCCCGCGCGTTTGGGCCTCACTCCCGGGCTCCTGCCAAAGGCTTGGCGCGAGCTTCCGTTATCTCCTAGGGTTTGAAGAACCCTCATGACGGACTCCAGCAAACTCGCGATTCTCGTGGGCGGTGGACCCGCTCCCGGCATCAACAGCGTGATCGGCGCAGCCACGATTCGGGCCTGCGTCGAGGGCATTCCGGTGCTCGGCATCCGCGACGGCTTCTCGGCCATCATGCGCGGCGACATCAGCAAGGTGCGCCCGCTCGATATCGAATCCGTTTCGCGGATCCACTTCCGCGGCGGCTCGACGCTCGGCACCGCGCGCGCCAACCCCACCAAGGATCCGGGGCTGCTCGACGCCACGGTGAGCTCCTTGAAGCAGCTCGGTGTGACGCAGCTGATCACCATCGGCGGTGACGACACCGCGTTCTCGGCGCTGCGTATTTCAGAGCACTCACAAGGCTCGCTCAAGGTTGTGCACGTTCCGAAGACGATCGACAACGACCTCGACTTGCCCGAGTGGATCCCGACCTTCGGCTATCAGACGGCGCGCCACGTCGGCACCGGCATCGTCAAAGACTTGCTGGTCGACGCGCAGACCACCTCGCGCTGGTATTTCGTGGTCGCCATGGGCCGCAAGGCGGGCCACTTGGCGCTCGGCATCGGCAAGGCCGCGGGCGCCACGCTGACGCTGATTCCGGAAGAATTCAGCTCGAAACAAGTGCCGTTGAGCGAGATGGTCGACACCCTGGCCGGCGCGATCATCAAGCGCTTGGCCTACGGACGGTCCGACGGCGTGGCCGTCTTGGCCGAAGGCTTGGTGGAGCGGCTCGATCCCGAAGAGCTCGCCCAGTATGCCGACGTCGAGCGTGACGAGCACGACCACATTCGCATCGCCGAGATCGACTTCGGACGCATCATCAAGGCCCGCGTCTTGGAACGCTTGAAGGCCTTCGGGATCAAAACCACTATCGTGTCCAAAGACATCGGCTACGAGCTGCGCTGCACCGATCCGATCCCATTCGACATGGAGTACACGCGCGACCTCGGCTATTGCGCGGCCAAGTTCCTGCTCGAGGGCGGCTCTGGCGCGATGGTCACGATCCAACAGGGCAAGTTCAAGCCGATCAAGTTCGCCGACATGCTCGACCCCGAGACCGGCCGTACGCGCGTGCGCATGGTGGATGTCGATACGGAGTATTACAAGATCGCGCGCCGCTACATGCTGCGCCTCCGGCAGGACGATTTCGCGGACGAGGCCGAGATCAAAAAGTACGCGGCCGTGGCGAAAACCACGCCGGACGAGTTCCGAGCCCAGCTGGAATATTTAGTAAAAAACGAGCCTCCCCCGCTAGAATTCGCGTTTTAGCGGGCCCGGCGGGGCCACGGGTGCGGCGCGGACGGGCAGCCGGGAATAAAAACGCCTACAAGGCGCTTGGCTGCTCGCCGCGAGGCACATGCGAATCTCTGGAAAACTCACGCTGGGCGTGATTGGCGGCATCGTGGCCATCTTGGCCATCTCAAGCTACCTCACGGTCAACCGCGAGGTGAAGCTGTTCGAGACGGACATGGCGCGCGATCACGAGCTGTACGCGCAGGCCGTGGCGGCCTCCATGGCGCGCGTTTGGCACGTGGACGGCCGCGCGCACGCGCTGGGCTTGCTCGAGCAGCTCGACGCGGCCGAAGGCGCCGTGCGCGTGCGCTTCGTGCCCAAGGACCGAAGTGCGAGCGATCGGCACATCGATCAAGCCGCCCTCACCCGGGTGCGCGAGGGCGGCCCTACCCTGCACGACAAGGTCGAGGAGCCCGCGCCCATGCTGTACAGCTACGCCGCGGTCCGGCTCGGTGAAGAGACCCCGGGCGTGCTCGAAGTGTCGGAGTCGCTCGAGCCGCGCGATGCCTACGTGCGCTCGACCGTCCTGCGCGCGGGCGTCACTGCGCTGTGCTTGGCGCTGGTGTGCGCGGCCCTCACGTTTGCGCTCGGCAGCAGCATCGTGGGCCGTCCCGTGCGTGCCCTAGTCGACCAAGCTCGTCGCATCGGCGCGGGCGATTTGGGCACCGTGCTCGACCTCACGCAGCACGACGAAATAGCCGAATTGGGGCGTGAAATGAACGCCATGAGCAGCAAGCTCTCGGACGCCAATGCCCGCCTCGTGGCGGAGACCGCAGGCCGCGTACATGCCCTGCAACAGCTGCGTCACGCCGAGCGCTTGGTGACGGTCGGCAAGCTCGCATCCGGCATCGCACACGAGCTCGGTACGCCGCTCAACGTGGTCTCTGGGAGGGCCAAAATGATCTCGCAAAACCCGGCCACGGACGAGACGGTGCGGAACAACGCACGCATCGTCATGGAACAGAGCCAACGCATGGCGCAAATCATCCGACAGCTCTTGGACTTTGCGCGCGCGGGCAAGCCCAACAAGGCCTCCGTCGATCTGCATCACCTCGCGTCGAGCACGCTCTCACTGCTGCGCCCGATCGCCGACAAGCGCCGCGTGACCTTGCAGTTCGATTCCAGCGAGCCCGTGTCCGACGTGATTGCCGATGCCGCTCAGGTCCAGCAGGTCGTGACCAACTTGGTCGTGAACGCCGTACAGGCCAGCCCGGAAGGCTCCAACGTCGAAGTCGCTCTGCGCACCGCGCAGCGCGCTCGCCGGCCCGGCAACCCGAACGGTCCGGCGAATGGCAGCGACTCCGAACCCGGCTTCGTGTGCATCACCGTGAGCGACCACGGCCAGGGTATGGGCGAAGAGACCCTGGAGCGGATTTTCGAGCCGTTTTTTACGACCAAAGATGTCGGCGAAGGCACGGGGCTCGGGCTTGCCGTAGCCTACGGCATCGTTCAAGAACACGGTGGTTTCATCACCGTCGAAAGCAAGCTCGGCGAAGGCAGTCGTTTCGAAGTTTACCTCCCGCTTCCGGATCCATCATGAAAGCCAAAGTACTAATCGTCGACGACGACACGAGCATGTGTGAGCTGCTGGCCGAGGGGCTCGTGCAACACGGCTACGAAGCGCGCTGGCACGCCTCCCCCCACGAGGCATTGGCCGAGCTCGCCGTGCACGAGTATGACGTCGTGCTGACCGACATCAACATGCGCGAGATGACCGGGCTCGAGCTGTGTCAGAAGGCAATCGAAGCTCACCCCGAGCTGCCGGTGATCGTCATCACCGCTTTTGGCAGCATGGAAACCGCGGTGCAAGCGATCCGCGCCGGGGCCTATGACTTCATCACCAAACCCTTCGACATCGACGTGGTGGCGATTGCCATCGAGCGAGCGGTCAAGCACGGCGTCTTGACCCGTGAGGTGCAACGCCTGCAGCGCGCGGTGGACGAGTCGCGCCGCTTCGACGAGCTGCTCGGCGCAAGCCCGGCCATGAAAGAGGTGTATGACCTCTTGGAGCGCGTGGGTGAGTCGGAATCCACCGTGCTCGTCAGTGGCGAGAGCGGCACCGGCAAGGAGCTCGTCGCGCGCGCGCTGCATCGTCGCAGCAAGCGCAACACCGGTCCCTTCGTGGCCATCAATTGCGCGGCGATGCCCGAGCAGCTCTTGGAGAGCGAGCTGTTCGGCCACACCAAGGGCGCCTTCACCGACGCGCGCAACGCGCGCCCCGGCCTTTTCGTCCAAGCCAAGGGCGGCACGATTTTCCTCGACGAAATCGGCGATATGCCGATCGGTTTGCAGCCGAAGCTGCTGCGCGCCCTGCAAGAGCGCACGGTGCGCCCCGTGGGCGGCGACACCGAAACCGCGATCGACGTACGCGTCGTGGCGGCCAGCAATCGCGATCTGGAAACGGCGATCGAAGAGCGCAAGTTCCGCGAAGACTTGTACTACCGCATCAACGTGATTCACGTCGAGCTGCCGCCGCTCCGCGCGCGCGGCGCCGACGTGATCTTGCTCGCGACGCACTACCTCGAGCACTTCGCGGCTCAGTCGCAGAAGGACGTGCGCTCGCTCGATCCGGAAGCGGCCGAGAAGCTGTCGTCCTATGCCTGGCCTGGCAACGTGCGAGAATTGGCCAATTGCATGGAGCGCGCGGTCGCCTTGACCCGCAACGAATCGATCGGTGTTGCAGACTTGCCGGAGAAGATCCGCACCTATCGCACCTCGCACGTGCTCGTGGCAGCCACTGATCCGACCGAGCTGGTGCCCATGGAAGAGGTCGAAAAGCGCTACATTTTGCGAGTTTTGGAGGCGGTCGGCGGCAACAAGACGCTCGCCGCGCAGGTGCTCGGCCTGGACCGCAAGACCCTGTATCGAAAGCTCGATCGCTACGGCTCCGAGCGCAACGCGAGCTGATCAGGGCCGTCCGTTCGCGCCCCTTTTCGCCCCATTTCGGGGCGAAAGTACTCTCGCTCGCGGCAACGATCTGCCGCATCTCCCGGGAATGCACGCTGGCATACGACGTGCTGAATCACTCGTGATCGTTTCGCGAAACCTGGCTGGCTTAGCCTCGTTTCGCGAAAGGACGGCCCATGAGCAAACCGGAGGCAAGCGGCACAGCAGAGCTCGAGTCGAGACGGTCACCCGCGCGCTTGCTGCTCGCCGAGGATGACTTCGAGCTGCGCGAGCTGCTCGCCTGTGTGCTCCGAGCCGACGGTCACGAGGTCGTCGAGGCGCGTGACGGCAACGAGCTGTGGGAGCTGCTCAGCGCACAATCCTCTGGTGACTCGACCGGATATTCGTTGGTCGTGTCAGACGTGCGGATGCCCGGGCTGACCGCGTTCGACGTGCTCAGCAAGCTGCAACGCACCGTCGCGGAAACGCCGGTGATCCTGATCACTGCCTTTGGGGACCAGACCACACACCTGCGCGCGCTGCGCCTGGGCGCGAGCCGCGTGTTCGACAAACCCTTCGACTGTGACGAGCTGCGCGACGCCGTGCACGAGACCTTGCACCAGCAAGCGCGACGCGCGTCGTAGCGTGCCCCAGCGCTCGTACTAGCTGCCGCTCGGGGTGCCGTCTGGCGCCGTCTCCGGCTCTTCCTCGGGCCCTTCGGGATCGCTCGTTGGCGGCGCGGGCGTGCCGTAATCCGGCACGTCGACCGTCTTCCCCGCGGGCTTCTTTTTGTGGAATTTCGCGTGGCAGACCTTGCTCGCCATCACGTCCACGACCGGCGCGGGCAAGCTCGGCGGGGTCAAAAACGGCGGGTGCTCGAAGTCGAACAGATCGAAGGGCACCGACGAATTCGCGTCCCGCGCGCTCAGCGCGGGCAGCTCGAAGCGCGCTTGCACCAGGCGCGGCACCGAGCTGTGGCTGAACACTTGATGCGACACGTAATGCGCCTTTGCAAAGGGCGAGACCACGATGAACGGCGTGCGCATACCCAAGCGATCGAAGCGCGCTTTCACGTGCCGCTTCTCGAGTAGCGGCTCGATGTCATCCGGCGGGCACGCCGGCGGCGGTGGCACATGATCGTAAAAGCCGCCCGGCTCGTCGTACATGATGAACAGCGCCGAGTGCGCCCAAGCCGGGCTTTTCATCAAGGCATCGATCACCCGCGCCACGAATTGCTGACCGAGCTGCACGTCCGCCGGCGGGTGCTCGTCGGTCGCATCCGGGCCGCCATAAGTCGATTCAATCCACGTGTACGCCGGCAAGGTGTTCGCCTTCGCGTCTGCGAAAAAACCGTCCAAATCCTTGAAATGATCACCCTTGATGTCGTGCAGGTGTGTGAAAATCTTCTCTTCGAAGGTCATGCCCTCTGCGTACACGACCCACTCGATGCCCTTTTGAGACAACTGGTGAAACAGCGATTGCTCAGGGAACCCCTCTTTGGGCGCCGTGTTGCCGATGTGACCGAACGTCGTGCCCGAGTGAAAGAACATCCGGTTCGGCCAAGTGGGCCCCAGGATCGAAGCGAAGTAGCGATCGCCGATCGCGAACGTGTTCGCCAAGGCGTAGTAATAGCCAATATCACCCGCGTCGTAAAAGCCGAGCGCGCGCTTGCCCTTCGGATTACTCGTGTCGACGAAGCCGTCCATCTTCCCCTCACCGAACTGCGCGTGGGCACTGTTCCAATCGTGACGCGTGTCCTTCCCGCACAATAATGTCTGATGGAACGGCTTGATGTCGTGATCGGTGTACGAGTCGTGGTTTTGGTAGCCGGGCGGGGCCACGTCCGCGTCGGGCTGCCCGAACTTGGGCAGCTCCTGGAAGTAATGATCGAACGAGCGATTTTCCTGCATCACGATCACGAAGTGATCGATCGGAATGCGCTGCCCGAGCGGGTCACCCGCGGCCAACGTCTTATCCGGCAAATCGCCCTTCTTGAACTCACACGCCTCACGCCGCTCGAGCGCGCTACGCGCTGGCCGCCCCGCTGCAACCGATGCCGCGGCCACCGCCACGGTCACCGGTGGCATGCTACTCGCCGCTGCCGGCGCTGATGCCGACGCGGACACCGACGCGGACGCTTGCGTGAGCGCGTGGCTATGCGCCTTCTTCGGCAAGTGACGTTTCGGCGGCTTGCAATCGGACACGGCAAGCAACACCAGACACAGCCAAGGCCCGAGCGAAGAAGCACGCATGCGCGACCGCCATCCAATCACGAAACGTGCCCGCAAACTCCAGCGCGTCAAACTCTCGCCGCGTTTCGCTCATAATTTGCTCGCACCCGCGCCCCTGCTGTAAGGCTCGAACCCAAGGAGCTCCCATGAACACCGTTTTTGCTCGCGCCGTCCTCGCCCTCGGCCTCGTCGCCCTGCCCGCCTCCGCCCTGGCTTCGACCAAAGCCAGCACCAAGCACGGCCACAGCGTGGCCCACAAGGAAGCGGCCCCCACCAAGAAAAAGGGCAAGCACCACGGCCACAAATCGAACGCCACCAAAGGCGTCGCCGCGACGCCGGCCAAGCCCAGCGTCGCCGCCAAAGCCGCCCCCGCAGAGCCCGCTGACGACTCCTCGCCGAAGGCTCAGTAAGAACTGCCGCGAGCGGCTCCGGGAGGTCCCGCTCTAGAACGCCCGCCGCATGGCGAGGTCTGCCAGCGCTTCTTCGAACGTGCTGCCCTCGCCCTGCAGCGAGTCGTCGAACTCCTCGAATTCACCCGACGCGCGATCGACTCCCAGCGCGCCCGCGGGCGGCACGAGCCGGATGCGGAACTTGCCGTCGACGAAGCTCGCCTGCGCGGCGAACCCCGGGTGCTGCTCGTTGGCCTCGAGCTCTGCCTCTCGCTCGGTCATCGCGGGAGAATCAAGCAGAGCGTGGCGAGGGCGTCTAGGTGCCCTCGCCGGGGTTGCAGAAGCGTTACGTTGGCGTCTTACTCGAGGGGCGAGTCGGGCCAGACGTCCCAACGACAGAAGGCCGATGGCTGTTTGCTATCGGCCTCTTCTCGTCTTCGCGGAGCGGGAAATCGGGTTCGAACCGACGACCTCAAGCTTGGGAAGCTCGTGCTCTACCAACTGAGCTATTCCCGCGAAACACCGCCACTGTAGTCGCTCCGTCGTACGATGCGAGCGAAAAATCGAACGAGGTCCAGCAAAAGGCCTCGCATCGGCGGCTGTTTGCGGTCCCGCCCTCCCTGCCCGTCCGGACGCTTGACCCGCCCGACCTCAACCGGTACTGAATGCCGGCGATGAAGGTAGCGAAGGTCCAATCGAGGTGTGAGTGCCAGGCGCATTTGAGCGCGGAGCTGGATGAGCAGCGGGTCGCGCTGCGTGGCTGGGCGGTCGACGCACGCAAGCTGAAGCTGCCTGCCCCAGCGAACTCGATCGGTGCCGAGCGTGAGCGCTTCGATGTGGGCTGGGCTTGCCCGTTCTGTACGCGCAATACGCTGCGTTCGTTCACGGGCTCGGCGCTCGTGTTCGCCGAAGTCCTGGTTCCGACCGCCTGAGCGGTTACGCGGCGCGGCCGATGCCAAGCCGTGCGATGACACCGCGCAGCGTGTTGGCTCGACCGGTGTCGTGCTGGCGTTGGCGCAGGTACAAGGCCTGACCGAACGCGCGCTCGGCCTCTTCCAGGCGGTTGGCTTTCACGCACGCCGATCCGTAGAGCGCCCATAGCTTCGGGTCGGTCTCGGCGAGCAGCGTGGCTTCGCGCAAGGCAACCAACGCCTGACGGCGCTCCCCGCGTTGCTGCGCGCGGCGCGCACGGCTCATGAGCATTTCGGTGCGCGAGGGGAAGCCGGGGGGATTGGAAGAGTGGATCATGGCGTGTTGGCCCTGCGTACTGCGAAAGCTGTGCCAGGTTTCTGGCGCTTTCGGATTCCAAGCGTGAGCGAGGCGCCGGACGTAGTTTCGCGCACTTGGCCGTCGGGCCTTGCTGGAACCGCTCCAGCCGACCTGGCACCGGCGTCACACCGAGGCGGCCGAGTTACGGCGCGTCAGAGACCTGACGCGGTGGAGTTTTGTAAAGCGTCAGGAACCTGGCGCGGAGGCGCTCGGTGCCGCGCTCGCTCGGTTCACGCCCGAAGCTGCGCTGTGCTCGGCGCTGCTGGCTGTTCCGATCACTTGAGCGGGGTCATTGAGCGCGCACTCGAGCTCGTTGCGTGTCATCGGGGGCGCAGCAGAGAAATGACCGAGCGTGGTCGCAGCAGGGCGATGCCGTTCGGCACGCGGGCGTCGCGAGTCACGAACCAGCATCGCCCGGGGTATAGTCGTCGGAGTGCGACCGAATGCCCAGTTGGCTGTCCTGGCCTCGTTGTCGCTCTGCGCCTGTTCGAGCCCTGAGCCCGTCAGGGCGTCGACCAGCGCGTCGAGTGCCGCGCGCTCCGCGTCGAGCGTGCCGAGCCCGTTGGCGTCGGCCGCACCTCCTGCTTCGAGCGCGCTGTCCCCCGCCCCGTCCGCGTCTCCACCAGCGGTCTCCGACAAACCGCGCGTCTACATCAAAAACCGCTTCGTCTTCGTCCGTCCCCGCCCCGACGTGAATGCCGATTGGCTCGGCTTCCTCTGGTTTGGTGCGTCCGTGGAGCTGCGCAGCACGGCGCCGCAGGGCGGGCCGGGGTGCGCGACGTTTTATGCGATCGAGCCGATGGGCTTCGTGTGCGTGGACGACAAGCAAGCGACGCTGGCCGCGGATGATCCGGTGTACCAGGCCGTCGCGCACTATGCGCCGCGCTTGGAGCAAGCGGCACCGCATCGCTACGCGGAGTCGATCGGTGCGAGCTTGGTCTCGCAAGTGCCGGGCAGCGAGCCGTCGTGGCCGGCGCTCCCAGCGTTTTTTCATGAGCCGCGGCGGCGCTTGCTGCCGCTGTCCACGATCGCTTACGCCGATGAACGAGTCGTCGATGGTCAACCGTGGCTGATGAGCGCGGACTTGCTGTGGCTCAAGAAGGAGCAAGTCACGCTGTATCCGGAGATCACGTTTCACGGCGTTGAGCTCGGCCCTGCGCTCGATCTGCCGCTCGCCTTCTTTCGCGATCCGAATAGCCGCAAGTATCGGCGCAACGAGGCGGGTAAATTCGAGAAGAGCGAAGAGCGCTTCCAACTGCACGAGGTGGTGGCGCTCGGCTCGCGCGTCGAGGTGCAACGCGGCGAGCGTTACTTCGAGACGCGCGCGGGCAGCGTTTGGGTGCGTGAGCGTGAGGCGGTGTTGCCGGTGCCGCGCTCGGTCACCCCTTGGGGTGCTCACGTGGGACAAACCGATCACACGCCGCTGGCCGCAAAGAACGCGCAACAAACGTGGCTCGAAGTCAGCGTGCTGGGCGGCTGGCTCTTGGCGTTCAAGGGCACGCGGCCCGTTTACGCAACGCTCGTTTCCGCGGGCCGTGGCGGAATCCCGCAGGAGGGGAAAAACACGCTGGAGATCGCGGCGACGCCGCTCGGCACGTTTCCCATATCGGGCAAGTTGGCCACGGTCACGATGCAGGCGCCGGGCGAGTACACGCATTCAGATGTGCCCTGGACGCAAAATTTTCAAAAACCGTATGCGATTCACAGCGCGTATTGGCACGACAACTGGGGCAACTTGCAGAGCGGCGGGTGCATCAATGTGTCGCCAATTGACGGCAAATGGCTGTTTGATTTCAGTGAGCCGCGGCTACCGGCTGGCTGGCATGCAGTGCGTTGGCAGCCTTCGACAGGGGCACCCACGTTACTCGTGGTTCATGAGTGAGCTGGTTTTCTGACCCGTTTCGGCAAGGGTCTTCGTTTCGGTTTGGTGAGGCGCACAGTCTTCACCCGGGCTACCCTTAAACTGAGATAGTGGCTCGTGGGTTTGTGCTCGAAGAGTCGATCACTTTTTGTGTCCCCAAATCGACGAGCGAGCTCAACGAGCTCAACGAGCAAGACGCGGAGCCCACAATGACTTTGGTCTTGCGCTGCTCGGGCAATCGGGTGAAACCTTAACTAATGTTACCCCAGCGCTGCGTGCCAGCGCCTTAGGAGGCTTCGTGGTCAAAGCTCGCACTTGGTTCTCTCTCTTCATCATGGGCGTCGCGACGATCGCGGCCACAGCCAGCTGTGGTAGCGACGAAGGGACCGGCGGCAACACCGCGGGTGGCGCGGTCATCGGGGACGGCGGCTCGAGCGGCCTCTCCGGCGCGGGGCGCGGCGGTTCCGTGGGTCGCGCGGGGTCGGCGACGGTGGCCGGCACCGCCGGCATCAGCGGAGGCTCCGACCCGAACACGCCGATCTCGAACCTCGGCAGCCCGTGCACGAACGACAAGGCCTGCGGCACCGGCATGGTGTGTTTGACGGCGAGCAGCACTGAGCTCAGCGGCGGCGGCCCCGCGGGCGGCCTGTGCACCTTGGCTTGCACGACGACGACAGACTGCACCGCGGTGGAGCCCGGGTCGGATTGCTTCAACTTCGGCACGACCGCTGCTCCCAAGCTTTTCTGCTTGGACGGCTGCGCGCAAGGCGGTGACGACACCACCGCTGCTAGCAAGTGCCAAGGCCGCGGTGACTTTGCTTGTGTCGACCTGTCCACGTCGGCGACCCCTGACCCGTTCTGCCTGCCGCTCTGCCGTTCCGACGCCGAGTGCGGGACCGGTCTGTACTGCGACAAGGGCAGCGGGTTGTGCTCCAAGACCAAGCCAACGGGTGATCCCGTGGGCACCGCGTGCACCCCCGCCACCACGGACGCCACTACTGGGGCCACGGTGGCCGGCTCGAACAACTGCGAAGGCTTCTGCATTCGCACCACGGCCGACGGCGTGAAGCCGGCAAAGGGCGTGTGCGCGGAGTTCTGCGCTGGCCTGCTCGATTGCGGCTACAACGGTACCGTACCGGGCGGCGTTTGCTTCGGTGCGCTCTCGGACACCTTTGGTTTGCTCGACTTGGGCTACTGCTTTCCGAAGTGCGACTGCACCGACAATTGCCCGTTCCCGGGTGATCTGTGCCGCGCCTGGACCTCGGCTCAGCAGAGCTTCGTCGACGACCTGGGCGCGCCCGGCCTGTGCGCCCCAGATGTCACGGGCAGCGTCGAGATCACCTCGTGCCCGGACGGCGCAGGCGGTGAAGGCGGTGCCCCCAGTGTGCCGCCGAGTGATGCGGGAGCATCCGGCGCGCCGTAACTAGTCGACGCCCGCGTCGTCGCTAGTGCCTTCAGCCGGGCTCGGATCTTCTTCCGGGCTCGGCTGAGTCGCATTTGCGTTTTTATCGGGGCTGAGTCGCAACGGCACGACGAAAGTGAACGGTTTGCCGTCCACGCTCGGAAACAGCACGCTCGAGAGCAGGATCTGGGCGCATCGGGTTGCCGTTGAGCTGGGGAAATGGCTCTCCACCTCGCTCACGCGGTGCACGCTGCCGTCCATTTCCAAAATCACCGACAATGCCAGGCGACCCCAGAGCTTGGGATCGGCGCGGCGCGCATCGCTGAAACAGGCCTCGAGCGCGACTCGCTTGTCGAGCACCCGCGCGCGCATCGCGACCGGATCGAACGCGCCACCCGGCGGCAGGCTCACGGCGCTTGGCTCGGGCGCACTCGGCAATTCAGCATCGCCCGGCCAAATCTTGATCGAGGCCACCATGGCCATTGCCCGCGGTGGCCGCGGACTGAACTCGAGCTTGAGCACTTCACGTACCAGGCACGCGGCGCTGCTCGGATTTCCGAGGTGCGAATCGAGCAGGCGCGCGGCGCGCACGTGGCCATGCGTGCCGATGGTGAAGGCGACGCGCGTCTCTCCGCCGTCACTCTTCTTCTGGCGTTGGCCGGCTTCGAAGCACAGCCGGAACGGCCAGTAGCCCCGGCTGCGCGCCGTGGCTTGCACGCGGGCGAGCGTCAGGCCGCGCGGCGCGGGCCCGCGCACCGCACCCGGGCGCAGCTTGGCCTGCCGTGTGTCGACCACCACGCGCGTTCCCGGGTGATAGCTCGCATTGCTCGAAGGCGAGCTCGGATCGGCGCTGCCGCCGAGGTTCCAGCGCGCGAGCTCTTCGTCCTCCGCGGCCGCTTGCATCGGATTCGCGGAGCGGGGGCGAGCATCGACCGGGTACGGCAGATCGATGTCGAGCTGCAGCAGCGGCGCGCCGCTGCTCGCGGCAAGAGCCCCCCCCGTAGCAACGGCTGCGCCCGCATCCGGTGGCAGCTCCGTGTGGAGACCGGCGCTAGTCGCGGAGTTGGCGGTAAACGCAGGCTGCGGGCCTGTGGCTGGGCCCGGGAGCGCGTGAACCGTTTCCCCACGCGCGCAGCCCGAGCTCGATGCGCTGAGCAGCGGCGCGAGCCCGAACAGCGCACAAACTCCAATGCTTCGGGCGGGCGCCTTTACCGCGCGAAGAAAGGGTAGGAAAGTGAGCATTCTACGGAGGTAGCGAAATGAGCATGGGCAGCGTGGCGCCGGGGTTCGAGCATGGCGCAGGTTTCGTGGCAGGTGAAGTATCCGGTGGGTTCGGGCTCGGGCCGCTCGAGACCCAATACGAAGAGCTGTTTGCCGAAGCGCTGGCCGACGGCGTGATCACGCCCGAAGAGCGCTCGCGCCTGGAAAAAGCGGCCGACAACCTGGGGCTCGATCCGCAGCGCCTGCTGCGCCTGGAACAGGCCATGGTCGCCGCCTATCAGACCCGCCACCGCGTACAAATCATCGAGCACTACGAGGAATCAGCACCATCGCTTTCTCCGCTGCGCGTGGAGGCCGAGGGCGACGCCGGCCGCATCTTGCTCTTGAAACGAATCGAGGTCCTCGAAGCGCGCGTCAAGGAGCTGGAGAGCGAGCTGCGCAAGGCGCACGCCGCGATCAACGTGGAGGTCGACCTCTCGGACTTCGAGAGCGCGGCTCAAGACGCGAGCGAAGATCCGGAAGAAATCTGGCGTCGCGCCCGGCGCGATCCGAAGAACCCGGAGAGTTACCGCGCACTGAGCCGAATCTATTCCGCGCGCCAAGAGAAGGACCGTCGCTTCTGCGTGGCGCAGGTGCTCTGCGCGTTGAACGCGGCAAATCCCGAAGAACGCGCGCTCGTCGAACAGTTTCGTACGCAGGGCTTGATCGCGCCGCGCGCCAGCGTATCTGCCAACGCTTGGACCGATTTGTTGTTTCACCCCGAGCAAGAAGTGCTCACCGGACAAATCTTCAGTCTGATCGCTCCAGCTGTCTTGGTCGGACGCGTGACGGCGCTGCGTCGCGACAAGAAGCTCCATCAACCGCCGCCGACGGCCAAGCAAGATCCGACCAAAGCCACCGTCACCGCCGTGCGCGCCGTGCCCTGGGCGGCGGCGATCTTGGGCTTGGCTGCGCCGCCGATCTACATCGAGAAGGAGCGGGACGCGGGCTATGCGTTGATTCCGGGCGTGCCGCCGTTCACCTCCGTGGGACAGCGCGTGCTGTCCGGGCGCACCCAGCTCGAGCACGCATTCCTCGTCGGCCGCCACCTGTCGGGCTATCGCCAGGAGCTGTTCGTCAAAACGCTGTTCAATGGCGTGCCGGACCTAGAGGACTTGTTTTTGGCAGCATTGACGATCGGCAATCCCGGTTTGCCGATCGCCGAAGACATGAAGCGCCGTGTGGCGCCGATTGCCCAAGCCATCCAACCGATGCTCGAAGCCCAGCACGTGGACGCCCTGCGCGGCTGCTTCCTGCGCTTCGTCGAAGAGGGCGGCAGAACCAATCTACAGCGCTGGAGCAGCGCGGCAGACAAGACTGCCTGTCGCGCAGCCTTCGTGCTCAGCAACGACATCGCGACCGCGCTGGCGCTGCTCGCACCCGAAGAGGGGCCCGATGGCGAGCTGGGCAAAGATTTGCTCGGCTACGCCGCCAGCGAGCGCTACTTCAAGCTGCGTCGGCAACTCGGGATCGCGATCGATCAAAACTGAGCGGGATGGCCGAGGACGTATTCGGAATCGTAGGCACGGTGATCGCCGGCGCCTACCACGTCGAGACCGTCGTGGCCGAAGGCGGCTTCGGAGTCGTGTATCGCGCGCACCACGGTGGCTTTCGGGCCCCCGTGGCGCTCAAGTTGCTCAAAGTTCCGCAGCAAAATCCGCAGCAACAAGCGGAGTTCCTGGACTTGTTCCGGGCCGAGGCCGAGCTCCTGTTTCGGCTCTCGGCGAGCTTGCCGACGGTGGTGCGCCCGCTGCACGTGGATGCGTTTCACGCCGCCGACGGCCGCTTCGTGCCCTACCTGGTGCTCGAATGGCTCGAAGGGCACACGCTCGACGCGCTGATTCAACAACGCAATCGTCAGGGCCTACCCGCCGTGCCGCTGCGCAAGCTGGTGCGGCTGCTGACGCCGATCGCGCGCGCGTTGGAGCGGGCGCACAACTTCACCGGCCCCGAAGGCGCGATCTCGATCGTGCATCGCGACTTGAAACCGGAGAACATCTTCGTCGCGCAAGTCGCGGGCGAAGAGGTGGTCAAGATCTTGGACTTTGGCATCGGCAAAGTGAAGAGCGTGGCCAGCCAAGTCGCCGGGCGCATGAGCCAAGACGGGAACGCGCCGATGGCCTTCACACCAGCCTACGCCGCGCCCGAACAATGGGCCCCGCGCCACTACGGCCAAACGGGGCCCTGGACCGACGTTTGGGGCCTCGCACTGTGCCTCGTCGAAGTGCTCGCGGCGCGCCCCATCATCGAGGGCGAGCCCGCGACCATGATGGGCATCGCGCTCGATCCCCAACGCCGGCCCACGCCCCGCAATGAAGGTGTGGAGGTGCCGGATGCCGTGGAAGCCGTATTCGCGCGCGCCTTGGCCCTGGATCCGCGAGCACGCCAGCGCGACGCGGGCATCTTCTGGAACGAGCTCGTGGCCGCCCTGCAATTGCCGGACAACGAACGCACGGGCGCACTGCCGCGCGACGCACGAGCCGATGACGGCGGCGGACAGCGCGTGGAACGCGTCGAGCTCCGTCACCGTTCGTCGGGATCCATGCCACGAGTGCAACCGAGCCCGGTCGTCGAGCACGCACAAGCGCTCGATCTCGAGTTCGATCCCGTCAGCGCGTCGCAGGCCTCCCAGCGCCGGCTCGCGCTGGCCGAAGAAGCGCGTGTCACCGCGCGCGCCCCAGTGCCGGCGTCCGTGCCCGCGGACACGACGGCGAGCGCACCCCGCGCCGACGTATCGGGCGCTCACTACGTCCCGGATCTCGACCTCGGCCCGGCACCGGTGCCACGCCGAGCCAGCGGCGCACACGTGATTCAACCGCCCCAAATCTCGCAGCCCACCGTGCTCGATTTAGACGACACGGCGCACAGCAGCGGTTTGAATCTCGATCTCGACCTGCCTGCGGAAGAGCTACCTGCGCAGCGCACGAGCAGCTCACAACGCATTCAAGCCGTCCGCCCCAGCTCTCCGCCCAGCGGCGCGCAACGCACCCGCAACTCCAACCCTCCACCGCCGCCCACCGCGAGCCGCAGCGAGCCACCGCGCGCCCGCACGAGCACACCACCACCGGACAAGAGCAACTCCGCGCCGCCCCCGCGCATGCCGTCCCTGGGCTCGATCCCGCCGCCCTCCTCCGAGGCCGGCGCCGCCTTCGACTCGGGCTTCGTCGCGAAAGTCGAGATCGAGCTGCCCGAAGAGCGCCCCTTGATGATGCGCTTGCGACCCGCCTTCGCGACGCTGGGCGCCGCCATCGTGATCGCGATTTTGGATCCGATTTACGCCGCGGCGACAGGCGAGGTGCTCGAGGTCGTCGGGTTGCGGCTGAGCTTGCTCGGGCTTGGGCTGTTATTGGTGGCGTTGTTTTTGGGTGGGCGGGAGTTGGTGCGGGAATCGAGTCGGTAGCGGGGCCATAGCTTCGCGAAGAGGCAGGCAAGCTCAGGTCGAGCTAAGCCGAGGTGACGCAGTCATCCCTCTCACGCATCGAGCGCCGCGAGGACAACCCGATTGAGACCCTCCGTAACTACGTCGAGCCCAAGCACCGCGACGGCCTAGCGGTTTCGCTTGCTTGACCTGGTGCGCTTGGTGGTGAGCTCGAAGTGGTCGGGGTGCTCGGCAACATTCGAGTGAAGTTGCTTGGTGTTTGAACGAGCAAGTGTCGGCCCATCCCGATCGCCGCCCCTCGCACTTCACGAGCGGGCTTGTCTTTTCAGTGGGTCGACGGGGGATCGAACCCCGGACCAATGGATTAAAAATCCACTGCTCTACCGGCTGAGCTATCGACCCGGGCGGGCCCGAAGGACCGCTCGTGGGCGGCGTACTTAGCGCGAAGCTGAGCGTTTGCCCACTATTTCTTGCATCGGGTCGATCAGGCGCTCGGCCTCGTTCCGCGCGAGCCACCCTACCCGTCCGAGACGCCGAACCAAGCCGAATTCAGCCCTGCGGCCTGAGGCCAGCGAGCGCGGGCGCGACTTGCTTGACCAGGCCGCTTTCGGCATCGGAGCCCAGCGCGGCGCCTGCGCTGAAGAGCGCGAAGCTCACGTACTCGTGCAGCATTTGGCGGAGCAGGTTGTCTTGATCGGCGCCGCCCGCGACCACCACCGAGTTCGCGGCGACGATCTCGGGGTCGAGGGCGCCGCTGGCGTCGGGCCCGGCGTTGCGAAACAGGATGTCGTACACGCCGGCGCCGACCGCGAAGGACGCGAGGTTCATGCGCACCTCTTCCGCCTTGCTGGCGGGCTGAGCAGCGGCGAAGATCGCGCGCAGCGCGCCGTTGGCCGCCGCCACGAGCGAAGTGGGGCCGCCACTGACGCGCGGCTGATGGATGGTGACGTGCTGGGATTGCACGAGCGCATACAGGCTCTTGGTGGTTTCGAACTCGCCGATGCCGGTTTGACGACCGATTTCGCCGACGCTGAGCTTGCCGTCGACCGCGCCGTACACGACTTTGAACTCGTCGCCGGGCGTGCCGCGGTTTTCGGCCCGGAACGGGATGTGCTCGGACGACGGGATTTTCTGCTGGAAGTAGCGGAGCTCGTCCATGCGCGTCACGCCGTCCATCAAGAGCGCGTTGGCGCTCACGGTGTGGCGCGAGACGAGCCGCGCATCGTCGAAGCCGTCCAAGAAGAAGAAGGTGCCGTCGCCCACGGTCATGGTAGCGAACACGATTTCTTCGATCTGGCGGGCGATGTAAGAATAGATCTGATCTTGTTTGAGCACGCCGAGCTCGAGGGCAGCTTCGCCGAAGCGTTTGCCGTTCTGCGTGAGCTCGGCGATTTGCTCGAGCTGCTCGGCGGTGATCACGCCGAAGCGATAGAGCACCGCGCCCAATCGCTCGTCGCGCACGTTCGTCACTGCGCCGACCACGTTGCCTTGTTCGAAGAAGATCGACCGTTCGTCGTCGCCGTCCAGCACCACGAGCTCACCGCGCCAGCCGGTTTGGGCGACCAGCGCCAGGATGTCGCACAGAGTGCCGGCGGCCGTCACTTCTCCGGATAGGCGCACGATCGCGCCGTCCTCGATATCCCGCCGGCCGTCCTCGCCCGTGAAGCGCATGAAGACGACGTGCTTGGGCGCTGGGAGCATGCGGTAGGCGCCGGCCCGCGCACGCATACGTTGGCTAGCCACGTTCCCGATCGGGTGCGCTTGCCCCTGCGCGTCGATGCGAACCAGTTCCGAACGGCCGTCTTTCATCGGAGCCTAAAGCGTATCAGAGCGCCAGACCCGCGTCAGGCCGCGCGTGACTCGACGGGACTCAGCGCAATTCAGCGACGGTAGTCCCGAACATGCGCTCCAGGCCGCCCAGGAATGCATCGTTCGGCGTGACGCGGGTGCCGTCGAGGTCGAGCACGGCCTCAGTGCCCTCACCCAGCGAGAGCACGAGCTCCACCGGGCACGGCCCGGGCGAGCCTAAAATCAGCGTTTTCAGGGCCTCGAAGTCACGGCGCAGGGTTCGGTCGGCATCGAGCTTGATGGACACGGCGCGTGTGGCTTTGAGCGCCGCGTCCGATAAAAGCTCCACGCTGTCGACGAGCACGGTGGCTTCGCGCTCTTCGTCGGGCTCCTCGGTCATCGGGAAGCTCACTTTGCCGGTGATCAGCACCGGATCGCCGCTCGTGAGTAGGTGCGAGTAGGTGTCGATGCGATCGCCACGGACTTTGGCGTGGACGCGCCCGTACATGTCCTCGATCTCGAGGAACGCGGCTTTTCCCGTCCCGCTCTTGAACACCTTTTCCTGATAATTCTCGACGATGCCGGCAATCGCGACCATCGACCACGGATCTTCTCCGGAGACCTTGGTCGAAAACACGACGCCCAGCCGGCCGAGCTTGCTCTGGTAGCGAAACAGCGGGTGCCCCGAGACGTAGCAACCGAGCGCCTCGCGCTCCCGCTTCAGGAGCTCGATCTTGTCCCATTCTACGGGCGCAGGCGGGTAGTCGTCCATCGGCGTGGACGCCTTGTGCCCGTTGCCGTTGCCGTTGTCGTTCGAGCGCGAGGCGCTCTGCTCGAACATGCCGAACATCGTGGCCTGGCCGCGCTCGCGATCGCGGCTCGCGCTACGCGAGCGCTCGAGCGCGCGATCGATGGCCGCATAGGCACGCGCGCGGCTGATGCCCATCGGCTCCAGCGCCGAATCGAACGCACCGCATTGCACCAGGGACTCCAGCACGCCCTTGTTCAGGCGCTTGGCGTCGAGTCGGGTCGCGAAATCGAACAGATCGCGATATTTCCCGGTGTTCTTGCGCACTTCGAACATGGTCTCGAGCGCGGCCTCCCCGCAGCCGCGCACGGCACCCAAGCCGAAACGCACCTGCGGCCCATGGCGATCGCGCAAGCGGCCCGCCGAGCGCATCGGGCCGTCCCCGCGCGGGTGCGTGTACACGACGGAGAAATCAGTCTCGCTCAGGTTGATGTCGGGCGGCAGCACCGCCACGCCCCAAGCCCGCGCTTCGGCGATCGTACGAACCACCTTTTCGATCTTGTCCTTGTCCGCGGTCATTACCGCGGCAAAGAATTCGCACGGGTAGTGCGCCTTGAGATACGCAGTTTGGTACGTAATCAGCGCGTAAGCCGCGGAGTGGCTCTTGTTGAAGCCGTACGACGCAAAGCCCTCGATCTCGTTGAAAATCGCGGTGGATTGCTCTTCGCTCACGCCGCGGGCGAGCGCCCCTTCCACGAACGCTTTGAGCTGCTTCTGCATCTCCTCGGCTTTTTTCTTACCCATCGCGCGGCGCAATAAGTCTGCGCCGCCGAGCGAGAAGCCGGCGAGCTGCTGGGCGATCTGCATCACCTGCTCCTGATACACGGGCACGCCGTAAGTGGGCGCGAGAACGTCGTCGATCAAGGGGTGAAGCTTACGGATCGCCTTCTTGCCGTGCTTGCTGGCGATGAAGTCGTCGATCATGCCCGTGCCGAGCGGGCCCGGGCGATAGAGCGCCACGGCGGCGACGATGTCTTCGAAGCAGTCCGGCTTCAGGCCGCGCAAGAGCTGCTGCATGCCGCTCGACTCGAGCTGGAACACACCCGTGGTTTCGCCGCTGGCCACGAGGGCGTACGATTCTTTGTCGTCCAGCGGGATTTTCGAGAGGATGAGCGGGTTGCCTTTGCGGTCCGGCCGCGCGTTCACCAGCTTTTCGGCGATGTCGATCACCGTCAGCGTTTTCAGCCCCAAGAAGTCGAATTTGACCAGGCCCGCGGCTTCGACGTCGTCCTTGTCGTACTGGGTGACGATCGTCGAATCGCTCTTGAAGCACGGCACATGATCGGCGAGCGGTCCTTCACTGATCACCACGCCGGCCGCGTGCATGCCGGCGTGCCGCGTGAGGCCCTCGAGCTTCTTGGCCTGCCGAATCAGCTCCGCGATCCGCGGATCACTCGTGAGCGCCTTGAGCTTGGGCTCGACCTCCAGCGCTTCCTCGATCGTGTACGTCTTGCCCTGCCCCTTGTCGGGCACGAGGCTGGCGATGCGCTGGGCTTCCTGGGCCGGCATACCCATCGCGCGCGCCACGTCTTTGATCACGCTGCGCGCTTTGAGATTCTGGAAGGTCGCAATCTGCCCGACGCTCTCTTCGCCGTAGCGCTGCGAGACGTACTTGATGACCTCGTCGCGACGCGCCATGCAAAAATCGACGTCGAAGTCGGGCATGCTCACGCGCTCTGGATTCAGGAAGCGCTCGAACAGCAAATTGTAGGGCAGCGGATCCAGATCCGTGATTCCGAGCGCATAGGCCACGATCGAGCCGGCACCGGAGCCGCGGCCCGGTCCGACGGGGATCCCGCGCGCCTTGGCCTCACGAATGAAGTCCCAAACGATCAAGAAGTACCCGGGGTACTTCATGCCCACGATCACATCGAGCTCGCGCTGTAGCCGCTGATGGTAAACGGCCTCATCGACGACTTTGTTGAGCGCGCGAAACTCGGCGAAGCGCTGCTCGAGGCCCTGCAATGACACGTGCCGGAAGTAGCCGTCGGTGTCGTAGCCCTCAGGCACCTTGAAGCGCGGCAGCATCGGCTGACCGAGGTCGAGCTTCAGCCCCGAGCACATCTCGGTCACGAGCAGGGTGTTGTCGATCGCCTGGGGCAGCGCGGAGAAGGTCTGCACCATCTCGGCCTGGCTCTTCAGGTACATCTCGAAGCTGCCATGATGCAGTGGCTCGGCTTCGGCGAAGGTGCGGCCTTGGCGCACGCACTCCAAGTAGATGTGCGCTTGGCCATCTTCCTTGCTCATGAAGTGCACGTCGTTGGTCGCGACGAGCGGCAAGTCGAGGCTCGCGGCCGCCTTCACCAGCGTGTCGTTGACCACCGATTGCTCGGGAAAACCGTGGTCCTGGAGCTCCACGAACACGTGCCCCGGCTCGAACATCTCCTTCAGCTCCCCGAGCACGGAGGCGCCGCTGTCGGTCCCGTACTCGAGGATGCGCTGGGCCGCGACGCCACCCAAGCAGCCGGTAAGCGCGATCAGCCCCTTGCTGCGTTCGGCGATCTGCGCGGTGGTGATCGCGGCGCCGTGTTGGCTCGCTGAGCGCAGGTGTCCCTCGGAGACCAGCCGAATCAGGTTCTGGTAGCCCTCTTTGTTGGCGGCCAGCAGCACCAAGTGGTCGAAGGACGCCGAGGCGTCCTTGCGCACCACGTTTACCTCGCAGCCGAGGATCGGTGTAAGGCCATTGTTCCGCGCCGCGTTGTAGTGGCGGATCGCGCCGTACATGTTGGCGTGATCGGTGAGGGCGATCGCGCGCATGCCCTGCTCCTTCGCGCGCTTGGCGAGCGAGTCGAGCTTCACAGCGCTCGTCAGGAACGAGTACTGAGAATGGACATGTAAATGAACGAACTCGCGAGCCACGAACCCCTGCCTTACCACTCCTCGGCACTGGCGCAGCGAACCGCTTGTCGGGTGCGCCCCGACCGGTGCTCGCCCTCACCCAGGGCATCGGCCGATCGACCGACACAATCCGACGAATAGCAAACATTCGCGGTTGAACAGAACCGCCCCAAGCCTCGTCTATCCCCCCGTTGCGCCCGAGGATTGCAGCCTGCACCGGTCGTGCCCTTGCGCGTTGCGGGGGACTTGGACTACCGGTTTCCGCTTCAGTCAGGGGAAACCGCCCGCACATTGGCGTAGCCGATACCAACTAGAGTTAGTGGAGGAGATTCAAAAATGTTTGGAAAGTCCGCGTTCGTGATTGCACTTGCCAGCGCCGCCCTCGTGGCGCCTGCGCTCTCCGGCTGCCATGCCTCCTTCCAGGCGGGTTCGGAGCCGGCAGCCGCGCCGACGACGCCTGCTCCCCCGCCCCCGCCTCCGCCGCCGCCCGCTGAGACCGCGGCGCCCGCGCCTCCCCCGCCCGCTCCGGCTGCCCCCACGGCCGTCGTCGTCAAGGGCGACAGCGTGCAGATCCCCGGTCAGATCGAGTTCGACACCGGCTCGGCGAACTTCAAGGCCGGCGGCGGCAGCGACGCCGTGGTCGACCAGCTGAAGACCTTCATGGATCAAAATCCGAAGATCACGAAGCTGCGCATCGAAGGCCACACCGACAACACCGGCACGCCGGACTCGAACATCGCGCTCTCGGGTGCGCGCGCGCTCACCGTCAAGAACGCGGCGATCGCCAAGGGCGTGAAGAAGGAGCGCCTGCTCGCGGTCGGCTTCGGTCAGACCAAGCCCATCGGCGACAACACCACCGAAGAAGGCCGCTCCAAGAACCGCCGCACCGAGTTCCGCATCGCGGAAATCGGCGGCAAGAAGTACCTGGGTCTCGACCCGACCGGCGGCGGCAAAGTCTTCGGCGAGTGAGACGATAGGCTCGGCACGCGGCGCGCGTGAGCGTGCCCAGGCCAGCACAGAGCCCGTTCGCGCGCGGCCGGTCCAGTACCGGCCGCGCGTGTTTTGTGACGCCAAAGCGTGCTATTGCAGGGGCCAAAATGCCCGGTCGGATCCAACGCCTCGCCCTGCTCCTCGCCTGTGCGGCGCTCTCACTCGCGTGCAACGAAACGCCGTCTGACTTGCGGCCCTGGCGCGCAACCGATCACGATCACACCGAGAATCCGAACGCAGACCAGGTGCAGGTCACGGACGCCGGCACGGGCAACCCCGGGCACGGCCTCGACGACGTGACCATCGTCGCCTGGCAGCAAAACTGCACGAGCTGCCACGGCTCGCTCGGCCGCGGTGACGGCCCGCAAGGTCAGCTCGTGCACGCCTCGGACTTGTCGCGTCCTGATTGGCAAGCCACGGTGACTGACGAGCAGATCGCGGCGACCATCCATCAAGGGCGCGGGCGCATGCCGGCATTCAATCTGCCTGACGCCACGGTCGCGCGTTTGGTGGCGTTGATTCGCATGCTGGATCTGAACCGCATGCAGCAAGTGATGGGCGCTGCAACGGCGCAAGCGAGCGCGGGCGCGTCGGCCGCGAAGGCGCCGCCCGCCGCGCACAGCGCTGCAGTACCGGCGCACAGCGCGCCAGCGCCCGGCGCGCCGCAACGGGTCGGGCGTTGATCGGTAAGTACCTCGCACAGGGCAGCTTCGGTCGACGCCTGGTCACGCGAGCGATCGTGGTGGGCGGCGCCGTGTTCGTGGGCGGGCAGGTCATGCGCACCCTGCCCCACGATCAGATCTTGATCTTCCCCCTCGGCTCGAGCTTTCCCAACGCGCAACGCTTCAGTGTCTCGTGGCAGGTGCCCGGCAGCAAAGAGCCGAGCGGTGGGGTGACCGTGAGCTTCAAAGACCCGCCGCCCCTGCAAATTCGGCAGCACGCCCGCCTGCCGAACGGCAACTACATCGTCACCATGGTGATCGAATCGGAGCCGGTCCGGAACGAGCAGCAGCGGGGCCAGGAGCAAGAGGCCGTAAACGCCGAATCCAACGCCGAAAAGTCGATCTCGAGTTCTGAGCTGAAGACAACGGTCGAGCGGCGCGTTAACCT
The DNA here is from genome assembly GCA_040348785.1 of Myxococcales bacterium. Lineage (GTDB taxonomy): Bacteria > Myxococcota_A > Polyangia > Polyangiales > Polyangiaceae > PMG-095. The sequence continues at coordinate 95,860 of JBEQTH010000001.1, read as the reverse complement.
TGAAGGTGGCGAGACGATGATTGCACTCTCCGCCAGCGCGAGTGTCCTCGAGTGACTCACCCCGTTCAATCCACTGAGATCGCGACCAAGGCGCAGCCGCTGCTTGGCGGCCAATCCGACGAGCTATTGCTGGTCGTGGTCTCGGGCAGCGCACGCGGTAAGCGCGTGAAGCTCGGCACCCGGCTCACCGTCGGCAAGGCCGCCGACAACGACTTGGTGCTGCCGGACGATACCGTATCGCGCCACCACTGTGAGCTCGAGCGCACGCCACTCGGCATCATCGTGCGCGACTTGGGCTCGACCAATCACACGCGTGTCGGCCGCACCGCCGTGCGCGAAGCCGTCATCGAGTCCGGCTCAACGATCGTGGTCGGCAGTGTCGAGCTCTTGCTGCGCGGTGAGCCCAATCGTACTCAAGTCTTGCCCAGCGAGGCCACGAGCTTCGGTGAAGCGCTCGGGACGAGCTTATCGATGCGCCAGATCTTCGGCGTGCTCGAGCGCATCGCGCCGACGGACGCCTCGGTCCTGCTCGAAGGCGAGACCGGCACCGGCAAGGACGTGCTCGCGCGCTCGATTCACCAGATCAGCTCGCGCAAAGAGCAGCCGTTCGTCGTCGTGGACTGCGGCGCGGTCAGCTACAACCTGATCGAGAGCGAGCTGTTCGGGCACGAGCGCGGCGCGTTCACCGGGGCGGTCGCCGCGCGCCAAGGCGCATTCGAAATCGCCGGCCGGGGCACGGTTTTCTTGGACGAAGTGGGCGAGCTGCCGCTCGACGTGCAGCCCAAGCTCTTGCGCGTCCTCGAATCGGGAGAATTCCGGCGCGTGGGCGGAAACAAGCCCCTGCACGCCGAAGCCCGCATCGTCGCCGCCACCAAGCGCAACCTGAAGGAAGAGGTCGAGCGCGGTAAGTTCCGCGAAGATCTGTACTTCCGCTTGTCCGTCGTGCCGATCACCGTGCCCCCGCTGCGCACCCGCCGCGAAGACGTGCCCGCGCTGGTCGAGCAATTTTTGGATCTGGCCCGCAAACGCGACCCGAGCGCCTCGGCCATCTCGCTCACGCGCGAGACCGTCAGTGCGCTCGCCTCTCATGACTGGCCCGGCAACGTGCGCGAGCTCCGTAACGTGCTCGACCGCGCGATCTACATCGCGGCCGCCGGCGGCGAGCGCGAGATCCGTCTCGTCGATTTGCCGGTATCGCCGGGCTCGATCACGGGCAGCTCGTCTTTCGCGAGCGCGAGCGCCGCCGCCAACGCCGGCTACCCCGCCTTCGACGCCGAAAAATCGTACCGCGAGATCCGCTCCGACTTCGAATCCGAGTTCGAACGCCGGTACGTCGCCTGGCTCCTCGATCGCCACAGCGGCAACATCAGCGCCGCCGCCCGCGAGGCCAAGATGGACCGGAAGCACCTGTACGATCTGGCCCGCAAGCGCGGTCTGCGCGGCGACAGGTAGTTTTTTGGTTGATAGCGGGCTTGGCGCGAGGGTCTCGGCCCAAAGCTCCCTGCGTGTGAGCGATCGTAAGGTCTGGCGACTCACTCGGTATTGAAACAGCAGGCGCCCGGGTGCGCCGGCTCTCGCGCTGCTGCTCTCTATCGCAGATCGCGATCTGGTCTTCCAAGACTTTTCGCTCGTTTTGGTTCCGGGCATGCGGCTGTACTGCTCGGCGCGCGCTGGGGCGCGAGCGCGCTTCGCGCGGGAGATTGCGAACGGTGACGCCCTCAGAACTCGCCGCGGAAGCCCAAGCTCCACAAGAGAGCGACCGTATCGTCGGGCTTGCGACCACCGAGCGTGAAGTCGCGCAGGTTGGTCTTGAGAAAATCGAAGCCGAAGGCGCCCGACAGACTCAAGAACATGCCGGCGACCCGCGCGCCCGGACGGCCCTCTTTCGTGACCAAGGCGCGGCCACCGACGAGGTAGCTCGACAGCGGAGAGAGCTCACGGTCACCGCTCCAGTATTGGCCGCGCGGTCCGGTCTCCGGCTCGCCGCCCGTGTAGTCGTCGCTCCAAAACAGCGCCTTGGATTGGTTGTAAAAGCGGCCGCGCGCCAAGATGCGCAGCCACGGAAACAGGTAGTGCTCGGCGTTCAGCTCGACGGTCTGGCCGAAGATGTCCCAGGTGTCGCGATATAGCCGGACGTCCCCGCTGAACGCGGTTTGCAGCCCGCGCACGTAGTACTTGCCGCGTAGCCCGAGCGCGCCGCGGCCGCGGTTCTCCGGATGGTTCTCCAGCGCTTGGTCACCTGCCGGCGCGATCACGACCGAGCGATAGGGATTGCCCAAGAACCCATGCTGTAGCGCAGCGCTCAGCACCAGCTGGGTCGCAAACTCGGGCGTCCAGGTTTGCGTCCAACCGAGCTGAAAGTTGTTCAGGCTGATGTCGCGCGAGGCGCGCTTCTTGTCATCCGTGAAGCAACCCTTGGAGTTATCGAGGGCGAGCCGGCTCGAGGGCGCGTCGCTCAGCGCGTACGCGGTCGTGCAGACGCGATCGAAGCCGCGCCCATAAGACAGCTCGATCTGCGTGTTCTTCTGCAGAAAATCGGTACCCGCGGAGACCGCGAACGCATTCGAACGGTAGTCGTGCTCGGTGCCGTAAGTGTAGCTACCGGTGAGGTGCGTGGAGGCGCGCGTGATCGTAAAGCCGCCGGTGACCGCGTGGCGCGTGTCGGCGAAATTCGTGGCCGAGGTGACGATGTCCACATTGCTCAGCCGTCCGCCCTTGAGCGACTCGCTCGCGCCCGAGACGATGTCCGCCTCATAGCCGCCTTGCAACGTGAGCCAATTGCTCGGCGATACCGCGAGCGTGGCGCTCGGATTGACGACGGTCAGGCCGCTGCGCTTCGACGGCTCTTGAAACAGCGCCGTGCCTACGTCGAGCGACGCCACTTGCGCGCGCGCGGGCGCCGCGCACAAAAGCGCGAAGGCGCATGGAGCGGCGGCCAGCAAGCGCCGTAGCCCGCGTCGCGCCACCCGAAGTGGCATCGCTGTTCTGAACATCGGACCGAGCACGTCAGTTGCAGCCGCAGCCGCCTCCTCGTACCGAGCCACCACCCGTCGAACCCTCGCGATTTTCGAGCGCGTGCTCGAGCGCCGCACGATCGGTCGACTTGGCATCGAACTGCATGGTCGGGTCGGCCAAGATCGCACGCTGCTCGGGGCGCACGGTGGCGCAGCCCGCGCTCGCGGCGAGCAGCACCGTGCCCACCGCGCAAGCGCACGCTTTGACGAGAAAACACAGTGCCGAGTGCTGACTAATGGCCATTTTCGTCCCTCAGAAATAGGTCCCGAGCCCGGCGAGGTACGTCTGCACGTTCTGGTAGGCGTCCTCGGTGTACAGCACCATGTTCGTGGCCTCGAGCCGGAACAGGACGCGCCAACGTAGCGAGATCAAGACGCCGCCGCCCGCGCGCGCTTGAAACCAATCGCGGGTGCGGCGCACGCCCTGGTCGTCCTTGGGCGTTTCGCGCATGCCGCCGGCACCGATGGTCATGAACGGCGCGATCGCCCAATCAGGCGCCAAGTTGAGTGTGCCCGACAACCCGTACGTCACGCGCCGACTATCGGTCTTGAGCGCGAGCCCAATGAACGGCTCGAAGGCGATCGCCGGGGCGAGCACATAGGCCGGCTTCAGCTCGACGTAACCGTCACCGTCGTAGGCACCCGCCATCAGCGCAAAGCCGCCGTGCGCTTGCTGGAGCGCGGGCGGCGCGAAAAAGCCGGGCTTGGCGGGCGCGTCACTCGCGTTTTCACTCACGGCGACCGCTTCCACCGTGTCGCCGAGCACGTACGCGGTGCGGCCGTCGGGCATCGCGACCTGCAACCAGAAGCCGGCGGTCTCGCGCGTCTGGATCAAAAGTGTCTCACCACGGTGCGCATGATAGATGATGCGGTGCGAGACGCCCGGGCCGCTCCGCAAGTCGGTCTCGGCCACGATCACCCGTGCAAACGCGTCTTCTTCGTCCGCGGCGCGCGAACGCGCTGGCACGGCGAGGACTGCGAGCGCGAGCGCTGTGCTGAGGGCTCTCATTGGCTGGAAAACTGAGTCGCCCATTGGCGAATCGCGTCCGCGTCCGTGGAATTGAGATCGAAGATCTTGCGCGGATGAAACTGATTGAGGGTCGGCCGCTGCAAGAGCGGCGCGAGATCCGGATCACGCTTCATCCTCGCTTGCGAGGTTTGATAGTTGTGTTGAGCCGCGTCGGGAAAGTTCGAGACCCCGGGCAAGGTGCCGCCGTTGCAGGTGTCACCGATGCGCGGCATGTAATCAGTCAAGCGGTAGGCCGTGGCGCTGTAGTGACAGCCGCCCGAAGGGTCGCCCTTGCTCGGATCGCCGCTGCCACAGCTGTTGGCGAACAGCACCGGCTCGACCTTGCAGTAGAAGTAATTCTGGTCGAACACGATGTCCGCGACGGCGAAGTCCGGGCCAGGGTCCACGGTGGTTGGAAAAAATCCCTGATCTCCACAACCCGCCGAGCTGAGCACCAGCGCCGCCCCGAGCAGGCGCCACGCAACCGACGCGCCTCGTGCGATCATCCGCTGAGGACGACTTTCCACTCTCGCCACGCTAACAAAACTAAGCGAGTCGCGGGCATGCGATCCCGTTGGCCATGCAGTCGGCCGGCATTTCGGTCGGCTTCACACCCACATAAATAACTGTGCTGAGTCGGAAAGGCTTGAACGCGGAGCGCTGCGCCGGTAACAGTTTGCCCCTTACGCCGCGACTGTGAGACCATAACCTACATCAACTTACCTTCACCTCTTTCGAGCTTACGTCCCACGCTTTTTCCCCGCTGACTTCCTCCCCCCAACTCGCCAACGAGCGCGCGTCCTACGCCCGCCCCATTCCCGTCGGAGACCCGAGAATGAAGTTGAATCCGTGGTACCTCGTCGCCCCGATCCCCGTGGCACTCATGGCCGCCAATGGCCCGTTTGGCGCGCAGCTGGCAGTGCTCGGCGTAACGATCGGCATCTTTTTCGGCACCTTGGCCCTGGGCCGTCCCACGCCGGGTAACGCCACCACGACGAACCACTGACTCAGCCGGACAGCGAACCGCCGCGCTCGGGCGAGCGCTCTGCTCGCCTGAAGCGCATCGAGGATCTCTCGCTGCATGACGTAGAGGCGTTGCGCCTCATTTTGAGCGGCAGCTCCGTCATTGACTGGCATCGCCTCAATCTGCAGAGCCCAGAAGCCGCCCGGCGCTTCCTGCAGAACCACGAGCTGAACCTGGACGTGCCAGGGGATCGCGCCTTCATCGAACACGTGAAGAAGGACGCGGTGAGTTACCTCAGGCGTCACTTCAAGTTCGCCATCCCAAAGCCGGTGGAGGCCGCGGGAATCGAGGAGCTGATGCTCATCGCCTCCAGCTCCGGCCACCGTCAACTGTGCGCCTGCACCATCCTGAAGACGGTGCAGATCATCAACCACATGGCGGGGCGTGAGCTGCTGTTTCGCCTCCCGGTGAGCGATCGAGACCTGTTCCACCTGGTGGAGGAGAAGGTGTACCGCGTCGTCGGTACCATGCTGAGCGACGGCTTCCCGATCACCGAGTTCATCGGCGGCCGGAAGAACCTCGACTCCACGTACACCAAGCTGCTGTCCAAGCCGGAAGCCACCGCCGCCGCCCTGTACGACAAACTACGCTTCCGGATCGTGACCAAGACGCCGGATCACGTGCTGCCCGTGCTCCACTACCTGACCGAGCAGCTATTCCCGTTCAACTACGTCGTGCCCAAGCAGAGCACGAATACGATTTTTCACTTCCGCAGCTACTGCGACCAGAACCCGCACCTCGCCGCCATGGTGAAGGACTTCCAGGGTCACTTGGACGACGCCCTGCTGCCGACCGACAACCGCTTCAGCGCCCCGACGTATCGCGTGATTCAGTTCGTAACGGACGTACCGGTCCGGGTCCCGCCGCACCTGATGGAGCTTGCGCCTCCGGGGTCCGAGAACCTCGGGCCAATCGTGTACATGCTGTGCGAGTTCCAGGTGCTCGACGCCGAGAGCGAAGCCGCCAACGAGACGGGCGAAGCTAGCCACGATGCGTACAAGCAGCGTCAGCGGCAGGCCGTGTTTCGGCGCCTGCGCCGCGGCTCCCGCGCCGCGCCAAAGCCCTAATTTTTGGCCTGCGCGCGGTCCGGGTCGCCGGACGGCGCGAAAATTCGACGTCCTTGGCTCGTATTGAGCCGAAACCGGCTGAGCCCCCGCTCAAAATAGGATAGGAGGGGCGCATGCGGCTTCACAGCGCGAAGGTCCCCCAAATCGCGACCGAAATGGTCAGTGCGCTCCTGGCCGACGGCGAAGTCGAGAGCGATTCCCCGAAAGAGGTCGGCCTCGATATCCAGTCGGTGCTGAACCAGTACATTCGCGACGAGCAAGAGGTCAGTGAGCAGGCCAAGAACATGTTGGCCGCCCGAAACCTGCCCCAGACCGACTTCAATCGGATCCGGAAGCTCGTGGCCGAAGAGCGCAAGATCAAGCTGGGCGAGGACGCGATCGACTACCTGCTCGATCAGCTCGTCGAAATGCTGATGCACTCCGCCAACGTGGACGAGATCTTCGCCGAAGATTACGTGCTGCGTCGCAAAATGCGCGATCCGCTACGGCGCCAATTCGCCGAGGACGAAGAGATCGAACAACAGATCCGAGGCCAACTGAAGCACGTTCAGGAGGGCACCTCGATCTGGGAAGTGGAATATCGCCGCATGGCGGAGGACATCAAGCGTCGCAAAGGTCTGTGAGGCCTCGTGCGAAGTATGACGGGGTTCGGTGTGGGCGACGCCCCGCTCGGCGACGGGCGGGTGACGGTCGAGCTGCGCGCGCTCAATCATCGCTTCTTGGACGTGCGCGTGCGCTTGCCCGAAGAGCTGACCGACCAGAGCTTCTTCATCGAGCAGCTGGCGCGCGAGAGCTTGGCGCGTGGCCGGTTCGACGTCGGAGTGCGGCTGGAGGGCGCCGCGCTGCCGCCGCCCTTGTTCTCGACCGAGCGGGCTCGCGCGCTTTATCGCGGCTTGTGCCAACTCCGGGATGAGCTCGCGCCGGGGACCGATTTGCCCATCACCGCCCTCACCGGCATGCCGGATTTGGTGACCACCCCCACGACCGCGGATTCCGCCGGAGCACGCGCCGCGCTCAAGGGGGCGTTCGAGGCCGCCCTCGCCCGTTTGGACGAGATGCGCTTGCACGAAGGCGAGGCGCTCTCGCGCGAGCTGCGCGCCCGCCTCGAATCAGCGCGCCGGCTGCGGCTAACCATCTCCGCACGCGGCGGGGAGATGATCGAGGGTTACCGCGCGCGCCTGCGCGAGCGGCTCGAGCGCCTACTCTCGGAGTCCGGGGTGCAGCTCGACCCGGGTCGGCTGGAGGCCGAAATCGTGATCCTGGCTGACCGCAGCGACGTGACCGAGGAGCTCGTACGGCTCGAGTCTCACTTCGAGCAATTCGCGCGCCTGCTCGCAACGGACGGCCCGGTCGGGCGCCGGCTCGACTTTCTGCTGCAGGAAATCGGGCGAGAATCGAATACAATTGGCGCTAAGAGCCAAGATGCGCCAATTGCCCATTTGGTCGTGGAGATGAAGGCAGAGCTCGAGCGAATTCGGGAGCAGGTCCAGAATGTCGAGTAAGGGTCCGCTGCCGCTGATCGTGTCGTCGCCGTCGGGCGCCGGCAAAACCACGCTCACCGCGCGGCTGCGTCAGGCGATCCAAGAAGTGCACTTCAGTGTCTCGCACACCACGCGCAAGCCTCGCCTCAACGAGCAAGACGGTCGTGAGTATCACTTCGTCGATCGCTCCGAGTTCCTGAAGCTGATCGAGCAAGACACGTTTTTGGAGTGGGCCGAGGTGCACGGCAACCTGTACGGCACCAGCAAAGGCGAGCTCACGCGCAGCAAGGCCGCGCGGGGCGTGATCTTCGACATCGACCACCAGGGCGCGCGTCAAATCAAGAGCAAGCAGCCCGATGCGGTCGCCGTCTTCATTCTGCCGCCCAGCATGGCCATCCTCGAGCAGCGCCTGCGCGGCCGCGCGAGCGAAGACGAGGAGACCGTGCAACGGCGCTTCGGCGTGGCGCTCCGCGAAATCGAGCACTATGGCCTGTTCGACTACGTCCTCGTGAACGAGGATTTGGATGAAGCAACCAAGCAACTGATCTCGATCTTTCGCGCCGAAGAGTGCCGCCGGCACCGCGCCGCCCGCCACGCCGAGCGCCTGCTCGCCGAAGGCCGCGGCTTCGGCGGCGTAAAGCCTCCTCTGTCCTCGGGGGCTTCGCCCCCGCACCCGCTGAAGTGAATTCAGCGGGGCCCCACCCCTGAGTTTTTGGGCCCCAACCCCAAAACCTCGGGGGCTTCGCCCCGCACCCACTGAACTGAATTCGGCGGGGCCCCACCCCTGAGTTTTTGGGCCCCCACTCCAAAACACTCCGTCTTAGATAGGTGAACTAGCCCATGACCAATAAGCCCCGCGAACAAGCATCCCCCGTACTAATCGTCGGTTCGATGGCCTTCGATGATCTCGAGTTGCCGAGCGGCAGCGAGAAAGACGTCGTGGGCGGCGCCGCGACGTACGCGGCCTATTCCGCTGCCTTGTTCGCGCCGGTACAAATCGTGGCCGTCGTAGGCTCCGATTTCCCCGAAGCCACGCTGACGGATCTGAACCGCGCGGGCGTGGACTGCGCGGGGGTGGAAAAGGCGGCCGGCAAGACGTTCCGCTGGGCAGGTCGCTACGCCGATAACCTCGCCAGCCGCACCACTCTCGACACGCAGCTGAACGTGTTCGCTGATTTTCGGCCCAAGCTGCCTGCTTCGTACACGGCGACCCCGTACGTGTTGCTGGGCAACATCCACCCCGCGCTGCAGTTGGAGGTGCTCGCGCAGGTGAAAAAGCCGCGCCTCGTGGCCGCGGACACCATGAACTTCTGGATCGAAGGCGAGCGTAAGCTGCTCGGCGAGGTGCTGGCGAAGACGGACCTCTTGATCATCAACGACGAGGAGCTGCGTCAGCTCGCCGAAGATCACAACGTCAAGCGCGCGGCCCGCAAAGTGATCGCGATGGGCCCCAAGCGCCTCGTGGTCAAGCGTGGCGAGTGCGGCGCGATGCTGTTCGACGACCACGGCTGCTCGTTCGCCCCCGCCTACCCGCTCGAGAACGAAGTGGATCCGACCGGTGCGGGCGACACCTTCGCCGGCGCCCTGCTGGGCTACCTCGCCAACGTGGGCGAGCTCGATGCCGGAACCCTCCGCCGTGCGCTGATGATGGCCGGCTGCGTCGCGTCCTTCTGCGTCGAAGGCGTCGGTACGCGCGTCACGTCCAAGTTGAACCAACAGGTGGTCGCGGCGCGCTTGGAAGAGCTGCGCAGCTTGGTTCACATCTGAGCGGCTTAGAGCCAATCCTAAAACCCCTCCCGTCGCCCGCCTTCAGATCCGCTTCGCAGCCCTGCGTTGCGCCTCCTCACCGTACCTTACAGGTACGCCTCGTCGTCGCGCCTTGGTCTGCGCGCGCCTCTTCGGCGGGCTCGGTCCGGGGTTCTAGGATTGGCTCTTAGGCCGCGTGTCGGCTCAGGCGGCGTACGCGCGGTTCGAGCGCGGCGCGGCCGAAGCCTCGGCGCGCGGTGCCTCGGCGCGGGCGTCTTCCACGACGATGCCCGTAGCCGGGCCGTCGTGCAGGTTGCGCTCTTCGGAGATCAGCGCGAGCAGCTCTTTTTGGCTGAACAGGCCGGTTTCGAGCAAGACCCGCATGTAGCCGTCCAGGTAACCGTGGGCGCGCGATAGCTTGGCATAGGCGACGCCCTCGGTGCGCAGGCGCAGAACATCCCGCAACATACCGCGGAGATTTTCGAGCATTTCGGTCTTCGACGCGTTGGCCATGTGGAGCGACTCCCTTCGGCGGTCGAGCTCTGATTCGGGCTCACCAGCCTCCCCCACGGGTACCGGAGTCGAGGAAGCACGGCCAAGTTGTCGACTCTGTTTTTGACGAGCCAAGTTGTCGACCGCGTCCGGCGGCATTATGCTGAAGAGGTCCGGCAGGAGGACCCGCAACTCGTGGGCCGCCATGACGCGACGCATCAGGAGCGAGCATGAAACTCTCCATGTTCAAGTCGAAGATCCACCGCGCCACGGTGACGCATGCGGACTTGGCCTACGAGGGCAGCGTCACCATCGACGCCGACTTACTGGATGCTGCTGGCATCCTGCCGTACGAGGCGGTCCACATCTGGAACGCTACCCAGGGCACTCGGCTCGTGACCTACGCCCTGGAAGGGCCCCGCGGCTCCGGCGCGATCTGTGTCAACGGCGCAGCCGCCCACCTGAACAAACCGGGTGACCTCGTGATCCTCGCCACCTTCGCCGAGATGACTCCGGAGGAAGCGCGGCTGCACAAGCCTGTGGTGGTGCGGGTCGACCAAAAGAACCGCCAGCTCTCGGACAAGAGCGAAGAAAAGCCGGGCCCAGTCCTCAATTCGCTCGGGTTTTCTTCGGCGCTCGGCTGAGCAGGCGGCAAAATCGCGTTTCGCCTCGGCTCGTTGCCGCGAGCAACGGCGTTCGTTCCTTGGCGTTGCGGCGAGCATTCGACTAAGAAGGGGCTGGTTTCGAACCCCCTCTAATGCCCGACGCGCCGATCATTCCCCCGAACGCGGTTACTACGATCTCCGAGCACCCGAATGTCGACTTGCTCGCCGACTTCGTGCGGGGGATCGCGTTCGATGCCGCGGCCTCGCGTCGTTCGGACTTCGCGTCGCGCTTCCACACCGCACCGCCGGTCACCGGCAGTCCCGTGGAAGTGACGAGCGAACAGGCCGAGACCTCGCTGGGCAACGTGAAAGCCGTGCTGGAGCGCGGTATCGAAAACCCTGACGAGCAAAATCTGCTCGGGGCGCTGCTCGCGCTCGGCGTCGCCCGCGCGTTGCCCGAGGGGGGAGACGAGCTGCAGGCCATGACCTCGAACTTGGTCTGGCTCGCCGCGCACACGCCCTGCAGCGCGCTCGAGTTTTTGGACGACGCGCTTGGTGAGCGCGCCGGCGTGGTCTGGGAAGCGATCGCCAAGGTGGCGCGTGCGCCCGGCCTGAGCTCGCCAGATTTCGGCAACACCGAGGCGCTGGTCGCGGCTGCTGCGCTATGCCGCAGCGCTTCGGAAGTGGCGCACCGCGCGCGGCTGCACTTGGCGCAAAACACGCTCGACCCGGTGCTGCGCGCGATCTTGTCGGGCGGCCCGAGCCGCACCGAGCTATCCGGTGAGCTGCGCAGCGCGCCGTTCGGCCCCGTCGTCACAGCGGTGTTGGCCTTCACGCTGCTCTTGTTCATCGGGCGCGGCCTGGCGCTGATTGCGCGCCTGGCGCTCGCTTACCGCCGGCCCGCCACGTTGCGCATCGGCCCGCAAGGCCTCGAGCTCACCCATCGCATCGAGCTGATGGGCCGCGTGATCCGAGACCGCGCCACGCTCGTGCCGCTGTCGAACTTGTCGCGCGTGACGCGCGAGGTTCGCTTCGCGCGCATCGGCCTTTACGCGGGACTGAGCGCACTCGTGATTGGGACGTACTTCGGCGTCGGCCTGATCGTGGATGGGGTGCGTGTGCCGGGCGGCTCGCCGCCGCTCTTGGGCATGGCCGTGACCTGCATCATCGTCGGTTTAGGCTTGGATTTCCTGCTTTCCACGGCCTCTGACAGCGCACGCGGCAAATGCCGAATCGTGATCGTGCCGCAGACCGGTCGCCGCCTATGCGTCGGTTCGCTCGATCCGGCCAGCGCCGACGCAATGCTCACCAGCATCGCCGAGCAAGCGCACGCCTGAGCGGCGCCGCTCGGATCAGTGCCCTGCGGACGGCGCGGGGCGCGCGCGCCGTGTCGCCCGGTCCGACATGAACGCGGCAGCGAGATCGAGAGCGCTCGAAAGCTGGTCCGCGGTCACTTCGGCCGTGCCTCGGATCATCTTGCCGTCCGCGCTGAAGCCGATGTGCTCGATGAAGCGGTGCGACTGCTGACCGAGCAACGAGCCCAAGAAGCCCAAGTTGAGCTGTGAAAGCGCATCCGCCGTGCGCGTGAGGTAAGTCGCGTCTTCGGTGGCCTTTTCCGGACTGTCGTCCTCGGCTTCGATCTCCGCGCTGGCGCCGCCATCGGCAGTCGGCGTGATGCGAATGCGCGCCCAGCGGATCGACTCCGGCACCTTGATCGGCAAGCCCATGAACGCGCGCCAAGGCGTGGCCAAGTAGATCAGTGCGGCTTCCGGCCCCTTGGTGGGCATCAAGTGCAGGAGCTTGCCGGCCGCGACGGTCGCGGCATACGCGCTCGGCGGTGTGACCACGACTGTCTCCGCGTTGGCGAGCACGAAGCGCCGCTCCGCGCCGTCCGCGTGCGCACTGGCCACCGGTACCCCCGCGTCCAGCCACTGTCCGCCGAGCTTGTCGGCGACCACGATCCGGTCGATGGCTGCGCGCATCCGCGCTTGCGGCAAGTGGTGCCTCAAGATCGCGACCACGTTGCTCGAATCACGCAGCTGCGGCCCGACGATGTAAATCTGATCGATGTCCCTGATCGGATCCACGCCCGCGGGACCGAAGAAATCGCGCCATTGATAGAGTGAACCGAGCAATGGGCCCACGCGCGCGCCGAGCGGATTGGAGCGGATCTTGTCGGTGTACAAGGTGATGCGCACGTTCGCGTTCGAGTCGGCCACGCGCTGCACACCGGCCACTAGTGTGGGATCGCTGAGCGGCCGCGCGCCAGCATCAGCCGGTCCGGCGTCCGCGAGCGTGCCCGCGTCACTGTGATTCAGCGGCGAGCCCGCGTCTTCGGCGGCGAGCCCAGCGTCATGCGGTGCGCCCGCGTCGGCCTCTGCGCCTGCGTCCTCGGTGTCGGTCGCGCCCGCGTCAGCAACGACCTTCGCCGGAATGGGCTTCTTGATCGGCTTTGCAGCGACGGGCTCGGCGTCGCTCGCTGCTTCGGTCGGCGCTTTGGGCGCTTCGGGGGCGCTCGCCGGCGGGCCTTGGTCTTCGATCACGTCGATCGGAATCGCAGTGATCGGCGGTGAGTCGACCGTGTCATCGGGAGGCGACCAGAGGCTGAGCAAGCCGACGAGGGCCGCCCAAGGCGTGAGCGGTACGTGCAGGAGCACGGAGACCGCCAGCAGCTTCGCGAAGCGGCCGCGGCTCGTGTCGGCGGGGCCGCGCCGGTGCGTCTTCGGGTCCACGTGCGGAACATAGCTAATGGCAGGAAGCGCTGCGAATCAGCAGTTCTTTTCGCTGGCACGCCGCTCGCAATCCGGCCCACCGTCACATGAAAATCACCGAGAAGTGGATCGTGCGGGGCGGCTGTGGAAAGAACCCGGGGAAAGCCTTGCCTGGAATGCCTCGCCCCCTGTCCCCCTTTGCCCTCTTTCTAGCCCCTGCGCTGCTGTTTGGGCTGGCCGCCGGCTGCGACCGCAGCCCGCCGCCCGGGGCCGAGGCCACCCCCGCTGGGGCGGCCAGCAGCCAGCCGCCCCCCCAAGCGGGCACCCCCACCCTGCCCAAGGAGTTGGCCACGGCCCCCAAGCCGGGCGGCCTGGCCGTCGCGCCGCCCGTCCCGGCGGGCAGTGAAGGGGCCCCGAGCACGGCGCCGAGCGCCCCCCCGGCTGATTACAAGGGCCCCTGGCTCGCGATCACCTCGAGCGCGGCGGGCGTCTACGGCGAGGCCAGCTTCGAAGGCAAGAAGCTTGGCTACATCCGAAACGGCGGTCGGGTCGCGGTCGAGCCGAACCCGCAAACCAAAAAGAACTGCACCGGGGGTTGGTACAAGCTCTTGGGCGGCGGCTACGTGTGCGGCAACTTGGGCACGACCGACCTCAATCACCCCGACGTGAAGTTCGCGACGCAAGCGCCGAACTTGGACGAGGTGCTGCCCTACCCGTACGCGCGCAACGGCAAGAACGGCACGCCGCTGTACAAGTCGGTGCCCTCGCGCGAGCAGATGGAGAAGTACGAACCGTACTTGAAGGCCAAGGAGGACGACGCGAGCGACGAGCTCGCAAAGAAGGCGCGCAAAGACAAGGAGACGGACGCGGGCGCGGCAGCGCTGCCCGCGCGGCTCGACGCAGCCCTGGCCGACGCCGGTGTGGCTTTGCCCACCGCCCAAGAAACCGCGGATCCAGAGCCGGAAAAGCCCTGGTGGCAACGCGACGACATGAAGGACAAGATGCACGAGTTCAAGCTCGATCAGCTGTCCGAAGATGCCGACGACATCCTCGCCAAACGCATGGTCGCGGGCTTCTACGTGGCCGTCGACAAGACGTTTCGCTGGAACAACCGCTCTTGGTACAAGACCACGCGCGGCCTCGTGACACCGAGTGATCGCTTTTGGCAAACCGCAGGCTCGAAGTTCAAAGGAGTCGAGCTCACCCCCGCATCCGAGTGGAAGCTGCCGATGGGCTTCGTGTTCGGCGCGAACAAGAGCATCTCGACGTACACCATCGACGCCGACGGCAAATCGATCAAACCCGCGAAGACCTACGATCACTTTGCCCCCATTCAGCTCACCGGCAAAGAGCAAGAGTTTCGCGGTACAAACTACGCGGAGACGGGCGATGGGAGCTGGGTGAAGCGCTCGCAGATTCGGCAAACCAGCCCGGGCTCGCTACCCGTGGATTTGAAGCCGAACGAGCGCTGGATCGACGTCAACTTGACGACTCAAACCGTGGTCGCCTTCGAGGGCGAAAAGCCAATCTACGCCACGCTCATCTCCAGCGGTCGCGAGTCGAAGATCAAAGACAAGGACCACCGAACTCCGACGGGTGAATGGCGTGTTCGGGAAAAGCACATCACCACGACCATGGACGGCGACGGGACCGCAGCCGGGGACCTGCCGTACAGCATCGAGGACGTGCCGTACGTGATGTACTATTTCCGTTCCTACGCGACGCACGCCGCGTTCTGGCATTCGAACTTCGGCTCGCAGATGAGCCACGGCTGCGTCAACCTCTCGCCGCTCGATGCCAAGTACCTGTTCTTCTTCGCCGACCCTCCCCTACCCAAAGGGTGGCACGGTGTGCATGCGACCGAAGCCAGCCCGGGCAGCCGCGTCATCGTGCATAATTGAAAGGTGGACGCTGGTATTTCTCGCTTAAATCGCGAGTTGTCCCGGCGAGGGATCCCCGAGCACTAAACTTTCCGCGAAAGCGGTCGGATGGAATTGACGCGTCCCTACGAACGGACGATCACCACGCGGCCATGGATCAGTTTTCGGCTCACCTCGATCGCGGTTGGGACCTCGTGCAGCGTGGTGACCCACGCGGCGCCGAGCTGTCCGCCCGCCGCGCGCTCGAGATCGATAGCCAATCGCCAGAGGCCTACAACTTGCTCGGCTACGTCGCGGCGTTGAAGGGCGAGTTCGACGAAGCCACCGAGCACTACCGCCAAGCGATCACGCTCGACGACACGTACCTCGAGGCCATGCTCAACGCCGCGGAGGTGTACGTTCACCCGCTCGGTGATTTCGAGGAAGCGCTCCAGCTCTGCGATCAGGCGTTGGACCTCGCGGAAACCGACGACGAAGTGGTCGATGCGCTGCTGCTCAAGTTCGACGCGCTGCTCGGCAAGGGTGAGGCCGAACAAGCCGCCGAGCTGTGCCGCAAGTTCCCCGAGGGTCCATTCGAGAACCCGAACCACACTTTTTTGGTCGGCCGCGCGCTGTATGAGATCGGCGATTTGGATCGCGCGTTCCCGTTGATCGACGACGCCGTGAAGCGCAGCTCGAAGAACGCGGAGGCTTGGTACTACCTCGGCCTGCTGCGCGATGAACGCGGTGACTCGCACGGCGCGACACAAGCCTTCTTGGCGTCGCGGGACTTGGACCTCGAGCTCGGCACTCCGCCCTGGTCCCTCTCGCGCGACACCTTCGAGATGACCGCGCGCGAAGCACTGGCTTCTTTGCCCGAGGAATTGAGGCGTTTCGTGCGTGAGGACGAACTGTATGCAGCCGACGTCCCTGGCGTGGAGGTCGTGGTCGACGGTGTGGATCCGCGCGCGCTGCTCCTCTTGGACGGCGTGAACGCCGGCGCCACCGTGGCCACGATGACCGCGCGCGTGTTCGTGTATCAGCGCAACGTGGAGCGCCTCGCGGGGTCGATCGAGCACGTCGCCGCCGAGATTCGGGCCGCGCTCGAACGCGAAATCACGGCCACGTTCCTCGAACCAGACGGCCCGCTCGCCGTTCAGCAGAAGACGCTGAACTGAGTGAGGCCGCTCGAGTCGTGTCAGGCGGCGCGTGCGGCGAGCTGCTGCGCCACGGACTCGAGCAACACACGAGCCGGCCCCGGCTGCACCGAGCGCAACGCTTCGACCGCCGAGCGCGTGTGATCACTCGCACGCCGGCGCACTTCTTCGCAGGCGCCGCTCTCGACGACCGCGCGGCTCACCGCGCTGACCGGCTCGTAATCGCCCGCGTAGATCCGCTTGAGCGGCTGCACGAGCTCCGGCATGCGCGCCACGGCGAGCACCAAGGGCAGCGTGAGCTTGCCCTCACGCAAATCGGCGAGCAGGGTCTTCCCGGTGTCGGCACCGGAATAGTCGAGCACGTCGTCCACGAGCTGGAAGGCAATGCCGAGCCGCTCGCCGAAGCCCGCCAGCAGCTCTTGCTGCTCCAAGCTCGCGCCAGCCAGCCGCGCCCCCGTGCGCGTCGACCACGCGAACAGCGATGCGGTCTTGTCGCGCAAGATGCGCTCGTACGTGGCTTCCGAGACATCCAGCTCGCTCCGCCCGCGCAGCTGCACGATTTCGCCGTCCACCAAGCGGCGCAAGGTCGTGATCAAATCCGGCATGATCTCCGGGGCGTGCGTCTGAGTACGCTGCAGCGCGTGCACGAGCAGCAAATCCCCACCGAGCACGCTGATCGCGTTCCCCCAGGCGAGCCGCGAGGTGGGCACGCCGCGGCGCTCCATGCCTTCGTCGACCACGTCGTCGTGGAGCAGGGTCGCGGAGTGCACGAGCTCGGCGACGACCGCGAGCTCCCGCGCGACGGGGGTGATGCGTCCGAAACACGCTGCGCTCAACATCAACGCCATGGGGCGGACGCGCTTGCCACCGCGTGTCACGAGGTGGCGCGCGGCTAGGGTCGCCGGCGCCTCGCCCTCATCGCAGGAAGCCGACAGCGCGCCTTCGATCCAACGCAGATCGTCAGCGAGCAAGCCCTGAACCGATGCGATGCGGTCTTTCACGCGGGCATCCGCGCCCTGCGCTTCGGCTGCCTGACCGAGGATTTCTGCGCCGGCGGCGGCGGGCATGTCCGGAACATCTTCGAGTTTCTGAGTTTTCAAATCTTTGTGAAACCACTATGGGGCAGCCGCCGGCCTAGGTCAACGCGCCAAAGAGCGGCCGTCCGACCAATTCACGCGTTTGCCTCAAACCGGGCGACTGGAATTGACGAGCCCCCGCAGAGCAGGCACACCCACGGCGCCCCATGGCCGCGGAGAAACCGACCCTCACCCCACGACAACGCATGGGCCGGCGCATCGGAACCGCTGTTTTTGCGCTGATTGTCAGTGGCGCGACTGCGACTTGGACGATCCAGATCCTGTTCGCGGTGTTCGCGCCGCCGGTCGAGGCCGTGGCCACGGAATGCCGGGGCGGTACGCGCGGCCTACTCGTCGCGGTGCGCCGAGCGCGGCTAGCGGCGGCCTCGGAGAGCGGGGACGAACACGCAGCCCTGGATCGCTTTCGGGCCGCCTTGGAGCCAGAATGGGGCACCCGCGCCAGCCTGGACTCGGTTTGTCGCTCGGATCCCAAGGCGCAGGCCGCGCTGAGGGAGATTGATGCGCTCCGCTATGCGGAGGAGCACGCCGTGCGCTATGAGGCAGTGGGGCTCGCTCCCCAAAGGCGGCGAGTGCAGGCCCTGAACGATTTCGAAAGCGATGGGCAGAAGAGCCCCGCCCTTCCTTGAGGTTTTGCTCGATGAGCTCTGAGACTACAGAAACTACCGAAGCCCCGCCCCCGACGTTCGATAGCCTGCCCCTTTCGGCGGAGCTGCGGCGCGCGATCGACGAGCTGGGCTACACGCACCCAACGCCGGTGCAGCGCGCGGTGTTCGAGCCCGCGGTGCGCGGTGGTGATTTGGTCGTGCAAGCGCAGACCGGTACGGGCAAGACCGCGGCCTTCGCGATGCCGCTCGTCGACTCGCTCGTGAAGCGCAGCGTCAACGTGGTGCAGGCCTTGGTCCTTTGCCCGACGCGTGAGCTCGCGCTGCAAGTGAACCGCGAGGTCGAGTCGCTCGGCAAGCATCGCAACATCCGGACCACCGCGGTGTACGGCGGCGCGCCTATGCCACGCCAAGTGGAAGCCATTCAGAGCGGCGCGCAGGTCGTGGTCGGTACGCCCGGCCGCGTGCTCGATCATTTGCGACGCGGCACGCTCGATGCGAGCGGCATCCGCACCTTCGTCTTGGACGAGAGCGACGAGATGCTCTCCATGGGCTTCTTGCCACAGATCACCGAGATCCTCGGCTTTTTGCCGAAGACCCTGCAAACGCTGCTGTTCAGCGCGACCTTGCCGCCCGACATTCGGCGCTACGCCGAACGCCACCTCAAGAGCCCGCAGTTCATCACGCTCAGCGGCGATCACATAGGCGCGCTGTCGATCGAGCACACCATCTACCTGAGCCGCGGCGACAAGCTGGGCGAGCTGATGCAAGTGATCGAGGTCGAGAACCCGGAGAGCGCAATCGTGTTCTGCAACACGCGCGACGAGACGAAGCGCGTGGCCGAGGCTCTCCAGCAGCAAGGCTTCACCGCCGGCTGGCTGAACGCGGATCTCGCCCAGAACGATCGCGAAAAGGTGATGGCCGCGACGCGCAATAGTGAGCTGCGCTTCCTGGTTTGTACGGACGTCGCGGCGCGCGGCATCGACATCTCGCACCTGACGCACGTCATCAATTACGACTTCCCCGAATCAGCCGAGAACTACGTCCACCGCACCGGGCGCACCGGGCGCGCCGGCCGCACCGGCAAAGCGATCGCGTTGATCGAGCCGGGCGATATCGGCAATTTGTACTTGCTGCGCCTCACCTACAAGTTGAAGCCGGTCGAGCGGCAGCTGCCTTCGGCGCGCGAAATGAAGACCCGCGCCGAGGCGGATCTGCTGAACTTGTTCATCGCTGCGTTCGAGAAGCGAAAAACGCACCCCGACGATCTCGCCCTGACACGCCGGCTCCTGAGCCACGCCCAGGCCGAGACGGTGATCGCCGGTCTGCTCCGCGATCACCTCGGGGCCCGTCCGGAGGCCGCAGAAGAGGCGACCGCAGCGCGTCGCGCGAAGCCACCCCGCGCCGCGGAGACGCGCGCGCCGATCGCACCTCCGGCTGCCCGCGCGCCACGCTTGGCGCCCGCAGCGGCTCCCGTGCCGCAGCCCGCAGCGGCGGCACCGAGCGCGCCCAGTGCGGCCGCCACGCCCAGTGCGGCCGCCACGCCCAGTGCGGCGGTTGCCCCGAAGCCGCTTGCCCCCGCCCCCGCGCCGCGCCCCGCGCGCGAAGGCGATCGCGATCGTGACCGCAGCCGGGGCGACCGCGACCGCGAGCGCCCACGCCGCGAAGCCACGCCGCGCGCCAACGGCCGCTCGCACAGTGCTGATTTCGACGAGCTGCCGGGCTACACGGTGAGCGAAGCTCCGGCCGTCAGTGAGCTCAGCGCGCCGCTGGTCGCACCCGCACCGGAGGCGCCCGCTCGCGAACGCGACTCAGCCGTTCGCCCGGAACGCGCCGAAAAGAGCGAGCGCAGCGAAGAGGCTGACTTCGCGCCGGCACGCGAGGGCATCGCCGAAATTTACGTGAGCATCGGGCGACGCGACGGCGCGCGGCCGAGCGACATCCAAACCGTGCTCGAGCAGAGCGGCCTGCTCGCCGAACAGACGGACTACATCCGCGTTCGTCAGCGGAACACTTTCGTCGGAGTCAAGACAGAGTATTTGGAAAAGGCAGTCTCGGCGCTCAACGGCGCCGCCATCGCCGGCAAGCCTGCATTTGCCGAGCCAGCTCGGCAGCGCGACTAGCAGCGCAAAGACATCGTCCCACGCGCGATTGAGCTTGCGCGCGTGGGCAGATTTGGCCAGCATTTACTCGATGCCCGAACGCCCCTCACCCGACCTTGAGCGCATGCTCACCGACGTGGAGTGGGCGATGTCCAAGCAATTTGCCGCCCGCGATCTCGTGCCCATGCTCGAGAATTTGGTACGTGCGGCACCGGCGGTCTCGGAAGCCGCCTACTTCGCAAAGCTCCGTTTATCGGAGCTGATCGTCGGTGACGCGCCGTTTCGCGCGGCGCGCCTCGCGCGTGACGTGCTCGTGCGCGGGGACAGCGAGCGAGCCTGGGCCGTGCTCGGCCTCGCGCACACCCTGCTCGGCAATTACCGAGTGGCGGCCCGCGCGTATCGCAAGGCGCTGGCCCTTGCGCCGGAGTGCCCGGTCTACGAGCACAACTTGGGTCACGTGTTGGACGTCGCGCTGGATCGCCCGCGGGACGCCCTGGTCCACCTCGCTCGCGCCCACCGTGATCTCCCGGAGGAGACTGAGATCGCCAGCTCCTACGCGCACGCCCTGCTCCGTAGCGGCCAAATCGAGCGCGCGCGTGAGCTGCTGTTGCTCGCCGTGAAGAGCCCGAGCGAGGCCGAGAGCATCCTCAAAGCCTGGCAGTACGCAAACGGAAACACAGCCTCCGGCGGCCCTGGAATCTAGTTTTCTTCGCCGTTCGGCCAGAAAGCGCCGGTGACCGCATTTCGGCACTTTGCGGGAGCGATGTCCGGAACTATCTGACTCGCGTAATGCCCCATCGCCGTTCGCTCGTCGCTCTTGGCTTGATCTCCTCGCTGCTCGCCGCCTCCGTGGCCCAGGCTCAGCCGGCAAAACCGGCCAAGCCCGTCTTGCCAGCCGCCCCCGTCGCGCCGGCCCCTGCCCCGACTCCCCAAGCGGAGCCGGTCCTTCCCGAGCCCACTGACCCGCTGCTCGAGCCGCCGCCGCCGGCGCACGTGCTCAGCACCTGGCAAGACGCCCTCAAGCAGGTGCGCGACCAATCGGTGAGCATGCGCATCGCGCGCGCCAACGTGCTCCAGGCCGAGGGTCAGGTTCGGCAAGCCCTGGCGCCCGCGCTGCCGCAGCTGCTCGGCACGGCCGGGGTGACCAAGTATTTGATCAAGGGTGATTACCCTTTCGGAGCAGGCCGAATTCCGGACCCGTCCGTGTACTGGAACGCGCAGCTAGGTCTCACGGTGCCGCTGTTTCGTCCCTCCGCTTGGTACAACTACGGCAGCGCCAAGGAAGCGCTGGAGGCGACCAAGCTCAACACGAAGGAGACCGAGCGTCAGCTGGTGGCCGGCGTGGCCGACTTGATCGTGAGCGTCGTCACTGCCGAGCGCTTGGCCGAAGTGAGCCGAACCTCGCTGAAGGCCGCGCTCTCTACGGTCGATCTCACGAAGCGTCGAGCAGCCCTCGGCGCCTCCAACACGCTCGACGTTTTGCGCGTCGAAGGTGAAGCTTCGCTTTCGCGCTCTCAGGTCGTGCAGGCGACCGAGTCGCTGATTCGCGCGCGGGAGGCGCTCGGCAGCGCCCTCGGCTCATCCGAGGCCTGGGGCATCGCGCCGGGGATCCAGATCGAGCAGCTCTCCGCCGACGCTCAACAGGTCTGCCATACGGAAACGGACATCTCGGCCCGTACGGATGTGCGTGCCGCCAATGCCAATCTTGGCGTCGCCGATCGGCACGTGAAAGCGGTGGACTACGCTTACCTGCCAACGCTAGACGGCGTGTCTGCCTTGTCGTTCCAAGATCCACGCTTCGCCGTGAACAACAAGAACGTGAATTGGACGATCGGCGCCCTGCTCACGTGGAACATTTACGATGGTGGGTTGCGCGGTGGTCAGCGCACGGCGGCGCGGGCCGAGGTCGAGGCGGCGCAAGCCAATCTGGCCGAGACCAGGCGCGGCGCGTCCCTGCAGGTCGCTCAGGCGCTACGCGCCGTCCAGGTCGCCGAAGCGAACCTGGCGGTCGCCGCGAAGACTCGCGAAATCGACTCCGAAACGGCACGCTTGTCCAAGATCAGCTTCCTCAACGGTAGCGGCACCAGCTTCGACTTGGTGACCACGGAGAGCCTGCTGCGCGTCGCCGAGGCAGACTTGGCAGTGAAAGAGTTCGACGTGACGCAAGCCAAGATCGCCGCGCTCTTGGCGTTGTCGACGTGTAGCTTGCCCTGAGGGCGGGCACCCCGAGCCGGTGTCGGCGCCCCGCGGCCCCACCCGCTTCGTGCAACGAAATACCGTGACCCGCGCGGCACGGGAATGGATACGCGCCTGGTTGGTTGGGTGCCTTTCATGAGGCTCACGGTGCGGGGTTCGGCGAAGCGTCCACGAAAGCCCGCGGTTTGGGCCATTTGCAACATTCCTTTCACGGCACTAGCGTGGCGCCGGTGACCGGTATGCATTCGTCGAAAGACAAGCTGTTCTACCCGCTGGTCGGGCTCACGCTGGCGATCTTCGTGTACCTGATCGCGTACGTGTTCTTCGTGACGCCGATTGCGCAGCTACAAGCGGGGGGCCTGGCGCAGAAGATCTTCTACTTTCACGTTCCCGCGGCGTATGCCATGTACCTGTGCGGCACCGTGTGCTGCGTGGCCAGCGCCATGTACCTGTACAGCCCGACCGACGCGCGGGATGCCGTGGCGCGCGCGGGGGCCGATTGCGCCGTCGTGTTCGGCGCGATGGTGCTCGGCAGCGGCCCGCTGTGGGCGAAAAAGGCTTGGGGCGTGTATTGGACGTGGGATCCGCGCCTGACCACGACGCTGCTCAGCGTGCTGGTGTTCGTCTCGGTCGTGGTGCTGCGCGCGTTCGCCGGCAACGGCGAGGCCGAGCGCAAATTCGCAGCGGCGTTAGGCGTGCTCGGCACCGTCAACCTGCCCATCATTCACTACGCCGTGCTGATGTGGGGCGGCAATCATCCGACCGTCATCACCAAGACCGGCGGCGGCTTGCGGCACCCGGCCATGTCGCACGCGCTCCTGGTTGGCTTCGTCGCGATGACGCTGTTGGCAGCGCTCTTGGTGTGGGCCCGCGCTCGGCTCGCCCTCGCCGATGCCCGCGTCTCCCGCCTCGAAGAACAGGCCATCGCCAGCGGCAAACTCGATTTTTGAGATGACCGAGATTTCCATGACTCAATCGCAACCGACCGAGCCCAATTCCGCCACGCTCGCCGATCCGAGCTCACGATCGACCGAGTTTCGAGCCGTCGAAGGCGGCGGCGAAACGACGAGCGCCGCGTCCCTGCTGGTGGCCGCATATGTGCTGATGTGGGGGCTGGTGCTCGGCTTCTTGCTGCTCAGCTGGCGCCGCCAGGGCCGGGTCGAAACCCGCATTTCCGAGCTGGAAAAGGCGCTCGCCGCTGGCGGCGACAAAGCCGGCGCGCGAGACTAGAGTTCAGATCTGCGAACCTGTCGTAGATTTTCCAGCGGCCGATGACCGTCGAGCATTTCATATTCATACCCGGCGTGTTGCTCGTGGGCTTCACCCTCGGTTACGCGTTTGGCGCCAAAGCCGTGCGCGCCGAGATGACTCGATTGCGTCGCCGCACCAAGGAGTAGTGCCATGTTGAATTTCGGACTCTCGGACGAACAACGCGCGTTGATCGACGTCGCCAAGCGCTTCACCAAAGAGCGCATCATCCCGGTCGCCGCTGAGTGCGATCGCGAGAGCCGTTTCCCCAAGGACGTGTTCGAGGCCGCGCATGCGCTCGGCTTGGTCAACGCCTCCGTATCTACGGACTACGGCGGGCCCGGCATGGGTGAGCTCGAGAACGCGCTCATCGCCGAGCAGCTCGCCTACGGTTGTACGGGCATCCAAACCAGCCTGCTCGCCAACACGCTGGCCCTCACGCCGGTGAAGCTCGCCGGCAACGAGGAACAGAAAAAGAAGTACCTCGGCATGCTCACCGCCGAGCCGCTCTTCGCCAGTTACTGCACTACCGAGCCGAGCGGCGGCAGCGACGTCGCTGGGCTGAAAACCACGTACAAGCAGCACGGGGACGACTACGTGCTGAACGGCGAAAAATGCTGGATTACGAACGCCAGCTTCGCAAGCTTCTACGTCGTGTTCGCCACGTCCGATCCGGCCAAGCGCCACCGCGGCATCGCCGCCTTCATCGTCGATCGCGAGACGCCGGGGCTGCGTGTGGGCAAGCACGAAGACAAGCTCGGGCAGCGAGCCAGTGACACGGCCGCCGTGCATTTCGAAGACGTGAAGGTGCCCAAGGCCAATCTGCTCGCCGTAGAAGGTGAAGGCTTCAAGCTCGCCATGGAGACCTTCAACCAAACGCGCCCCGACATCGGCGCCATGGCCACCGGCTTGATGCAGCGCTGCCTCGACATCTCGGTCGCGTACGCCAAGGAGCGCAAGACGTTCGGCGTGCCGATCGCCGAGCACCAGCTCGTACAGGCGATGCTGGCCGAAATGGCGATCGGCGCGGAGGCGACGCGCCTCTTGTACCAAAAAGCGGCCTGGAACCTGGACAATGGCGTGCGCGACCCGATCGTCTCGAGCTTCGCGAAGGCTTACGGCGCCGACACCGCCATGCAATCGGCGCTCGACGCCGTACAGATCTTCGGCGGTAACGGCTACGTGAAGGACTACCCGGCAGAGAAGCTGATGCGCGACGCCAAGGTTTTGCAAATCTACGAAGGCACGAGCCAAATTCAACGCTTGGTGATCGCCCGCGCGCTCGTCAAATAGCGCTCTATGGAGCCGGCACTCGGCGTGCGTCGACCGTCAGCGCACGCCGATGAACACGCCGGCATTGTTGGCGCGCGCCACCTGGTTGCGCAGCTCGCCCTCGGCGCGATCGAGATCACTGCCCTTGTCGCCCCGCGCGCGGCGCCGCTTCAGGAACGCCAGCTCGATCAACGCGAGCTGCTTCTTGCGGCTGGCTCGGTAACCGCCCGGGCTGCCGCTCAAGCTCGAAAGGTTCCAAAATGGGACGAGCATCCAGTAGCTCGCCGTGCGCGCCAGCTCCTTCGGGTGCAGGAGCCGCCCGACCTCGTCGATCAGCCCACGAACGACGATCGAGCGGTCCCGTACCGCGAGCGAGACGACCAGCACGAAGAACAGCAGATCGAAGGTCCAAAAAACCAGGAATTTGGCCAGCAGACCGAGCCCGCCGTCGTACAGGAACGTGACCAAGAAGTTATGCACGAAGTGAAGGCCCACCGCCGCCATCCAGCCCGCGATCGGCGCTAGGAACTTCAGCGCCGGATTGCTGGTCTCGGAGGCCACGCCCACTCCGAGCCCGGTCATGGCCGTGAACGAAGCATGGCTCAGCCCAGCGGCGACCGTGCGCACCAAGAACAGCGCGCCGAACGCGGCCGCCCCGCCCTGAGCCGCCGCGCCGCCCACGTACAACACGTCCTCCGTGAGGGTGAAGCCCAGACCGATGACACCGCCGTAAATTGCCCCATCTAGCGCGCCGTCGACTTCGTGGAACCAAATCGAGGACAAAAGCCAGAGCAAGAGCAAGCCAGAGCCCTTGCAGGACTCCTCGACCAATGGCGCCACGAACGACGCGGTGGACGACTGGACGATCGAGCTTGCCACGGGGGCGTGCAGGGCGGCGCTCATCACGTCCTCACCCACCCCGTTCATGATGATCGCCATCAGCGTGGCCACCACCGCGCCCCACAGGAAGACCACGGACAATAGCCACAAAGGCTCGGGCTCGTAGCGGTCCATCCCCTTGATGATCAGGAAATAGACGAACACGGTCGGTGCGATGACCAGGAACGCCAAAAACCAAAGGACGAGCACACGCCGAGCCTAGCCGAACGGCCTCCGAAAAGGGAGCAGCGCCCGCCAGGCTTTGATTTGAGCTTTCAGGGCGATGCGCTAAGTTCCGCCCGTGTTCGGATTCTCGATGAGCGAGCTGCTCGTGATCTGCGTGGTCGCGCTGATCGCAGTAGGCCCCAAAAAGCTGCCCGGCATGCTGCACCAGCTCGGGCAGTGGATTCGCAAGCTGCGCAACATGACCAACGACATGCGCAGCCAAACCGGTATCGACGACCTGCTCCGCTCCGAGGGGCTGCACGGCGGGCTCAACGAGCTGCGGGGGCTACTGCGTGGCAACCACGGCATCTCGTTCGATCCGCCGCACGTCACCTCGCCCACGCCGGTGATCACCAGCACCGTGGTCGAAGATCCGTACGCCAATGTCGACATCGACACGTCGCGTGAATACCCGCTGGAAGGCGCGGACGCTTACGGCGCGCTCCCGGATGATTTGATCGAAGACGAGGTCGTGGCAGGTCCCGGCCCAGTCGTGACCGAAACCGCGCCCGCGCTCGCAGCTGCGGAGCCCGCGCCCTCTACGAACGCCACGAACGAGACGACCGAACCCGTATGAGCGCGAATCCCGAAGAAAACGTGATGACGTTTTGGGAGCACCTCGAAGAGCTCCGCTCGCGCATCGTGCGCATGATCATCGCGTTCGCGGTGGGCGGCGGCGTTGCGTGGTACTTCAAGCGCCAGCTCTTGATTTGGCTGACCATGCCCTTCGTCAAGGCCTGGGGGGATGGGCACAATGCGGGCACGGCGGCCCTGCACTTTCCTGCGCCAGCAGCGCTGTTTTTGGCTTACGTACGCCTCGCCGCCACGGGCGGCGCGATCTTCGCGCTGCCTTTCGTGCTGTATCAAATCTGGGCCTTCATCGCGCCCGGTCTGTATTCGAAAGAGAAGCGCTTCGCGATCCCGTTCGTGGTCTCCTCGTGCGGCCTGTTCGCCGCTGGCGGCTATTTCGGTTGGAAGGTCGCCTTCCCCGTCGCCTTCAAATACTTACTGAGCTTCTCCGGCAACCTGGGCGTCGGCATCGACGTCGTGCCAACCGTGATGGTCAGTGACTACATCGATTTCGTGACGCACATGCTGGTCGCGTTCGGCGTGGCCTTCGAGCTGCCCGTGCTCTCGTTCTTTCTCTCGTTCGCGGGCCTCGTCACCTACAAGCAGCTGATCAAGTTCTTCCGCTACTTCGTAGTGGTCGCCTTCATCATCTCCGCCGTGCTCACGCCCCCGGACCCAATGAGCCAACTCTTGTTGGCGATTCCCCTCTGCGGGCTGTACGGGTTATCGATCCTGGTCGCCATGGTCTTTGGGCGCAAACCGCTGATGCCCGCTGAGGCCTCGAAAGACGACTAGCGCCGTGTCGGTTGGCGGCGTTGAGTAAACGAGTGCGGCGCTTCGCGCGCGGTGAGAGACCAAGGGCCGAACCCGGTAGGCCTGGTCGTCGGCAGCCGATCTCTCGCGTCTACCGGCCACCTCGCCGCCCGTCGTGCTCGGCCTAGCCCTGCGAGGCCTCCGCGGGCCGACCGTCGATCTGTCTCGACATCCGCTTCGGTCTCGGCCGCCTCCTCGGGCGGCCTACCGGGTTGGGCCCTTGCGTTGCGCACGCTCGGCTGGTGACCGCTGGGCCGATCGCGCTTCGATCTCTGCGATCGCTCCGATGCCCGATGGCCGATGCGTTGGCCGTTGGCCGCTGATGCGTTGGCCGATGCGCTGGCCCATGGCGATGGCCGGCTGAGGCGGTGCGACGATGGACCCTCCCCCGCGCGCGGCGGCTCGGCTTCGAGGCGCCGCGTCCGGGGTTGAGGGTCCCGGCGCGCGCAGCCGCGAAGCGGCGAGCACGCACGGCCGTCATTGACGGCACGATGCGAGGAGCAACAAAATCAATCTTCTCGCGCGTACGGCTCGCCGCGGAGGAGCGTCATCGAGCGGTAGAGTTGCTCGAAGAGCATCACGCGCGCCAGGCGATGCGGGAACGTGAGCTTCGACAGGCTCATCCGGTAATCGGCGCGGGCGGAGAGTGCGGGTGGGATGCCCTCTGCACCACCGATGACGAACGCCAGCAAGCCCTTGCCGCGCGCGCCCCAGCGTTCGACGCGCTGGGAGAGCTCGGTACTGGTGAGTTGCTCACCGTCCACTTCGAGGGCGATCACGAACGCGCCCTCGGGGATGGCTTTGGCGAGCGCGGCCGCGTCTTTTGCCTCGATTTCGTCGCACTTCACGTAGCGCGACAGGCGCTTCAAGTAGTCGCTCGCGACGGCTCGGAGCTCGCGCTCCTTGATGCGCCCTTCCGCAATGACGAGCAGCCTCACCCGGCGTCAGGCGCAGAGTCGGGCACCTGCAGGCGGCGCGCGTCCATCCACAAGCCGTCGATGTCGTACAGCGCACGTGTGTCCGCGGAGAACACGTGCACCACGATGTCCACGAAATCGAGCAGCACCCAGTGGCCTTTGGGCATGCCTTCGACCGAGATCGCGTTCCAGCCGAGCTTGGACAACGCCGCATCGACACCGTCCGCGATGCTGCCCACGTGACGATCGCTTTGGCCGGTCATCAGCACCAGGTAATCTGCGTAGTCGACCTTGCCGGTGACATCGATGATCTCGACGTCGATCGCTTTCTTGTCGAGGCCCGCGCCGGCCGCGCTCAGCGCCATCTGTTGCGCGTCTGGCGAGGGCCCTGCGGCAGTGCGAGGAGGGGTCGTGGCCCGAACGGGTTTCTTGAATACTTTAGTCGTCGCCTTTTTCGTCACAGATGGAAACCTCGTCGACACCGCCGAAAGTGCACCTGCCCTTCGCTGATCCGCAGGCAGGCCTGCGAGTACTTTACCTCACCTCGGGCCGGCATCCAGCGAAAGCTCGGGCCCAGGGCCTGAGTCGAGCGGGTTTATCGGCTCCGCTCTGCGATCGGCAGCTTGTGGCGGCCCCGCGTCGCCACTGTCCGGTGCCCAAGGGGTGACGATCGGGGCCTCGTATTCGGGCGGCGGCGTGCCCGGGGGCAGCCTGCGTCCAGAGCAGGCCGCGAGCACGCACAGCGCGCACAGCGCGCTCAACAGTAGCCATTGGGTCTTGTTCATAAAGCGACTCCGGGAGCGGGGACGGCGGGCGCTCCGCCTTCGGCGCCACCATCCTCTTCCTCCGGCTCGGGCACAGGCTCCGGATCGGGAGTGCCGGGCTCGCCCAGCTCACCTTCGCTCGGCGCGGGCGGTGCCGCATCCGTCCCAGCGGCGCGCGCCCCGCGCGCTCCCGGCGGAGCGACGGCCAGCTCGAACGTCGCAGGCGGCGGCGGGGGCTCTGCTGACTGCGAGTGACACCCCAGCACGGCGAACGCAATCCACGAGGCCGCCCACGACGCTCGACCAATCACTGAAAACGCTCCTCGTCGACGGCCCGCAGGGTGTCGAGGATCGTGTGCTGCGGCTCGTAGCCCAGCACCGAGCGCGCTCGCGTGTCGTCGACCATGCACACGTAGCGAATGAAATCGAGCTCGGGTGCCGGGAAGGACGTGACGCGCCAACGAAACAGTCGATCCATGGCCGCCCGCGCCACGCCGTGCGGCACCCCGACGGCAGTCCGCTCCAACAATTGCAGCGCGCGGGACAGCGAGACCGGCGGCGGTCCACCGATGTTGAAGATGCCGCGAACGCCCGAGTTGAGCGCGGCGCACAGCGCCCACACCACGTCGTCCTGGTGCACCACCTGCATCATCGGATCGAACCCGAGCAACGTTGGCACCACCTTGAGCCGCAAGTAATTGCTCGGTGCATTGCGCACCGTGCCCAGGATGTGCGATGGCCGCAGAATGACGGCCTCGGTTTGCGGATAGCGCCACAAGTACGACTGCGCGCACTGATCGAGGCCCACGAGATCTCGAATCTCGCTGAACGGGCCTGCCCCCAACAGTGGCGCTTCCTCGTTCAAAAACACGGGATTATCGGGGCGCGGGCCATACACGTTCGCGCTCGAAAGCAGCACCACTTTGGGGACTTTGTAGCGTTCAGCGTACTCCAACAAATGCTGAAACGCGACCACGTTCCAGGCGTGGTGATCCTCCACGCTATCGCGCGGATTGTGCATCACCCCGAGGTGCACGAGCGCGCGCACACCGCCGTTGCGGAACACATCCTTCGTTCGCTTGCTGCGAATGTCTAGCTCGTGGTGCTCGATGTCACGCGGCCGATCGGGGAACGCGCGGCGGTCGATGCCCACCACGCGCGCTTGGCGGTGCAGCACGCGCGTCAGGCGACGCCCGAGCCGACCGCAGATCCCGGTGATGACGATGGCGCGATCGTCTTCGAGATCGAACGACCACATCAGAGAAAGACGCTCCGACGCCCCGCGAGGCCGCGGCGCAACATGTCGGAGATGGTCTGCCGCACGAGCCACACCTTCTCCGACACGACGTTATCGTCGTCGTCCGGACCGCCCTTGAAGCGCATCGGCTCGCCGAAGTGAATCCGGTACCGGGTGGGCAGCGGCATTTGCGCCCCGGGCACGAGCATCTGCGGAATCAGCGGGAAAACCGGGATATTCAGGAGCTGGGCGGCCCATTTGAGATTGCCCAGGCTGACGTATTGCTCCTCCGCGCCAATCACGGCCACGGGCACGATCGGGGTATTGGTCTCGATCGCCAAGCGCATGAAGCCAAGCCCGAATTGCTCGAGCTGGTAGCGCCGATCGAAGGGCTTGGACACGCCGCGAATACCCTCGGGGAAGGCCAGCAGCACCTCACCCATCTCGAGCAAGCGCCGGGCGTTCTCGGGCACGCCGACGACTTGCCCCACGCGGTTGAAGAACGCGGACACGAAGGGCAACGTAGCCGTCCACTTCTCCACCATCGCGCGCACCACGCGCGGCGGATTTGCGTCGAAAAACAGCGAGGATCCGACAATCGCCGCGTCGATCGGAACCTGCCCCGAATGGTTGGCCACAAGCAGCACCCGCCCGGGCGGGACGTGCTGAATGCCGAACACTTCGGTTCGGAAATACATGCGGTGAAAGAACGCGAGCATCATCGCCGCGTTGCGCGCGGTCGCCACGTCGAAGCCGAATGGGTCCCCACCCATGTCGATGTAACGAGCCTTGAGCACGCCGACTCGTTGTTCGAAGTCCCGGCCGAGCAGGCGCGTTTTTAGCTCGTCTGCTGCGTTGCGCGCGGTCGCGCGCACGCGGTCCATGAACGGGATGGCACTCCCCGCTACGTCCGCCAGCCGCGCCAGTGCGTTCCGAGAGTCCATGCGTCGGAGCGGAGTCTTGCCGCCTCCGGCGTCCACCGCAATCGCAATCGCCCAGCCTGCGGCGCGTTGACCGCTTTCGAGCGGTCTGAGAAAAAAGCCCAGATCTCGGCCGCGAACTGCGAAAACGCGTTAGGCTTGCGCGCCATGGGCCCGCATTCCGTGATTCCAGCCCCGCTTCAGCCGGGCTCACGGCTGCGCGTGATCGCGCCATCGTCGCCGTTCGATCGCACTTTGGTGCTGCGTGGCATGGCGTTTCTTGGTCGCCGCTATCGCGTCGAGTTCGATTGGTCGATCTTCGAGCGGGCCGGCTTTCTGGCGGGCTCGGACGCACGACGTTTGGACGAGCTCAACCGAGCCCTGGCCGATCCGACGCTGGGAGCGATCGTCGCGGCGCGTGGCGGCTATGGCCTGACGCGCATCGCGCACTTGGCAGACTATGGCGCGCTGCTCCGGCACCCCAAGTGGATCGTCGGATTTTCCGATATTACTGCGCTTCACGTGGAAGCGGCCGCCCTCGGCATCGCCACGATGCACGGTCCGAACGCGGCGGCGCTCGGGCGGAGCGACGACTGGACCCAGCAGCGCTTCATTCGCGCGCTCGAAGCTCCGACCACGCCCACGATTTACGATGGATTAACCGTGGTGCGCGCTGGCTTTGCCCGCGGCCGGCTCGCGGGCGGCAATCTGAGCCTGCTCCTCGCTTGCCAGGCGACGCAGCGTTTGCGCCTGCCCCACGGGGCGATCCTCGTGATCGAGGACGTCACCGAGTCGGCGTACCGCGTCGATCGCATGTTGAGCGCGTTGCTCGCGAGCGGCGCCCTCGATCGCATTTCCGCGGTCGTGGTGGGCGACTTTACCGATTGCCCCGACTCGCATCGGGTCTCGGTGCAAGCGGTGCTCGAAGAGCGTTTGGGCGGCCTCGAGGTGCCCGTGGTCAGCGGGCTGCGCTGCGGGCACGGGCGGTACAATGAGTTCATTCCGCTCGGCCTCGAGGCGGAGCTCGACGCCACTCGAGGCCGGCTCGTGCTGGGCGGCGGCGCGCTCGGTTGATGCGAGCGCGCCGCGCAATCACAGCTTGTCGTCGATCAGCTCGTCCTCGTCGACCGTGAGCTCGTCCTCGTCCTCGTCCTCGTCGAGGCTCGGCGGGGTCGCGGGCGCCGGGCGCGACGCGGCCGGCGGAGGGGGTGGCGGCTTGCCAGGAGCGCGCGAGCCCGGAGGAGGCGGGGGTGCGGGACGCGCGCCGGGAGGAGGCGGAGGCGCGGGGCGCGCACCCGCGGCAGCAGATCCGCGGGGTGGCGGCGGAGGCGGGCGGGACGCCGCTGCAAACGGCGGAGGCGGCGCAGGACGGCGGCCCGGCTTCGGCGGCGGGCGGCCCGGAGCCGAAGACGGCGGCGGAGGCGCGTGCTCGTCCGCGTCGAGCTTCGCGCTCGAACCGTTGAGCCCCGCGGTGGCATCAGGAGGCGCTGGAAATGCGCTTGGAGGCAGCGGCGGGGGCGTCGGACGGGACGGACGCGACGGCGGAGCCAAGGAAGGCGCAGCGTCCGCTGCCGTGTCGGAGGGCAGCGCGACCGGCGGCAACGGCGGAGGCTCAGACACGGGGTGATCTAGCTCGACGTCTTCGCTGGGCGCCTCGGCGGGCAGCGCGGGACCGCCTTCAGACACTTCGTCCGCCTCGGCCTGCGCATCGGCCTTGGCTTCCAGCTCAGCGGGTGGCTGCTCGTTTACCGGCGCTTCCGTCGCCCCTGCGGGCGGCAGCACGTCCTCCGCCGCGGGCGACGGTATTTGCGCGACGGCCGATGCGGTGGGTTCCGCGTCCTCTTGCGCCGCTTCAGCGTTGCTCGCCGTGGCGGCGGCTTCGTCTTCAACTGGGGCGGGGCCGCCTTCCGCGACCTCTCCGGCTTTGGCGTCAGCGTCAGCGGCCTCAGCCGGCTCGACCTCTGCGGCAGCTGCCGGTGCGCTGGCAACAGGGACCTCCGCCGCGGTCTTGGACGGTTTCTCTGGCTTGCTCGGCTTCGCGGGCGAAGCGACGGCAGGCGCCGCTTCGGCAGCAGCTGCGGCCACCGGCTCCACTGCCTTGGGCGCAGACGGGGGCTCGGAGGTGGGCCGCTTGAGCATGTTCGTCTTGGCTCGATCCAAGCCTTCCACGGCTTCCGGATCGCCCGCTTTCATACGCAGCACGCGGCGCCAGGCGTCCGCAGCCTCCCGCGGATCGCTGAGCTTTTCTTCCCACAGCTTGGCCACTTTGCGCGCCAGCTCGGCGCGCACCGCAGGATCTTTGCCACGCAGGATCTGGTCCTCGTACAGCTGGACCATGCCCCGGTAGTCTTGGAGCTCCACGTACAGCAAGGAAAGTTGATCCATCACTGCCGTATCGGCGGGCGACAGATCGTGGAGCCGCTTCAAGTCCGCGGCAGCGCCCGGCGAATCCGAAAGCTTCTCTCGGCGCAAGGTGGCACGGCGCGCGAGCAACTTGCGCACCAGCGGGCCGTCGAACACCTCCTCCAGCGCGCGCGTGAGCACGACCTCGGCACGCCGCGGCTCGCCCACCTCATCGGCCAAGCGCTCGAGCGCATCGAGCGGCTCGTCCTCGACGTGGCTGACGATCGCATCCCCGAGCCAAGTGAAGGCAAGCTCGGTGTCCCTGAGCTCCCCGTGCGCGAGCTGTGCTGCGCGACCGAGCAACACGCCGCGCGTGCGGCCGCCGTCGCGTGAGCCTTGCCCGCCGTTGGCGAGCGAGTCGGCCAACGTGCGTCGCAATTTATCGCTCTTTTGCTCGACATCGGACGCCCGCGCGACCGACACGAGCGCGTTCAGCGTGTCTTCTTGCACCGCGCCGCCGAGCGCGAGGTCGAAGAACGTGCGTGCCTTGTCGTACGACGCGAGGCTCGCGGCCACGCTCGCCGCCCGACCGAGCGCGGCCAGCTTGTCACTCGGCGCCTTGCTGCGCGTCACTTGGCGTTCGTAGATTTCGATGATCCGCGGCGCTTGGTCCGTCAGCTTGGCCAGACGCGCCAACAGCGGTTCGACCTCACTCGGCGCGACACTGGTCAGCGCTTGCTCGCCATGGCTGATCGCCTGCCCTGCCTCGACGCCCGTCCCGGCCAGCACCTCGGCTTGGCGCACGGTCTCTTCGGCGCGCGCGGGGCCGCTGAGCGGCTGAATCATCAAATCATGCGCGATGCCGAGCGCGTCCAGATCCTTGAGCTTGACCGCGATTTTCTCGAGCTGTTCCGCGATTTCTGGATCGGCGCTGCGCGTGCGCGCAAGCTCCTTGGCAACCCCGGCTGCGTCCGAATCACGCCCCACCTCGACGAAGCGCTCGAAGGCGCCGCGCAGCGAGGCATTGCGCGTGGGGCTGGGTGCCATCTCCAGGTACCACTCGACCAACTTCGTCGCGACGACACCCTTCCAACCCAGCTCGTCACCCAGGCGCACGTACTCTTCGCGGCACGGCTCGTCGCCCGCGTCCGCCACTTGCATGAGCGCGGCCAGGGCCTCGTCGCTCTTCTTCACCTTCTCGTGCAAGATCTCGGCGAGCCGACGCGTCATGCGGCTCACCTCCTGCTCGTCGCCTTCGACCTCGATCAGCTCGGCGAGGTGCTTGGCGACCCGCGGCCAATCCTCGAGCTTCTCGCACAAGCGCGCGAGCCGGCTCACGACGTCCAGGTTCTCGGGGTCGAGCTCGCGCATCAGATCGAGCGCGCCAACCGCCGCCGGCGCATCATCCAGCGTTTCCTCGTACAATTGCGCCAAAGTCTCGGCGACTTTGAGCTTCTCGGCGGGATCTTCGAGGACCGTCAAGCGGCGTTCCAACGCGACGGCGACGCCCTTCGGCTCGTCCAGCCGCTGATACAGATCGGCGATCTTGGACAGCGCTTCGGCGTGTTTGGGCTCGAAGTCTTTGAGCACGCGCTCGTAGATGGCGATCGCTCGCTTGAAATCGTCCATGCCGTCGGCGACGACCGCGGCTTGCCGCATCAGGATCGCAACTTGTGCGCTCGGCTCGGGAGTCGCCTTCTCGATGCGCTCCAAGAGCGCCACGGCCTCTTTGAACTCGGCGCGCTGCTCGGCATCCTCGGCGAGGGTCTGCAGAGCCTCGAGATCTTCGCCGTCTTCCAACAAGCCTTGCAGGGTCTCGCGCGCGGCATCCGGATTGGAAAGCACGTCACGCTGCAGCTGTGCCGCGCGTTTGCGGAGCGCCGCGCGCTGCGCCTTTTCGCTGAGCTTGTCGGCCCGGCGCAGCAGAAACCCAGCCAGATCCTCGTTCCGCTCGGCGGTGACGTAGCGCTGCTCCAAGTCCGCGGCGTAAGAGTCGTTCTTCGGATCGAGCTCGGTCGCTTGCTCGAGCCTGAGCACGGAGCTCGATTCGTCTCCCGCACGCGACAAGTAGCCGGCTTCGGTCGCGAACAAGGCGGCCTTCTCGCTCGCACCCTCGGCCAACTGCGCGCGCTCGTCCGCCGCGGTCGCCGCCTGATCCCAAGCCTCGGCAACGGCAAAACAGCGCTCCGCAGAGGCCCACAGGGCGGCGCTCTTCAGCAGGCCACCGGCCTCGGCGTAGGCTTCGCCGGCGCTCAACGACTCCCCCGCCGCCTCGCGCAGCTCGGCGAGCTTGCTCAGCAGCGGGCCACGCAGCGAGTCTTCCGTGACCGCCGCTACGTTTTCGGCGATCACTTGCACGGCGAGATCGGCGCGCTCGCCCTGCTCGAAAAAGCGAACTGCGCTCGTGATCGCGGCTTCGTCACCAGTCGCCAGCGCGGCGATACGCGCCCACGCTTCGCCTGTCGCGACCGGGTCCTTACGCTTCTGCTCGTGGAGCTTGGCGAGCGCTTTCTCCAGCGAGATGCGCGCTTCGATGTCCAGCGTTTGCTCGGCTTCGTTGGCCATGAGCGCGGCCAGCTCGTCCCAGCGCGCTTGCTTCTCGAGCAGGCGCTTCAGCGCGCTCAACGCCGGTTCGTCGTCCGCGTCCAGCACGAGCAGCTCATTGAGCGCCACGATCGCGCCATCCGCGTCGCGCAACTGCGTTTCGCACAGCGCAGCGACCTCACGCAGCCAGCCCTGGCGTAGCTCCGCATCCGCATTCGCGTCCGCGCCGGCTGCCAACAAAATATCCTTCAAATCGGGATACTTCCTGGTCTGACGCAGGAACGGCTCGAGGAAACCGATGGCCTCGAGATTGGCCGGCTCGATCACGAGCACCTCGCGAAACTTCGCGGCGGCGTCGTTCTTCTTGGCCTTCCGCGCGAGCGCCTGGGCCATCTCGACCAGTGCTTGCACCCTGGCCGAGTCGTCCGCGTTGGGCGGCGGAGACAAAGCATCCAGTAGCGCGTCATCGCCGCCCGCAGCCATCGAGTCACTGATGAGCTTGCGGGCTTCGGCGGCGAGCGCGCCTTCGGGGTTCGCCTTCAAGTAGGCCGCCGCGCGCGGCGCGACCTCTGCCGTACGACTGAGCTGCTCGGCGTAATACATCGCGAGCTGCACGGCGCGATCGTGATCCGGCGTCAGCTCCAACGCACACATCGAATACGACAACCCGTGCTCACCCGGGTATTCCTCGGCGAGCTCGACGAACAAACCGGCTGCCTCGCGCAGCTCGGCCTCGGGCACCTTTTGCCCGGCTTGCAGGCGCTCCAACACGACACTGCCGAGCTGTTGTTTGAGCGTCGCGTCTTGCCCGCCCTCGAGCTCACGCGCGCGGCGATAGGCCGCGGCCGAGCCCGCGAAGTCGAGCGCGTTTTTCCGAACGTCCCCCTCGTCTTGATAGAGCGCGATCTTGCGCTCGGGATCGTCGACCAACGCTTGTTCGAGCTCGAAGTACGGGACCGCTTCGGACCATTGGCTCGCGGCCTTGTACAGCTCGCGCAGCGCATAGATCGAATACTGGCTTCCGGGATCGAACTCCACCGCGCGCCGATAATTCTCGATCGCCTTCTTCGGCTGCTCGAGGGGCGGGTTCTGCCACAATTGACCGAGCTCTTCGTGCAACGCAGCGATCTGACCGCGGAGCCCGGGATCTTGCGCCACGAGCTGGGCCAGCGCACGCGCGCGGCGCTCAAGCAGTGCGGCCAACGCTTTGATATCGCCCTTCTCGCGATACAGCTCGGCGAGCCGATCCGCCGGCGTGGCTTGC
Source organism: Myxococcales bacterium (assembly GCA_040348785.1). Lineage (GTDB taxonomy): Bacteria > Myxococcota_A > Polyangia > Polyangiales > Polyangiaceae > PMG-095. The sequence continues at coordinate 58,702 of JBEQTH010000001.1, read as the reverse complement.
GTTGGATCGCGATCGATCGCGATCATCAATGCACGCGCTGCACGGTGCGCGTCACCGAGCGTCGTCGACCACACGTTGGCGGCTTCGGTCAGCCAATGACACGCGAACGCAGGATCGCTCGTGGCCGTGCCGACTTTTTCCAGTAACATCGCATACGACTTCGGATCGCTTTGCCCTGCTTGGTGGGCAACGTTGATCGTTTCCTGGTCGTGCGGGTTTTGGACCAGACGCTGAACCAGCGTCTCCATTTCACGAGGGTCCATATTGTTTGCCGCGACGCTAACACGCCGAAAGAACGGCCCGCAACGCGCAATCCCTTATGCTCGGTCGCGCAACGCCTGCGACAAAACTACTCGAAGCGCCCGTAACGTTCGTTGCCCTTCTTCTGCAGTGCTGGCTTGGTGCCACTGTGCGGATGGCTGACCCGCTTACCGAGCGCAGCGCCCGACGCGGCAGGTGGAGGATCCGAAGCAGGCGCTGCCGTGGAATTTTCCACCGGATTGAGACTGGCCAAAGGCGCGGACTCGGCTTCGGGAGTGGCGCGCGTTTGCTGATCGCTTTCAGTCATCGGGCCAACGCTGCTCTCAATCGGCCGAGCGGCGCTCGGGCGTTCGGCTCGCCGGTGCCCGAACACGGCTAGCAACAGCAGCCCGACGAACGCCAAAGCAGCCGCGCCAAGCAACGCGCGCTGCACCGGAAAAGGCCGTGTTTCCCGCGCCACCAGGGTCGAGCGAGGCCCGCTCTCGAGCGCACGAACGCTCGCCTCGGCGGCATCGAGCTCGGCGATCATTTGTTCGGCAGTGTCCGGCCGGTCCGCGGGCGCCTTGGCCAGCACGCGCCAGACCAAAGCCTCCACCGCCTCGGGCACCTTTACCTCGGGCTGCATGGTGTCGAAGCGCGGCGGCGGGTCTTTGATGTGGCGCGCCATCACCACGACTGCGTCGTCATCGACGAACGGCGCGCGACCGCTCAGCATCTGATACAGCAGCACACCGAGCGAATACAGATCACTGCGCGGATCGAGCGGCGTGCCCTGAGCTTGCTCGGGCGACATGTAGCGCGGTGTGCCGAACACCGTGCCAGCCTGAGTCTCGAGCTGGTCGATCTTGGTTTCGTCGTCATCCCGCGACCATTTGGCGATGCCGAAATCCAAAACCTTGCACAGCTCTTGCTCGCCACCGGCGTTGCTCAGAGCGCGCGACAAAAACAGATTGTCCGGCTTCAAATCACGATGGATGATGCCCTTGTCGTGCGCTTCGGCGAGTGAGCGAAGTGCATCGCGGGTGAAGCGTAAGGCGTCGTACCAATCCAGCCGCCCGACGCGCCGTAAGCGTTCGCCCACGGTCTCGCCCTCGAGCATTTCCATGGCCAAAAACCAGGAGCCGTCCTCCGCCTCGCCGAAGTCGAAGGCGGTCACGGTGTGCGGGCTCACGAGCGCGCTGATCGCCCGCGCTTCACGCTCGAAGCGACCCTTGGTCTCGGGATCGTGTGCCCGATCGCGACGCACCAACTTGAGCGCGACGTCCCGACCCACCGCTTCTTGCCGCGCGCGATACACGGCTCCCATCGAGCCGCGCCCCAAGCGGCCGAGGATCGTGAACCGCCCAGCGATGGTGGTGCCGAGCAAGGGATCGGAGCCATCACGCAGATCGACGAAGGGCAGCCCGTGGTCGGGGCAACGCGGCAACTCGGTACCGGAGGTCACCAAACCGGGGAAGGCAGATTGCGGCTTGCGGCAGCGCGGACAAGCGCGCTCGGTAGAGCGGCTCGATGGCGGAGCAGACGCGTCGGCGGCCACGGCAGGCATCGTTATTTAAACACCGAGGTGAGAAAATACCTAAGTGCTCGCCCTCAACATTGTCCAACCCGGCGCTCCTGGCAAGCGCGCATTGGGCTCGAAAGCCGCTGATTTGCGCAGGGGCAATGCGCCGCTATCGCGCCCACGCTCCCGTTCGCAATCGGACCGAGGTGCGGCGAGAACCGCCGGCGTAGGCCCAGGACCGACATCAGAACCGGAGCACGAGGCTCGCGGCCGAGACGCGCGGCAGGGCGAGCGGCGCCGCGACTCGCCCCGGTGCATCCGCGTAGCGTCCGAAGTACAGCCCGAAGCTGCCCGCACCGGCGAGCACGCTGGTCGCCAACGCGAAGTCCGCGATCAGCGCGGAATCACGCGCAGTACTGGCTTCGGAGCTCGTGCTCATCGTGAGCGCGCGCACGCCGAACACGGCACCAACGACGAACGATGCGATCGCTACGCCGCCGGTACTGACCACCCAGGCATCTAATTTACCGCGTACCCGAGGCGACGGGCCTGCTGCGGGCGACGGCAGCGCCTCGGAATGAGGCCGATTTGCTGCCGCTTCGGCTTGCGCGCCCTGCAGGCGCTGGATGGCTTGCGCCGCACGCTCCAGCTCGACCGGGTCTTTCTCCAGGCTCTGAAAGCGACCGAGCGAGCGAATGGCACCGTCGAGGTCACCCAGCTTTTCTTGAACCAGCGCCAGGTTGAACACCAGATCTTTGCCGCCGGGATCGCGGTCGAGCGCCAAGTTGAGCTCTTCGACGGCCCGGCGGTACTTGCCGGCGCGATACCAGGTGAGCGCGCGCTCGAAATGCTCGGGCGCGCCGACCGAGCTAGTTGAGCCCACGGCGGATCCGTCCCCCGGAGCGCGATCGGTGCGCGGGGTGTCGCTGGGCGGGACGCTTTGCGCCTGAACGCGAGCGGCGAGCAGGATCACGAACAGAGCGGGAAACACGCTAAAACGCATGCGGGCGTGAGCATACCCCAAGTCCACGAACGGCGGGCTATACTCCCTGCATGCAGAGCACGTCCCTGAGCGAGCGCGAGCGCGCGCACCCGCCTTGGACAGTAAACGGCACCACCAAAACCAACGGGACTTCGGTGTTCGCGCTGGTCGCGAGCGTGTCGGGTTTCACCTGCTTCATGGGCGTCGGCGGTGCGCTGGGCATTGCGCTCGGCTTGATCGCACGCAGTGAGATCGCGCGCTCGGAAGGGCGCGAGACCGGTCGCGGTTTGGCGACCGCCGCCATCGTGGTCGGCGTGTTGAATATCGGCGCGACCGTGATCGGCCTGGCCGTCCTGATCACCTTCCTGGCTCGCCCTACACCGAGCGCTTCACGCAGCGCGCCTGCTCTCACTGCACCAGGTTACAAACTCGCGCCGCCAAGCCCTACGTCCACGGCGCCGGCAAGGCCCGCCGCTCGCCCGCCAGCCACGCGTGCCAGCCGCGAGCAAGGCAGCCAAGTGACGACCTTGGGCACGCTCACGTTGGCCGATATCGCCGGGGACTTCACTGAAGAAATCGACAAGCAGCGGCGAGCCGCCGCATCTGCCGACGAGATCCTCGTCTTGTGGTTGGTGGTACCGAGCTGCAAGCCGTGCGACGGCGTCGCCGCCGCGCTCACGAGTCCCGCCGCGCAAAAGGCGCTCGCCAAGGTCCGGCTCGTCCGAGCTGACCGTGACGAATTCCAAGTCGAGCTCGAGCGTCTGGGCATCCCCACTGAAAAAATCCCGGGGTTCGTGCTTTTGGATGCACACAATCACCCACGGGACTTCATTCATGGTGGCGAATGGGATGCCGACATCGCCGCCAACATCGCGCCAGTATTGGGAAAGTTCGCGCACGGTAGCTACCCGAAACGGCGTCATCCGTGGCGCAGTCCGGCCCGCGACGACGAAACGGCGCTTTAGCACTCGACTCGCACCTGCACGCACGAGGGCCTACGGGAGCGAGACGGGATGGTTCGTGCGCCGTGGTTTTTTGGTACTATCCGCGGCCCTGAATGACGAGCGTTCAACACTTGGTCACGCCCCTCCCCGTCGGTGCCTCCGTGGCTCCCGGCACTCTCCGCGCACGACTCGAGGAGCTGCGAGCCCGCGGCACTCGGCTCAATCTCAAGCAAGCGGTCGGCATCATCGTCCCGCTGTGCGTCCAAGCCGCTGAGCTGCACCGGGCGGGTCACCGGCTGTACCTGCACGCCTCGAGCTTGGTCGAGGACGAGTACGGCTTTTTCCAAGTGTCACTACCGCTTGCGCAAAAGCCGCCGCTCTTGCCGCGCGACAAGGCGTGCATGGCGCCCGAAGAGCGCTCGGGTGCGCCGGGAACGGCGCGCGCCAGCGTGTTCGCGCTGGGCGCCGTGTTGTACGAGCTGCTGACCGGGTTGAGCGTCGGCCCGGGCATGCGCCGCCCGACCGAGGTCGTGCCGGGTTTGAGGCCTGAATTCGAGGCCATGCTGGCAAAAGCGCTGGTCTCCGATCCCGCGCACCGCCCGGATGATTTGAACGCACTCGCTCAGGCGCTACATCAATTCGCCCCCGCGGGCAGTGTCGTGCCGCCGCCGCCAGCAGACACCTCGCACCTCGATCACGACGAGACGTTCGATGTGGATGTATCGATGTCGATGCTTCCGCCCGTGCCGAGCTCCAACAGCCCGTACGGCATGGGCGTCGTCGAAGCGCCTCGCGCGCGCGTTGCAGGCGACGCCACGAGCGAGCTGGCGTCGCTCAAGGCTCGCCTCGAGAGTGATCGCCGAGCCCGCTACGTCGTCGTGAAGGACGGCATGGATCACGGCCCGTTCAGCGCGGTCGAGCTGCTGCAGCAAATCGCGACCCACACCTTCCTCGACGTCGACGTGGTGCGTGATTCATTGAGCCAAGACGAGCGCGCCATCAAAGACTGGGACGAGTTTGCGCCGTTCGCCGAAAATGCCCGCCTTTCACGTGATATCAGCGCAGAAAAAGCCGCCATCGAGCGCGTCGTGGTGCAGGAGTCGCGCAGCACCAAGGGCAAGACCTTGATCGGGATCTTGGGCGTAGGCGCGCTGCTGCTCGTGGCCGGGCTCTGGTTCCTCAAGGCGCGCGCCAACCGCAGCGACGAAGTCGCGGTGCAAGTGGACTCGCAATCGAACATCGAGCTCGATGCGGGCCTCAACAATACCAAGGCCAGAAAGGGCGGCGGTGGCGCACGCGTGGTCGGGCACAGCGGCGGCTTCCCGATCTTGGGCGGTGGTCAAAGCTGCGAGGCAGCGCAAGCCTCGTACGTCGAAGAGATGAGCGTGGGCGGCCCACGGGGGCAGGCCGACATCACTGGCGGGCAGTACTCGGCCATCCTGAATCGCGGTAGCTACTTCGCCCATTGCGGCGTGTCGGATTCGGCCAAAATCAACATCTGCGCGGCCGTCCAGAACGGGCGCGCGGTGGGCGTCACGGTCGTCGTCACGCCGCGCAACCCAGGCGCCGCGTCGTGCATCGCGGCGGGCGTCCGCGGTTTGTCCTTCCCCAGTAACCCGAAGCTCGACGTCACGCACACGAGCTTCTGAGGCTAACTTTCGAGGGGGTCGAGCAGATGAGAGAACCAAGCAACGCCGGGGCCAACGCCTGGTCATGGTTCGCAACGGGTACGTTGTTCCTCGCCGCTTGCAACGTGCCGATCGCCGTCGGGCTGGACGAGAGCGACGCCAATCACGCGGTCGTCGCGCTCGAGAAAAGCGGCGTGGCGGCCGACAAAGAGCGTGACCCCGAGGCCGAAGGGCGTTGGCGCATCAGCGTGGCTCGCGACGACGCCTCGAGCGCCGCGGGGATCCTGAGCTCGGAGAGCCTGCCCCCAGCGCCGAGCCCGGGGTTGCTGGACGCCATGGGTCAAGGCTCGATCGTGCCGAGCCAAGCTTCCGAACAGGCCAAATTCGTGGCTGGGACCGCGGGCGAGCTCGAACGCTCCCTGCGCAGCTTGGACGGCGTGGTCTCGGTGCGCGTGCACCTCGCGGTCCCCGTGCAAGACGCGCTCACGCCGGCCGAGTCTCCAACTCCCGCGTCGGCCTCGGTGCTGCTGCGCCACCGCGGCGCGGCGCCGCCGATCGCGGTCAGCGACATTCAGCGCCTAGTTGCGGGCGCAGTGCCTGGGTTGAATGCGGCGCAGGTGTCGGTGGTGGCCTCGCCCGTGCCGCAAACCGGTCGCCTGCCGGAGCGCGAGCTGTCTCGCTTTGGCCCGGTCACGGTCACGCGCTCCTCTGTCTTTCCTCTGCGTTCGATCGTCGGCTGCGCCGTGCTCTTGAATCTCGGGCTGCTCGGTGCGCTGCTCTTTTTTTGGGGGCGAGCGCGGCGCGCTGAATCCAGCCTCGCCGAGCAGCGCGCTGAAGGGGCTCAGGGCGCGCGTTGATCGATCTTTCGGGCGTCTCCAAAACGTTCGATCGCGCTGTGCTCACGAACGTCGACCTGCACGTTCCGAGGAGCTGCCTGTTCGGCTTGATCGGTCCGGGCGCGTCCGGGAAAAGCCTGCTCTTGCGCATGATTACGGGTCTGATGCGGCCCGATCAGGGCCAGGTCAGCGTGGACGGCAAGGACGTGCTCGCCATGGGCGACATGCAGCTCCACGAATATCGGAAGGGCATCGGCATGTTGTTCCAAAACAACGCCCTGTTCGACTTCATGACCGTGGCCGAAAACATCGCCTTTCCCCTGCGGCGCTTGTTCCACTTGCCCGAGCCCGAGATCGCCGAGCGCGTCGCCGAGCGCCTCGGCCGCGTCGACTTACCCGGGTTCGAAGGGCGCCTACCTGCGGGGCTCAGCGGCGGTCAGAAAAAACGTGTCGGCGTGGCCCGCGCCACGGTCACGCGCGCGCCAATCGTGCTGTATGACGAGCCCGCCGCTGGCCTCGACCCGGTCACCAGCCAAAAGATCTTCGATTTGCTGCGCGCCGAGCAACGCGCCGTGGGCTCGACGGTGATCATGGTCTCGAGCGATCTCGACCGCCTACTGACCGTGACCGACCGTATCGGGATGATGCTGGAAGGCCGCCTGATCTTCGAAGGCACCACCGAAGAGGCCAAAAACGCGACCGATCCCCGCGTTTACCAATTCGTTCACGGCAAGCCCGACGGCCCGCTGTAGACTCCCTGGCGCATGTCAGCCGAGACGAGCTCGCAGCAAGCCGCCGTCCCCTCGGCCATTGCTCGGAAAGCGAACGAATGGCTGTCGCTGATCGGTGGCTTCGGTGTGCTGCTCGGCGACGTAATTGGTCGCATCCTGCGGCGCGACTTCGATCGCAGCGAATTTTCGAGGAATTTGTACCGCATGGGTATCAAATCGCTGCCCATCGTGACCGTGACTGCGCTGTTCACGGGCGGCATCATGGTGATCCAAGCGGCGCCCATCGTGCAGCGCTACGGCGCGTACGGGCTGCTCGGTTGGGGCGCGGGCTTTGGTACGCTGCGTGAGATTGCGCCGCTCTTGACCGCGCTCATGATCAACGGCCGCGTGGGTGCCAACAACACCGCCGAGCTCGGCACCATGGCCGTGACCGAGCAGATCGACGCCCTACGCGCCCTGGCCATCGATCCGGTCGGTTTTTTGGTGGCCCCGCGCTTTTTGGCCATCGTGATCACCCTCTTTCTGTCGACGATTTTCTCGGATGCGTTGGCGCTGCTGGGCGCGGCCTACGCCGGGTACGGGTTCCTCGGCGTCGAACCGACCGTGTTCTACCGCGGCCTCACCACCGGCTTGCTCGGCTTCGGGGACGTCGCGCACGGTCTGGAGAAAAGCGTCGTATTCGGGATCGTGATCGGCCTGTCGAGCTGCCACTACGGGTTGTCCACCCAGGGCGGCGCGCCCGGCGTGGGGCGCTCGGTGAACTCCACGGTCGTGGCCAGCGCGGCCGGCATCTTCGTGCTCGACTACTTGCTCTCGTTCGCTCTCTCATGACGACTCCTCAAGAAGCCGCCGCGCTGGCCAACGCGCGCTCGCCATTTGCCGGCGCCCTCGGGCGGCTGTTCCTGGAGCTCGTGGACACGCTCCGCGATCTGTACCGGGTGTTCGTGCTGACCCTGTATTACTCGGTGCGGGGTGAGCGCAATCGCCCCGCTTATTTTCGGGAAATGTACGAGATCGGCAACCGCTCGCTGGTCTTCCTGTGCATCGTGATGGGCTTCATCGGCATGATTTTGGTGTACCAAGGCGGCCTGCAAACGCAGCGCGTGGTGCCCGACCTGTCACTGCTCGGCGCAACGTTCCTGCAGCTCTTGGTTCGAGATCTCGCCGCCAGCATTTGCGCGTTGATGCTCGCCACGCGCGTCGGCGCCGGCATCGCCGCCGAGATCGGCTCGATGGTCGTGACCGAGCAGGTGGACGCGCTGCGCATGTGCGCCACGGACCCCATCGACTACCTGATTCGGCCCCGGTTCTTGGCCTGCTTGTCGATGTTCGGCGCCCTGGTGGTGATCGCGGCATGTGTCGCGTTTCTGGCTGGAATGTGGACGGCTTATGCCTTTTTCGGGATCAACCCACGCACCTTCGCCAACGTGAGCATGGTCAGCGTAGGCGACCTCAGCATCGGCCTGACCAAGTGTGTGGCCTATGGTGCCGCCATCCCGGTGATCAGCGGCTACTGCGGCTTGACGGCCTTCGGCGGCTCCGAGGGCGTGGGAGCGGCGACGACGCGCGCCGTGGTCAATTCGTCTCTGGCCGTGATCATGTTGAACTTCGTGATCAGCGGCGCAGGCTATTTGATCTTCGGGTGACTCGCTTTGAGCACGGTGCCTGCGGGCGGCACCGAGCACCAGCCGTAGCAACACTCGGGCAATTGCAGATCTCGGCGGCGTTGACCGGTCTCGGCCTGATCCAAAAGGGCCGAGCTGGGCGCGGAGAAAGCCACGACTTCCGGCGGTTTTACCGCCACGGGGCAGCGATCATAAGGGCTCGCGGCTGGCGCCGAAGTCCCGCTCTCGAGCTCACGCATGCAAAAGCTCTCGCGTAAACCGCTCGAGTCACGACAGGCGGCGGGCGCGGCTTGGCTCGCATCTGCGACTTTCACCTTGGCGCACCAGCCGTAGCAGCAGCTGTGCCCCGGCTGCACCCGGCGCCGGGTGTAGGCCGTGTAACTCAGGTCGAAGCGTGCGATCTGCGCGACTGGCTCGAACGAGCCGTGCCGAATGTCCGTGGTCGACGGGCAATTGTCGTACGGCTCTGGCGCGGGCCGCGATGAAGACAGCGGCAAGAGATCGTCACAGAAGTATTCGCGCACTTCGTCTCGCGCGCAGGGCTCGTTCGGATCCTCGTCTCGTTCCGCGCGCGCGGCCTCGGTCTCCGCCCCATGGCACGCGACGAAAGGGACCAGCGAGACCCCCAGCGCGAACAGCACGCCCCCTCGAAATGCGAGCTTCCCCAGGCCGAAACGAGCCATTTTCACACCGCGTACACCCGCTTTCGGCCGGAAGTCAATGTCGCTCGTCCGCCCTTTCTCCCCAACGTTTGATTGTGGGGTACGTTGAGCTGGCACGAGCATGATCTCCTTCCGCGCCGTTTCCAAGTCCTTCGGGGACAAGCAGGTGCTGCGTGAGGTCAGCTTCGACGTGAAGCCTGGCGAGGTGTTCTTCATCATCGGCGCTTCGGGTGTCGGCAAGAGCGTGCTGATCAAGCACCTGATCGGCCTGCTCCGCCCCGATTCCGGAGAAATTTGGCTGGAAGGCGAAGAAGTCAGCCAGTTCGGCGAAGCGCGCATGTACCCGGTGCGCAAGAAGTGCGCGATGGTTTTCCAGCACTCCACGCTGTTCGATTCCATGACCTGCGCCGAGAACGTCGCGCTCCCGCTGCGTAAACACCAGGCTCTGAGCGATAAAGCCGCGCTCAGCGAGGCCCATCGTCTGCTCGATCGCGTGAAGATGCGTGCCTTTGCCGACAGCTTCCCGAGCGAGCTCGGGGACGGCATGAAGAAGCGCGTCGCCATCGCACGCGCCCTCACCTTGTCACCCCGCTACGTGTTGTTCGACGAGCCCACCACGAGCCTGGACCCGGTGAGTGCTCGCCGCGTCGATCAGCTGATCCGCGAGCTTTCAGACACCTTGGGCGTTACCAGCATCGTCGTTTCCCACGATTTGACCTCGATCTTCAGCATCGCCGACCGCATCGTCATGCTGTACAAAGGGAAGGTGAAGCTCGTGGGCACTCCGACTGATTTTCGGGAGAGCACGGACGGCGTGATCCAACAGTTCATCAACGGGCGCGCCGAAGGGCCGATGGAAGCGTGAGCGGGAAATGAGCCAGCGGTCGATCGAAGTCAAAGTGGGGTTTTTGATCCTGGTCGCGCTGGGCCTGCTCGCGGGCTTCGTGGTGGTGATGGGCGGCCTCAGCCTGCAGCCGACCTTCACGGTTTATGTCAGCTTCCAGAATCCCGGCGGCCTGCAGGCGGGCGCTCCCATTCGCATCGCGGGTGTGAAAGTGGGCCGTGTCAGCGAGCTGGAGTTTCGAGGCGGCGCGGTCGACCCGGTAACGCATCAGCCCGAACCCTTGATCCGAGCAGTGGCCAAGATCGAGCGTCGCTACAAGACGGCGATTCACGATAATTCCCGCTGGTTCGTTACCAGCCAAGGCGTCTTGGGGGAGATGTTCCTGGCCATCGAGCCTGGCTCGAGCGACCGCCCGTTGCTCAACGATGAAGCCACCGTGACCGGCATCAGCCCCCCGCGCCTGGACTTGCTGTTGAGCGAGAGTTACGAGCTTTTACATAAAGCCTACCTCGGCATCACCAACAACGAACAGAAGATCAGCGAGACGTTCGACGGCCTGCACCGTACCCTGCACGCCAGCGGAGAATTATTCGAGCACAACCAAGGCAAGCTCGATCACATCATCGACAACGTCGATACGTTGAGCAGCACCGCCAATGACACGCTCAAGGCGGCCCGCGAGCGCTACGTGGAAAATCCGCAGATTTCCCGGATTTTGAACAATGTAGAGCGCACGACCACGACGCTCGATCAAAACCTGTCACCGATCCTGACCGACGGCCGTGCGACGCTCGCGGATGCCAAGAAGCTCACCCACGCGCTGGCCAGTGACGACCAAGTGCAGCGCTACCAGCGCATCACGGCGAACATCAGCGACGCGAGCGGCCAAGCCAAGGCCATCGCCGGGGACGCGCAGGCGCTCGTCGATCGCGTGAAGTCAGGCAAAGGCACAGTGGGAGCCCTGGTCATGGACGAGGCGCTGTACGACGACCTGCAAGAGATGCTGCGCGACCTCAAGCACAACCCTTGGAAGTTTTTCTGGAAGCAGTGAGCGTCTTACGCGCCGCCGTTTGCGGCGCCGCCGCCACCGTTCGCAGCACCGCCGCCTGAAACGCCAGCAGTTGGGCTGCCGGCAGCCGGCGCTCCGGCCGCCGGAGCACCTGCGCCAGGAGCGCCCGCGCCCGCGCCGCCGCCCTTGCCGCCGGCTGGCGCCCCGGCGCTTGGAGCACCACCCTTGCCTCCGGTCGCCGCGCCGCCGTTGGTTGCGCCCGAAGTCTCGGCATCGCCCGCGCCGCCCGCGCTCGCCGGAGAGCCACTGCTCCCGGGCGCACCGGCCGCCGTTGCGCCGCCAGTGTCCGCGCCGCCGCTCGCAGCCGCCTCGCTTGGGGCACCGTCGACCATCGAAACGATCAGGCTCAAGTCAGCACTGCACACTAGCTTGGTCGAGCCCTCGGCCTCCGGGATGCAGGCCAAGCCCGGTCGGCAATCATCGGCGCGAAAGCAAACCGAGCCAGCGTCGCCCAGCTTTTGCGGACCGCCACAGGCCACGGCCCACGCGCCGCACAGCCCGAGGATCGACAGCGCACGCAGCCAGGCCAAGCGTGTGTTTCGTTGGCGCCTCATCCAACATTTGACGCTACCGGAATCTGACTCTCGGTCAAGTCAGGCGAGCCGCGAGCGGCTGAGTTACTCCAACTCGAGGAGTAGCTCTCCTTCTTCCACCGACTGCCCCTCACTCACGGCAATGCTCGAGACTCGCCCGGCCTCGGGCGCCTCGACCGGCATCTCCATCTTCATCGACTCGAGGATCACGAGCGTCTGTTCGGCACTGACCGAGTCTCCAACCTTCGCCTCGATCTTCCAAACCGTACCGGTGATGTGCGCCAGAACCTGAACTGCCATGACGAGGACTGTACACTGCGCCGAGCGCCTTCCGAACGTCGCCGACTTGCGAGGCCATGGGACACGATTGCCCACATCGACACACATGCTCTTTGTCCGCTAATCTCCCGCCGCGACCCAAGCCACTGAGGCGATTCGGAGTCGAAGCCGATAATCCACCCAGGCCCGACGTTTTTGATGGGAATACCTGGGCGAAGAGCAGCAGATGTTTTAAGTTTCTGGGCTCAGAGCGTAACCGTGCGAATGCTTGACGAAGCTCTCGCTGGATTGCTATGCGCATCGTGTAAAGTGAAGCGCTGACTCCGCGCGACGGATTGAGGACACTCGAAAAATGGCCGAACAGAAGGAAAGCTCGGTTCTCTTCTCGCTCAAAGAATTGATGAGCCTGGAAGAGAATCGGATCAAAGAAGAAGAGGCCGACAAAGAGGCCGTCGCCCGTGCCGAGGCCGAGGCGAGGTCAGCCGCCGAGCGCGCTGCGCGCGAAGCCGAAGAGCGCCGCCTCCGCGCCGAGGAAGAAGCACGCCGAACCGAGGAGCAGCGCCGCAAAGAAGAAGCTGCGCGCCTCGAGGCCATTCGTCACGGCGAGCTCGAGAAGGCCCGTGCCGAGACCGAGCACCGCTCGCGCATGGAGGCGATGGCCGCCCAACAAGCTCATGAGCAGCAGCTTGCCGCGCTGAACAGCGATCAAGGCAAAAAGCGCCTCAAGCTGGTGGTTGGCATCGTCTCTGCCGTGCTCGTGGTCGGCGGCGTCGGCATCGGCATCGTGATGTCGAACAACGCCAAGGAGCAACGGGCGAAGGACGCCATTGCCGCGGCGCAGCAAGCCGAGACCCAGAAGCAATTGGCCGCCCTGAAATCGCAGTACGACGAAGCGCAGAACCACCAGGCCGAGCTCGAACGCCAACGCGACAGCGCGAAGGACGAAGCCACCCGCGCGCGCTTGGAAGCCGAGCTCTCGAAGGCCAAGCAAGACACCGCGAAGGCTGGCGCGGCCGTGCAGCAGGGCGGCGCCGTCGCGCGCCCCAGCAAGCCGGCTGGTGGTGGCTCGAAGCCGTGCAGTTGTCCGCCCGGCGATCCGTTGTGCTCGTGTCTGTAAGCCACACAGCCGAACGTCATCCCGCGCGCGGCCAGCTCGCGTACGCCCTCGATTTCCCTTCCTTCGCGCAAGCGGAGGAAGGCGCCGCGCTCGTCGCTAGCGCGGTGGGGGTCCTCAAAGTTGGGCTCGAGCTGTTCGTGAGCGAGGGCCCTCGTGCCATCGCCCTCGGCCAGAAGCTGGGCTGTGACGTGTTCCTGGACCTCAAGCTGCACGACATCCCGGAGACCGTCGAGCGCGCAGTTGCCGCAGCCGCCGGACACGGCGTCCGTTACCTGACCGTGCACGCCGCGGGTGGGCCGAAGATGCTCGCCGCTGCGGCACGCCGCGCCGAGCGCGAAAATACCGGGCTAACGCTGCTCGCGATCACCGTCCTCACGTCGCTCGACGCGGCGGACCTCAGTGCAGTCGGCGTCCCCGCCGATCCAGGCGCCCAGGCCGTCCACCTGGCAAAGCTGGCCCATGCCCAGGGGATCCCCGGTATGGTCTGCTCGGCGGTGGAGGTCGCTGCGCTTCGTCAAGCGCTCGGCCCGAGCGCCGTCTTGGTCACACCTGGGATCCGCCCCGCAGCCGCTTCTGGTGGAGACGACCAGAAGCGCACGGGTACCCCGGCGGGTGCGATCCGCGCTGGGTCGAGCCTGCTCGTGGTCGGTCGCCCCATCCGAGACGCGGCCGATCCTCGCGCCGCTGCCGCAGCCATTTGCGACGAGATCCAGCGTGCGTCGTCGCTGGCCTGAGCGCGCGCCCCGCGGAGCCCCTGATGCTCCGGGGATGGAGGGCCAACGGCTCATCACCGGCCTGCAGCCCGTGCGTGAGGCCATTCGCGTGCACCGCTTTGCGCTCAAACGGGTTGCCCTCGAGGAGAAGCCAAGCCCCACGCTGGACGCGCTGGCCCGCTTCGCGACCGACCAAGGCATCGCCGAGGTCGTCCGTGTGCCGCGCGCTGATCTCGAGCGCTGGACCGAAGGCGGCCAGCACCAAGGCGTGGTCGCTTGGGGCCCGGAGCTCCGCTTGCTGCCGGTCGAGGATCTGCTCGCCGATCCCCAGCTTTTGGCGCTCGCGCTGGATGGCATTCAGGATCCGCAGAACTTCGGCGCGGTGATTCGTTCGGCCGTCGGCGTTGCCGACGCCGCGGTGCTCTGGGGCGAGCACGCCTCGGCGCCGCTCAGCCCGGCTGCTGGTCGCGCCTCCGCGGGTGCCATCGAGCATGCTCGCCTGTGCCGTGTTCCCTCGCTCGTCGGCGCGCTGAACACCGCACGGGAGCGCGGGGTCCTGGTCGTCGGTTTGGACGCGCACGCCCCGCAACGCGTGGGTGAGCTCGACCTCTCCGGACCGACGATCCTGGTCGTTGGCAACGAGCACGAAGGCATGGGGCGCGGCGTCAGGCGCGCCTGCAGCGCAGTCGGCCGGCTCACGGCGAGTGGGCGTATCGATTCATTGAATGCCTCGGTCGCCGCGGCTCTCGCGCTGCATGAAGCGGCAATTTCTCGTTTAAAATCGAGATCATAGACAGTCATATCTCAAGCAGTGCTCGAGCGGCGATTGAGAACCTGAACGAGTGCACAGCTCAGGCACGGTTGAACTCCATTCAATGGATCGCACCGAAGCCGCAAAAGCCTTACATAATACTTAGGTATCCTAGGCACTTACGTATCGACCGTGCACTCCATGCCCGAACAATACGCCGCGCGGATCATCCAATACTTCAAGGGTTTACGGTGCTCGACCCAAAGCGCGCTGAAAAGCGGCCTTTGCCGCGTGAATTGCGTCGCTGGTCGTGGCATCACCCAAGCTCACTCGCACGGCTGACTTCGCGCGCTCGCGACCGAGCATCGCCGTGATCACCGGAGAGGCCTCCGTGGTCCCGGCGCTGCAGGCGCTGCCGCTTGAGATGCACACTCCGAGCAGGTCCAACGCCGCGACCAACTCATCCCCGGAGGTCCCCCGGAACGAAAGGTTCGAGACGTGGGGCAGGCGCAAGCTGGGATCGCCATTGACCTCTGCCGTTCCTGCGAACGCGCCCTCGAAGTCGTCTCGCAAGCTCTGAAGCTTTGCATAACGAGCGGGACCTTGCGTCGCTTGCTCGAGCGCGGCCAAGAACCCTGCAGCAGCGATCGGATCCACCGTGCCCGGGCGCAAGCCGCGCTCTTGACTGCCCCCGACGAGCACGGGCTGAGGAGCTTTGGTTCCGCGAAATGCCAGGGCGCCGATCCCTTTCGGGCCTCGGATTTTGTGGGCTGCCACTGCCAGGCTATCGGCGAAGCGCCAGGCCTCTGGCGGCAGCTTGCCCAGCGCTTGTACCGCGTCCACGTGTAACGTAGCGCCCAGCTCGTGGGCGATCAATGCCACCGCTTCCAACGGCTGGAGCACGCCGGTCTCGTGGTTGGCCGCCATCAGCGCGGCGACCGAGCCGCGCGGCAGGCTCGCGAGCGCGCTTCGATAAGCGGCGGGCTCGAGCCGACCACTGGGCGGAACAGCGACCCAGACTACTGGCACCCCGCGCGCCTCGAGCCGTTCGCCCACGCGGGTGACCGAAGGGTGCTCGATCCGGCTCAAGGCGAGCCCGACCGCGCCCGACAGCGCGAGATTGTTGGCCTCGGTCCCACCGGAGGTGAAGAGCACGTCGCGCGCGTGAACCGCGCACAGCTCCGCCAGCTTCTCGCGCGCGTCTTCGACCTTGGCGCGCGCCTGACGGCCGACTCGGTGGATGCTGGCGGGGTTTCCCCAAGCGTCCCGGGCTGCCCGCTCCATCGCCTGCAGCACTTCGGGGTGCGGGGGCGTGGTCGCGTTCCAGTCGAGATAAATCGGCTCGCTGCTCATGCCGGGCGCGATGGCGGCTCGCTGCCGGAGACGCGCCCGGGCGGCAGCACGAAGTAGAAAGCAGCGCCGTTCAGCGGCACGCCCACGATCTCTTCGCCGCCTGGGGAGGCCAGCCGCACGTCGCCGCCGTGCCCCAGCGCAACGCCGCGCACCACGGCCAGGCCCACGCCAGTGCCCCCGAACGAGCGCGTGGGCGAGCCATCCACCTGATAGAAGGGCTCGAACAAGCGCGACGCTTTCTCAGCCGGCACGCCGGGCCCGGTGTCCGCGATGCACAACTCGAGGTGCCCTGAGGTCAGGTGACGAGCGCGCACGCCCACCGTCCCGCCCGCGGGCGTGAATTTGGCGGCATTGTCCAGCATCTGGTCAATGGCGCGGCCCAGGCGCTCGACGTCGCCGTAGCCGACCAGGGTGCCGCGTTTCGGTAAGTCAGCCACCAAGCGCAAGCGGCCGTCGTTCAGCCCACCCTGACGGGTGATGGCCTGGCGCACGAGCTCTGCCAAGTCGAACTCGCGCTGCGCGAAGCGCATCCGCCCAGTCTCGAGCGCGGTAACGTCGAGCAGGTTGTCGATCAGCCGTCGCAAGCGCTGCACGCAGTCCGACATCGCGCGCAGGGCTTTGACCTGCGGCGTCGCCAAATCACCGAGCTCGCCGTCGATCAGGAGCTTTAGGTAGCCCACGATCGGCGTCATCGGAGTGGCCAGCTCGTGCGAGATATTTCGATAAAACTCCTTCTTTGCCTGATCCGCGCCGAGCAGGCGTTGATTGGCCGCGGACAGCTCGGCGATCTTTTCCTCTAGGTGGGAGACGATGCGCTGGCTCTGCAGGCGCAGGTGCTGCCCGGTGGCATCGGGCGAGGTGCTCTCGCGCCGGCCGTCGAGATAGCCCCGCACTTTTTCGGCGAAGGAACGGGCGTCGATCGGCTTTTGCAGAAAGCCGTCGCAACCGACGGCCAAGCTCGTATCGCGATCACCTTCGGCCGTGATCGCAACGATTGGCACGCCGCGCAGCTTCGGCTCGGACCGCAGACGCAACGTCACTTCGTAACCGTCCAGACCTGGGATCGAGATGTCGACTAGGACGAGATCAGGGCGTTGCTGCAACGCCAAGCGGATGCCTTCGAGGCCATCCGCGGCGTCGATCACTTCGAAGCCTGCGGGTGTGAGCAGCTTTCGCACCAGCAAGCGATTTGCAGGATCGTCCTCGATGTGGAGGATTTTCGGCATCGCCCCGGACTATGGGCCAGCGTGCCGCCTCGCGGCAAGCAAACGCCGGCGCCCTACGCGACGGGCTGAGCTTTTTTCCGGCAGGCATGGCAAGTTGACGGCCGCGCTTGCGCGGCGCCCGCCCGCGCCGTTCAATCACAGCCCAGTTGGTCGTAGGTAACGCCTCGCATGCCCGTTCGTCCCTCACTCCCCTCCGTGCTCGTTGCGCTCGCGCTCGCCGCGCCCGCGTGCAGTCGCCCAGCCGAACCGGCCCCGGTTCCAGCCAGCAGCGTGCAGCCAGCAGTGGCTCAATCCGCGGCGCCTCAACCGGCCGCGCCGCCTGCGGATTCGAACGCGCTCGCGGCGCCTCCGAGCAGGCACGACAGCGATCTGCCAGACACCCCCATGGCTCACCCGCCCTCTGACAACGCCAAGCGAATCAAGGCCTCGCACATCCTGATCGCGTACAAAGGCGCTCAAGATGCGGATCCGAAGGTGACCCGCAGCCGGGACGAGGCCAAAGCCTTGGCCGAGCACGTCGGCATGCAGGCTCGCGCGGGTGCGGACTTCACCGAATTGGTCGCCAAATACTCGGACGATCCGAAAACCAAGACCAATCGAGGGAACTTGGGAGAGCTGACTCGTACCAGCATGGTAAAGCCGTTCACCGACGCCGCCTTCGGCTTATTGAAGCAGGAAATCGCTTACGAGCCGGTCGAGACGGTGTTCGGCTTCCACATCATCAAGCGAACGGAGTAGCGCGTGCAGGCAGCACCCATGAAACGCATCGTCGTCGCCGAAGACGACCCTTCAATCTCGGCCATGCTGGAGAAGGTGTTGTCGCAGTTCTATGAGGTGATCGTGACTCATGACGGTGCTACTGCGCTTGCCGTCGCTGGCCAATCCCCTGCACCCGATCTACTCCTGCTCGATGTGATGATGCCAGGCATGGACGGGCACGCGGTCGCTGCGGCAGCCCGACAACTGCCGGGGTTGAAGTCGATCCCGATCATTTTTTTGACCGCCAAAACCGGACCCTCAGAAGTGATCAAGGGCATCCAATCGGGCGCGCGTCACTACATCACCAAGCCGTTCAAGATCGACGACCTAGTCCTGCGCGTGAAGAAAGCGATCGGCGGCTGACGCGAAGCGAGCGTCGCTGTGGCAGCCTTGCAGCCACTTTGCCAGCGTCCGCGGAACGCCAATAAATCAAGTAATTACAATGATTTACGATCGCGATTCGGATCAGGGTGCCAGACCGACACCGCGCTCGAGCAAAGCTTCTCGACACAAACGAATATCTGACGCGCAGCTAACGTATATCTAATCAGCGCGCCGGTGTTGGCCGCTTGCTTTCCTGTGTCAGGCGAAGGATGAAGAGGATCCTGGCACTCATATCGGGAGATGAAGATGCAACAGACTAAGTCTTATTGGCGGCTAGCAACGTTGGCAACGGTGGCGGGTGTCGCGTTGGCGTTCGTCGGTTCCGCATGTACGGTCACCACGTCGACTGACGACGGCGGCGCCGCGGGTGACTTCTTCGCTGGCGCGCCCGGCGCGGGCGCCTCGACTGCGGGCGCTGGCGGCGCAGGCGCAGGTGCGCCGTCGGCTGGCGCGACTTCAGCGGGTGCTGCGGGCGCTGCCCCGGTTCCGTACGCCTGCACGCCCGACAATGGGGATGCGCTCGGCATGCCGAACACCTGCGAGCCCGCCGTAGGCAGCGAGATGGACGCCTGCGCCCTGTGCGTGAAGGCCAAGTGCTGTACCGAGTTCGGCAACTGCTACGCGACGAGCCCAGGCAACCAGTGCGGCTGGGGCGGCCCGAATGACGGGGGCGAGATCGCCTGCGTGCAGAAGTGCGTCCAAGACAAGTACCAGGAAACTGGCGTGTATGACGAGACCCTGCTCCGCACCTGTGCCGGTGGGGATTGCGCCACCAACAAGGCGAACGGCTCCACGCAGGAGTGCGGCGGGATCATCGGTCAGCAGACGAGCGATCTGATCCAATGCCTCGACATGAATTGCCAGGGCCCGTGCTTCACCGGCGAAGCCCAGTAATCACCTTCGGCGACTGATCACGATGAGCGACGCTCGGGACTGACTCCGGGCGTCGTTTCGTTTTGTGTCTCGAATCGGGGTACTACAGCGCGAAACACGACTTTCGCGTGATTTTTCTAGCCTGAAGCGGGCGGTGACGAATCGGCTGTGTTACGGTTGCGGCCGAATGATGGTCGTTGGTTGCGCTGGCTTCGCGGTACCCGCGACTCGCTATTTCAAAGAATATTTATTCGTCGAGGTGCAGGAGACGCACTTGGCGGTGCCGGGTCCTGGCACCGTGCGCCGCTGGCGCCGTGAGGCACCTCCCGGCTTCGAGTTCGCGCTGCTCGGGCCGCGCGAGATCGGCCAAGAGGGGTTTCGCGACGGCAAGGTGATCGAGACCGCACTGAAGACGCTCGGTGAAGTGGCCAAGGAGCTCGCCGCCAAGACCGCCGTGTTCGTCGCGCCGCCGGACTTTCCGCATTCGCGCGCCAACCGCGCCGCGCTGCGTGATTTCCTGAAGAACGTGCGCAAGCAGTTCGAGACCATCGTCTTCGAGCCCGGCCCCGCCTGGAATCCCGAGGAAGCCGACGAGCTGGCGGAAGAGACGCAAACGCTGTCGGCTCGGGATCCGCTGCACCACGGCTTGTCCAAGCGCAAGGCGGCCTACTATCGCCTCCCCGGCCCAGCCGGCCACAAGTCGCGCTACGAGGATCCGGCGATCGAAAAGCTGGCCGAAATCGCGCTGGCCGGCGGTGAGCAGGACGCCACGTACGTGTTTACCAACGTGGACATGTTCGCCGACGCCAAGCGCTTCAAGCGCGCCATGGGCACGCCGTAATCTGCTACAATTTCAGGAATTTATAGCTCAGATCGCAGCTAAAGCTCGAGCTGGCTCCGGGGCACAGCCTACGCGGCTAAGGCATTTCGTCTGACGGCTCGGGGATGCCGAGCGCAGCGCGTGCCACCGCCCTGCCCGCTCGCTCCGCGGCGTCGCGCACCGCCTCATCGTAGGCCGCGCTGTCCGTGCGTGGGTCGGCGGCTCCGCTCACCTGGACCGCTCTCCGTACATCCCCAGTGTCGAGCTGCGGCTCCGGCGAACCCGCCTGGAAGACTCGGCCGCGAGCGGTCACCGCGATACTCATCCCCGCCGCCAGGGGCTGATTGGCGTCGCGCTGGGCATGGATGGCTCGCGACGATTCGTCCACCCGCAGTATGTCGACAATCAGCTTGGGCGCTGCGCCGCCGCTGGCGAGCATGCCCGCTGCGCTGAGCTCGGCCCGAACCCCACTCGCCACCGATTGGGCAGCGAGCGTCTCCGGAATCATGACCTGGCCGACCTGAACTGCGAGTCGTTCGCCCTCGGTATGAGCGTAGAGCGAGCGATAGCCGCACGCCGACGCGAGCACTACCCACAGCCCCGCAAGCGAGCAAATCACTAACCCGCGCAGTGACTTAGAGGACAAGTTTCACGGGAAACAACAACCTATCCACAACGCTTCGCTCGTTCAGCAGGCTGGCCCAAAACGGGCGACATGCGTGCAGGAAACGAACGGCGCTTGGAGGTTGAGTCTCGAGCCTCATAGTTTGGCGGAACGGGGCAGATTGGCCAACTTTTCGATCAGCCGACGATGAAGTTCAGAATCTTTCCGGGGACGTAGACCAGCTTCTTCACGGCCTTGCCTTCCATGAACTTAGTCACGTTGGGGTCCGCGAGACCCGCCTCTCGCGCAGCAGCCTCGGTGGCGTCGCGCGCGAGCGCCGCGCGACCGCGGACCTTGCCGTTCACTTGTACGGCGATCTCGAGGAAGTCGTCGATGGTCAGGGCTGGGTCGAACGCGGGCCAGGCCACATTGGCAACCGATGGCGGGTGCCCGAGGTGCTCCCAGAGCGCTTCGGCCAAGTGAGGGGCGAACGGTGCCAAGCAGAGCACGAGCTTTTCGACCGCCTCCCGGGCGGGCTGCTCGACGCCGTTCAGGTGGTTCACCAAGATCATCATCGTGCTGACCGCAGTATTCAACGACAGCACCTCGATATCGCGCCCCACCTTTTGGACGGTACGATGCACGAGCTTGGCCGTTTCTGGGTCCAGCGGGGCGTCGCTCAGCGGCCGGCGCGCAATGGTATCCACCCGGTCGAGGAAGCGGCGTACCCCCTGGATGCCCGTGGCTTGCCAGGGCTTGGCCTGCTCGAGCGGGCCCATGAACATCTCGTACAGGCGCAGGCTGTCGGCGCCGAACTCCTCGACCACAGTGTCGGGGCTCACCGAATTGCCTCGGGATTTGGCCATTTTCTCGGCCACGCTGCTCAGCCGAACGCCATATTCGCGATGGAACCATTTGCCCTCGCGCGCTTCCATCTCGGCTTCCTTGGCCCAGCGTAGCTCGACTTTTTCGCCGCTCGCGGCGAGCCGCAAGTCGCCCTCGGCGTCGGCGGCGATGCCGCCTTCGTCACCGGGCAGCGCGCGAACGAACGCGCCGGCTTCGCTTACCACCGCGTAGTAGCGGAAAGCCATGCCCAAGATGATGCCTTGGTGCACGAGCTTGGTGAATGGCTCGGGGTCCGTGACCACGCCCACGTCGAACAGGACTTTGTGCCAAAAGCGCGCGTACAGCAGGTGCAAGACGGCGTGCTCAGAGCCGCCGACGTACAGGTCGACGGGCATCCACGCGTCGTACGCTTCCTTCGAGCACAGCTCCTTGTCGTTCGTTGGATCGAGGAAGCGCAGGTAATACCAGCACGACCCCGCCCACTGCGGCATGGTGTTGGTCTCGCGCGCGAACCACTTGCCGTCCTTCTGGAAGAAGCGCCAATCGAGCGCGCGGACGAGCGGGCCTTGCGGGTCGCCCGGGCGATAGTCTTCCAGCTCGGGCAAGCGCAGCGGCAGCTCGCTGTCTTCCACCGGGATCGGCGTGGAATAGTCGATTTCGTAGGTGTCCCCGCGGCGCGGATCGCCCTCCGTGGACACCGGGAAGTAGATCGGGATCGGCTCGCCCCAATAGCGCTGACGGCTGAACACCCAATCCCGCAACTTGTAGTTCACGCGCTTGCGGCCGATGCCTTGGGCCTCCAAGAACGCGATCACGTTCGACTTCACCTGGGCTGTCGGTTGGCCGTCGAATTGGCCCGAGCGTACGGCAACGCCGTCGTCACTGAAGGGTGCGTCAACCGTGTCGACGAGCGCGCCGTCTTTGCTGACGACTTGCACGATGGGCAGATCGAACTTCTTGGCAAACTCGAAGTCGCGCTCGTCGTGGCCGGGTACGGCCATGATCGCGCCCGTGCCGTAGGCGCCCAGCACGTAGTCCGCCGTGTAGATCGGGATGTCCTTGCCGGTAAGCGGGTTGGTCGCGAACGCACCCAAGAAAATGCCGGTTTTTTCCTTGTTGAGCGCGGTGCGTTCCATGTCGCTCTTGCGCGCGGCGGCCTGCACGTAGGCGGCCACGGTTTCCTTCTGCTCGGCGCCCGCGAGGCTCAGAGTCAGCGGATGATCGGGCGCGATCACCATGTACGTCGCGCCGAACAGGGTGTCGGGGCGCGTGGTGTACACGGTCAGCTTTTCGCTGCGGCCGGGCAACGGGAAATCGACCTCGGCGCCTTCACTGCGCCCGATCCAATCCCGCTGCTTTTGCTTGGTTTCTGGCCATTGCAGCGGCTCGAGCTCGGTCGATAGACGATCGGCATAGGCGGTGATGCGCAGCTGCCATTGGCGCAGCGGCTGACGCACGACAGGGTAATTGCCTCGCTCACTGCGGCCGTCGATGACCTCTTCATTGGCCAGCACGGTGCCCAGCTCCTGGCACCAATTGACGGGAATTTCGGCCTGAAAGGCCAGGCCGCGCTTGAACAGCTGCAGGAAGATCCACTGCGTCCAGCGGAAATACCCGGGGTCGGTGGTGTTTAGCTCGCGCGACCAGTCATAGGCAAAGCCGAGCGCTTTGAGCTGACGGCGGAAGGTATCGATGTTCTTGACCGTGGTCTTCGCGGGCGGCGTGCCGGTCTCGATCGCGTACTGCTCGGCGGGCAGACCGAAGGCGTCCCAACCCATGGGGTGCAAGACGTCGAAGCCGTTCATGCGCTTGTAGCGGGCGACGATGTCGGTCGCGGTGTAGCCTTCGGGGTGGCCGACGTGGAGGCCGGTGCCTGAGGGGTACGGGAACATATCGAGCACGTAGTACTTGGGGTGACCTTCGCGACGGGTGGCTTTGAAGGTTTGATTTTCAGCCCAGAAGGCCTGCCATCGGGGTTCGATCGATTTGTGCTCGTAGGCCATGTCTCGGTTGCTGACTTAGCACAGAGAGGGGCTGGATCCGACCGGTAGCGACGCCCGCGCATTCCGGGTTTGGGCTTGGTTTCCCCTGCGGTCCGGTGCTCACGTACAGGCAATGACTTGGGGGGAGAAGCTCTGCCATCTGGTAGCGACGCCCGCGCATTTCGAGTTGGGCTTCGTTTCGGCTGCGGTCCGGTGCTCACGTACAAGCAGTACGCTCCGGTCCTCTCCGAAGCCTCGCCTAAACTCGAACTTCGCGAGCGGGTGTACTGGCTTCCCTGAGCGAGAGCCCTGAGGAGAGAAGAACGCAGAAGGAGAGCAGAGCGCTGAGGGGCGCTAAGGCTTTTTGGCGGCTTTTGAGATTTTTTGTTGGAGGCGGGTGCGGCGTTTTTCGGCTTTTTCTGGGGGCTCGGCGGTGCCTTGGGTGGCCCAGCCGAGGGCGCTGATGGGTTCGCGGACGTGGTGTTCGTAGAGCTTGGCTAGCTCGAGGCGCACCAGGGGATCGTCGACTTCGGCGGCGAAAGCTTCGAAGTGGGCCAGGGCTTGGGCGCGGTCTCCGCGGGCTTTTGCGATTTCACCGTGCGCGCGGCGGGCCTCGGGCCCTGCGCCGCGCTCGAGCGCGACGGTTGCGGCGCGTTCCGCTTCGTCGAACGCGCGGGCGCGCTTGAGTGTGCGCGCGAGCCCAACCAAATCTCGTTCGTGGAGCAGATCGAACGGTTCGCCGTACAAGCCAACCAGTGCGGCCATGGACACCACGTCCCAGGCGTTGTGCTCGACGACCTGCTCGAGCGCGCTGTCGTCACCGGAGCGCAGGAAATGGGCATAACGCGGGGCGATATCGATGCCCGCGATGTCGGGACCGCGCACGAAGCCGAGCACCTCGCTCTCGAGACCGATCAGGCGACACGGCCCAAGCCGGCTTTTGTGCAAACGGCGGGCGACGTGCAGCAGGTCCAAGTGCGCGCGTTCGGGCAGCTTCGGCAGCCGATTCATGACCATGCGCCCGTTCAGCAGCGGTAAATCGAAGGTTTTGCCGTTGTAGGACACGAGGAGATCGCAGGCCGCGACGCGCTCGGCGAAGGCTTCCAAAAGTGGCGCTTCTTCGCCCGGACTACGCAGCAGGAGTTGCTCGGAGTGCAGGCGCAGCTCGTCGTCGAACCAGGCGAGACCGATCAAGAACGCGAGCACCCCTGCCCCGCCGCCGAGGCCCGTGGTTTCGGTGTCGAAGTACAGGGCGCGCCGTGGATCGGCGCCGGAGATGTTCGGATCGAGCGCCAAGAGACCGAGCAGCTCGGCGCGGGAGCTGGCCGCGGCGTCGACGGGCATGCGGCCCACGTGATGCGATCGCGGCAACGTTTGATGGCGTCGATGGAGCGGCCCGCTCGCGCGCTCTTCACGCTCGAAGGGGAGCACGAAGTGCGGCTCGTTTGGGTCCTTCGGCGGCTGGGGCGGGCGCACGAACGGCGCGCTGCCCGCTTCCAAGATCTCAGCCATTTTCTCGCGCAATTGGGCGAGGGTGGAGGCGCGGCCCGGCGCGGCGTCCGCGCTCGATGGAGCAGCCTCGCTCGGCCCAGGCTTGCCCTGCGGCAGGGTCGCGAGCTTGCTCTTGAAGTCCATGAGTTAGGGCTGCCGCGGGCACGGCGGGGGATCGATGGCGAATAACAAACCCGCGCGCGAGCTCAGCACTGCGTAATGCGCGGCGCTAGACCAGGCTGGGACGAGCAGCGCAGCCGCGGTGATGGGCACGAGCAGCGGGCTGGCTTGCGGCGTTGCGCGGAACTCCAGCACGCCGTTGTCTTGCCCGCGCCATTGCTGGCCTTCCGGATCGCGCAAAACCTCGGGATCGCCGAACTGGAACTCGCGGGGCGCTCCGGGAGCCAGGCGGCGCACGCTTTGCCCGCTCACCCGCAGCACGGTTCTGGCCTGGTTTTCTGCCCAAACGGAGCCGTCCGGAGCCAGGCTTGGCCCGGCCCTCAGCTCACCAAAGGGGGCACGCAGAGTGACGCTGCCGCGCGCCGACACGCCGTATAAAAAACGATCGGCCGCGACGAAGTAGAGGGTGCCGTTGGCATCGGCCGCCAGCTCGCTGACTACGGGGCTCAGCGGCTTGAACACCCAGGACAGCGTTCCATCTGCGCGGAGCGCGTAGATGCGCCCGCTGTTGGTCACGACCTGCCAGTGCTGTCCGGCGAACAGCGGGCGCCGAGTGACGGCACCCTGCACGCTGTGGCTCCAAAGGTAGCTGCCGTCGGCCGCCAGCGCGTGCACGTAGCCATCGACCGTGCCCACGCAGAGCGCGCCGTCGGGAGCAACCCCCGCGGGTGCTGCTAACGCTGCCCCTGCGTCGAAACGGAAGCGCGGCGCCGGAAACATTGCGGCAAGCTGCGCGGGCTCGGACGCCCGCGGCGCGCTCGCTTGACCCGACGCAGCCGGCGCGAGCGGCAGCCAAGCCAGGCCACAAATGGGCCAAATCATCAGGGCGCGCACTTTCACGACCCTGGTTTTAGCCTTGTCCGCAGAAAGCACCAGTGGGCCCTGCCCGATGCCGATTTTCGTGCCGCGCGTCGCTCGCTCGGCGTTACCTTCTCCGGGTGACGATGCGAGTTTTCGGACTGACCGGCGGCATCGGCTCGGGCAAGAGCACGGTCGCCAAGCGCCTGCGCGCTCGTGGCCTCTCGGTGGTGAACGCGGACGAGCTATCGCGAGAGGCCGTGAGCACGGGCAGCACCGGGCTCGCCAGGATCGAGGAATACTTCGGGCCCTCGGTATTGCGCGAAAATGGCGAGCTCAATCGCGCGCGGCTCGGCGAGATCGTGTTTTCGGATCCGGAAGCGCGCAGTGCGCTCGACGCAATCGTGCACCCGATCGTGCGCCGCTTGGCGGCCGAGCACTTTCACGCTATTGCAAGCACCGGCGAGCCACTCGCTTGCTACGAAGTGCCGCTTTTGTACGAGGTTGGGCTGGGCGAAATCTACCGACCCGTGGTGGTCGTGACGGCTTCGCTCGAGCAGCGAAAGCGGCATTTGGCGGCCCGGGACGGGTTCAACGAGGCCCAGATTGCGGCCCGCATCGCCGCTCAAATGCCGCTCGACGAAAAGGCGCGCCGCGCGGACTACGTGATCGAAAACTCGGGCTCCCTCGCCGAGCTCGACGCAGCGACGGATGCGGTGTTCGAGGCGCTGAGCGAGGGGCTCGGTGTTTCGGCGGCGCGCTACCCGAAGCCTGCGCCGTAACCCCGGGCCGAGGAGCTCGCTCAGCTGATCAAGGTGCGAGTGGCGGCGCGCGCGATGCGCGCCCGGCCCGCGCTGAGCGTGTTTTCGAGCAGCATGGCGATCGTCATCGGGCCGACGCCACCGGGCACCGGGGTAATGGCCGAGGCCACGGCGAGGGCGGAATCGAAATCGACATCACCGCACAGCTTGCCGGCTTCGTCGCGGTTCATGCCTACGTCGATCACGACCGCGCCGGGCTTGATCCACGAGCCAGGGATCATCTTGGTGCGACCGACGGCTGCCACGAGCACGTCCGCATTGCGGCAAACGGCGGGCAAATCCCGAGTTTTCGAGTGGGCGAGCGTGACCGTGGCATGGGCCGCCAACAGCAGGCCCGCGATCGGTTTGCCGACCAGGTTGCTGCGCCCGACCACGACGGCCTGAGCACCCGCGAGCTGCACGCCGGTTTCGGCGATCAGGCGCATGCAGCCACGCGGCGTGCAGGGCACGAGCCCCGAGATCCCGGCCCACAACGCGCCGATGCTTTCGGGGTGCAGGCCGTCCACGTCCTTCGACGGCGCGATGGTCTCGATCACCTTCTGTTGCCGGATGCCTGCGGGCAACGGAAACTGCACCAAAATGCCGTCGACCTCGCCCGATTGGTTGAGCTCGCGCACCAAGCCGAGCAGCGTTTCTTCGGTGGTGGAGGCCGGGAGGCGGTGCACGCGGCCGGCAATGCCCACCTCGGCCGCGGCCTTCTCCTTGTTGCGCACGTACACGGTGGAGGCGGGGTCTTCCCCGACCAGCACCACGTGCAAGCCAGGAGCCCGGCTGAACTGGGCCTTGAACGCCTCCACACCGCGCGCGACTTCCTCGCGGACTACCTTCGAGATTGCCTTGCCGTCGATGAGGTTCGCCACGGCGAGGGCTTATCAGAGCCGGGCTCGGGGCGCCAGCGCGGCAAAAACGCTCACAGCGCGACGTCGACAGTCGCGATCGAGACGGCGCCTTCGACGACGCGCGCGGCGAACGTACCGGCGTTCACCGCTTGGCCGGAGCCCGAGGCGACCTTGGTAACCGTCACCGGCTGGGTGCCAGTCGAGTTGGCGAGCTCCACATTGCCAAAGAGCACGAGGCCGTTCGTGTCGGTCACGGCCGTGCCGTCGTCCTCCACCCAGGTGGAACCGGAGCGGTAAGCGGTGAGCGCCGCCGAGGGCATTGCCACGTGGAGCCCCGAAAGCGGAGTGCCCGTGCCGCTGCTGCGGAAGAACAGCACGACTTGGCCGAAATTCGGGCTGCGCGCGGGGGCGGAAAGTGCGACGAAGATGGCGTCCAAGATCGTCCCGGAAACGACCGCCAAATTCACCATCGCGACCGTGCTGGTGCGCACGGCTTGATAAGTGAGCAGCGCATCCCCCTGCGCCAGGTTGGGTTTGACGCTGACCCAGTTAGTGGCCTCGCTAGCCACGCCATCGAGCTCGTAGTTGTCGATGCCGTTCCAGTCGGCAGTGACCGGAGTGCCACTGGCACCGTCGGCGCTGACGACGGCCCCGCCAGTGAACGGCGTGCCTTGGGCGAAGGTTTGATCACTGAGCAGGAGCACTTGTCCGGTCAGCGTGCCAGGCCCCGCATCGGAGATCGGCATCGAGCTTCCGCCGCCCGAAGCGATGCCAGAGCCAATCGAAATGCCGGGCAGCGGACTACAATTGGTCTCGCAATCAGCCAAGTACGGCGGGTGGTCGTCCTTCTTCTGACAGCCGGAGGCCAGCGTCAGGACCAGGGCGATCGAGCCGAGAGCGACCAGGTTGTTGCCGCCCACGGCGGCACGCGATGGATCGAGGAAACTCACCCGTATGAGTCTACGCGGGCGTCGGGACTTGGGCCAATCTCCCCGACAAGATGCGGTGGCCGGCAAGCACTGCCGCAATCAGCAGCACGCCAATCAGCTGGGACGTGCTCAGGCCGAGCAGCGAGCCGCGGTCGTCACTGCGCAAGAACTCGAGCCCGAAGCGGACGGTGGCGTATAGCGCGACGAAGGCCAAAAAGACCTGGCCGTCGTAGCGTTTTCTGCCGTGGACGTAGGTGATGAGCAATGCGGCAATCGCGAAGCAAGCGCCAGACTCGTAGATTTGAGTCGGGTGAATCGAAAGCGAGGACTCAGCCATCGATTTCAAAAGCCCGGCTTTGAACTCGGACTCGCTCGCTGGGCTGTTGGGCGGGAACACCAAGCCCAAGCCGGAGCTGGTCGGCGAGCCGAAGCAACAGCCAGCCAGCAAACAGCCCATCCGACCAAAACCGAGCCCCAACGGCACGACCATCCCGGCCATGTCTGCGGCCTTCCAAAACGGGAAGCGATCCGCGCGCAGGAGGTACCAGGCAGCCACCGAAGCGCCAATGAAGCCGCCGTAGTAGGCCAGGCCGCCCGCGTAAAAGCGCGCCCAAGCAAAGCAATCGGCCGCTTTCGGTTTGCACACGCCACGGGCGGCGTCCCAGACGCCGGCGTAGTCCGGGCTCAAGCATTGCGCCCGGTCCAAATGCCAATC
This sequence comes from Myxococcales bacterium, assembly GCA_040348785.1. Lineage (GTDB taxonomy): Bacteria > Myxococcota_A > Polyangia > Polyangiales > Polyangiaceae > PMG-095. The sequence goes on along the minus strand of JBEQTH010000001.1, from coordinate 29,606 downwards.
GACCTTGCTGGGGTCGGTGCACAGGTGCACGTAGTCCCAGAAATAGCCGTCGGCGAAGACGTGCAAGAGGCGCCCGCCGGCGATGCCCGCGAGCAGCATGGCGAGCCCCAAATCCACGATCACATCCGGATCTTGGCCGATGCGCTTGGCCCAGATCGCGCCCATGAGCGTCGCGAACACGAAGCCCGTGAGCAAGAGCACGAAGTAGCTCGGCGCGGGGATCACATAGCTCGTGCCGAAGAACGACAGATCGATCGTGAACAGCCGACCTTGCATGGTGAGCTTACGCGGTGGGCGGCTTGCTGGAGAGCGCGGGTTCGTGCGCGAGGGGCGCACCCGCGATGCGCGAGGGGCCGCGCTTGGATACGAACATGTCGAGCGCCATCAAGCCGACGCCCACGCAGATGGAGACGTCCGCGACGTTGAACGTGGGCCAGTGGTCGGTGATCCCCCAGCCGTGCACCACTTTGCCGATGCCGTAGTTCATGGTTTCGATCCAATTGGCACGAAAATCGATGAAATCGATCACGCTGCTGCGGATGATGCGGTCGGACAGATTGCCCAGCGCGCCGCCCAAAACCAAGGGCAGGCCCCACTTCAACGCTCGCTGGCCCGAACCGAGCCGGCCATACAGCGAGACGATGAACGCGATCGCGAGCGCGCTCACCGCGAGGAAGAACGGGCGGCGGATCATCTCGCTCGCGTTTTGGAGCAAGCCCCAAGCGCCGCCGCGGTTGTAGGCGAGCGTCAAGCTCAAGTGATCTTGCAAGACGACGATGGCCGGGTCGACCAGCGTGCGCTTCGAGAGCGTCATCTCGGCCCAGGCCTTGCTGGTCACGTCCGCAACCAGCGAGATCGCGGCGACGACGCCGAAAAACACGAAGCTCGGACGAGGGACCGGCGCGCGCGACGAGCGCATCATGACTGGCGCAGGCAGCGAAGCAGGAGGCGGAAAGGATGCTGGCGCAGGCACGTCGACTGGCGACGCGGCTGCCTCGAGCTCCGGCGCAAGCGCGGGCGGGATGTGCGGGGGGGCTGGCTCGGTGGGGTCGCTGCTGCTCATTTTGCGGGTCGAGTTCCTACGCCAGCTGGCGCCGAGGGGCCACCTTGTTCAGTATTCCGAGGCGCCCGTGCGAAGGTGAGTCTAGCTGCTCCGAACGGCCCAGGCACGCCGCGCATTCCCGCCAGCTGGGGCCGGGGCCAGGGGTCGGACCGCGGGTCGGGCCGGCAAAGTCGGGATTTACAGGCACCGCACATCCGTTTAGTGTTTCTTGGTGCCGGCCCCGCCCTGGACTCAATCGATCGGTGTACGCAGCGTGGTCGAGGCTTGGCGTGCCTCGGGTACGGTCCGACCCTGCTTCACCGCGGAGCGGGCCATGCCCCCCGCGGCTGCATCGTACGCGGACATCCCGAGCGCGCTCCACCCGTCCCTGCACCGCGCGCTCGAGCAGAGGGGCATTCGGCAACTGTACACGCACCAGGTGGAGGCGGTCGACGCCGCGCTGGGCGGCCAGCACGTGGTCGTCGCTACGCCGACGGCAAGCGGGAAGAGCCTGTGTTTCCACCTGCCGGTCTTGAACGCGCTGATCGAAGATCCGGAGGCGACCGCACTCTTCATCTATCCGACCAAGGCCCTGTCTCGCGATCAGGAGCACAACCTGCGCGAGCTGATGAAAGACGCCGAGCTGCGCTCCGGAGCGATGGTGTACGACGGCGACACGCCGGCCGATGCACGGCGCGCCGCGCGCGAGCGATGCCGCGTCGTGCTCAGTAATCCGGACATGCTACACGCTGGGATTTTGCCCAACCACGCGCGCTGGGCGAGCCTATTTCAAGGGCTACGCTACGTAGTGCTGGACGAGCTGCACACTTATCGCGGCGTGTTCGGCTCGCACATGGCGCACGTGCTGGCGCGGCTCCAGCGCGTAGCGCGCTTTCACGGTTCGAATCCGGTGTTCATCTCGGCTACGGCTACGATCGGCAATCCGCGTGAGCACGCAGCGCGGCTAATCGGCGCGCCGCCCGAGAACGTGAAGCTCGTCGAGCAGTCAGGCGCGCCGCGCTCCACGCGCGAAGTGTATGTGTACAACCCGCCGGTCGTGAACGAAGAGCTCGGTATCCGCGCCAGCACGCTGAAACAAAGCGTGAATTTGGCGGCGGATTTGGTGCGCGCCAAGGTCCCCACGATCGTGTTTGGGCCCTCGCGCAACTCGGTCGAGATCATGCTCAAGTACCTGCGCGCGCGCGTCGGTGATGTCGCGGGAAGCGAAGCAATCCAAGCCTACCGCGGCGGCTACTTGCCGGAGCGGCGGCGCGCGATCGAAGCGGGCCTGCGCAATGGGGAGGTGTTGTGTGTGGTCGCGACCAACGCGCTCGAGCTCGGGATCGACATTGGCGATCTGGATGCGGTGGTGTGCTCGGGGTATCCGGGCTCCGTCGCGGGCACGTGGCAGCGGTTTGGGCGGGCTGGGCGGCGCGGGGACACGAGCATCGCCGTCTTGGTCTGCTCGAGTGACTCGCTCGACCAGTATTTGGCCCGCACACCCGAATATTTGCTCGATTCGAACGCCGAAGAGGCACGCATCGATCCGAGCAACGTCGAGATTTTGATTCAGCATTTGAAGTGCGCTGCGTTCGAAGCGCCGTTCGAGATCTCACCGCGCGGCGGGCGCCCCGCCAGCCCCGAGCCCGCGCTCGGAGAGCGGTACCTCACGCTCGATCCGGAGGCAACGCGTGACGCGCTCGACTACCTGGCGAGCCACGGCCTGGTGCACGAGGCGGGCGGCCGTTACCACTGGGCGGGCGAGGCGTTTCCAGCCAACAACGTGTCGCTGCGCAACATCGGCTGGGACAACTTCGTGATCGTGGATGTGGCCACCGAGCAGTCGATCGCCGAGCTCGATTTCCGTGCCACGCACACCATGCTGCACGAGCAAGCGATCTATCAGCATGATGCCGAGCAGTATCAAGTCGAGCGGCTCGATTTCGAGAACCACAAGGCGTTCGTGCGCAAGGTAGCGCCTGACTACTTCACCACTGCTCTCACCTACCGCACCGTGGCGGTGATCGAAGAGCGCACCACCCACGAGCTCGGCCGCGCCGTGCTCGGCTTCGGGGACGTGAAGGTGATCGAGAAGGTGACTGGCTACAAAAAGATCAAGTTCTTCACGCACGAGAACGCGGGCTACGGGGACGTGCATTTGCCCGAGATGCAGATGCACACGACCAGCTTCTGGCTCACGTTACCGGAGGCGGTGCTGAGCGGTCTGCCCTACCCGCGCGCCACGGTGATCGACGGGCTGCGCGGCGTGGGCGGCGCACTGGAGACCGTGTCGACCCTGGCCATGATGTGTGACCCGCGGGACCTCGGGCAAACCTTGGGCGATGGCGGGTTGCCCGGCGCCGAAGGGCAGCTGGCCGCGCCCGGCCGAGACTTTCATGCGGGGCGCACGGGCGGCTTCGACCCGACGGTATTTTTGTTCGATGCACACCCCGGCGGCGTGGGTCTCGCCGAGCGCTTGTTCGAACGCGCACCCGAGCTGCTCGATAAAGCGCGGCTCTTGATCGAGACTTGTCCGTGCAAAGGCGGCTGCCCCGCTTGCGTCGGACCGGCCGAGGAAGGCTCGCGTAAACGGGTCGCGTTGCACATCCTGACCGCGCTCGAGCTTCGCCACGCCACGCCCCGGCCCGCTGCCGTCGGGACTTGACGTGGCTTTAATGGCCCTCCCGCTAGCCGTCCCGCCAACTGAAGCCGTATTTCCGATAGTTACCGGTTTTGCGCGCGAGCTTGCCCGAAGCCGTTCGTGGGCTTAGCCTTTGACCGACACTCTTGGGCAAAATAACGGGCTACCACGTGCTGAGTCGTTGCTGGCGCCCGCTGGGGGCGTTCGGCGTGCTTGCCCTCGCGCTGTCGGGCGCATCGTTGTCGAGCGGCTGTATCTCGCGCGCTGACTCGCCGTTCACTCGTGTGACCGATCGCGAAAATGGCGGCGGTGGTGGCGGGACCAGCATCGACGTAGACGGTGGGATCCCCGACGCGAGCAGCGATCTTCCGCCCAGCGCTCCGCACGCCGTGCTCGGCGTCAGCCCACCGCACGGCTCATTTGCTGGCGGTAGCTTGGTGATCATCAGCGGCAATGGGTTCGCCGGTACCGCGCGCGTCTGGTTTGGCAAGTCAGAGCTGGATCGCTCGGCCATCGTGCCGATCGATCCGCAACGCATCCAAGTCACGGTGCCAGCCGGCCATACCGGACCGGTCGATGTCAGCGTTCAAAACGGCGCTGATGACTCCACGCTCGCCTCGCTCAGCGGCGGCTACAGCTACGATCAGTTCTACGCCGACCCCGCGAGTGGCCCGACGTCGGGCGGTACGCGCATCAGCGTGTTCGGCGATCGCACGAAATGGAACGCCGACACGGCGATCCTGATCGATCAAAACCCGTGCGTCGTGGACGAAGTGGTGAGCAAGACCGAGCTGCACTGCACCACCCCGGCAGGCACACAGGGCAGCAAACCGATGCGCGTGAGCACGAGCGATGGGGTCGATGTCGACGTCCTGGATGCGTTCGTGTACGGGAACAGCGACAACGGATTCAAGGGCGGCCTGAGCGGCAACACGCTCGACGACAACTTGAAAGTCATCGCGCTGGACAACATTACCGCACTCGCGCTCAAGGGCGCGACGGTGATCGTGGGCACCGATCTGGAGACGGCCGACGTCGTGAAGACCGACGGCAGCGGCGTCGCGGTGGTCTCGAGGCCGAAGCTCGGGCCAAAGCGGACGGTCACCATCGCGCGCAAGTGCTACCAGCCGCAAACTTTCGTGGACGTGGCGGTCGACACCGTGACGGCTTACCTCGATCCGGTGTTGTCCCCGGCCTGCGGCTCTCCACAGGGGGATTTGCCGCCGAGCGACTCGAGCTCCGTGTACGCCGCGAGCGTCACCGGTGAAGTGGTATGGCCCGCCACGGCCGAGTTCAGGCGGGACGGCTGGTTGGACGTACCCACCCCCAAGTCGGACGACGAGAAGTTGGTCGCGTACGTGCTCCGGTTGTCGTCCAATCCGACAGACCGCTTCGTGTTGCCTCCCGCCGCTTATGCCGTCACGCCCTCCTCTTCGGGGGATCGCGGGTATGCGTTCGACGCCACCGGGCTGCTGCCCGGTAACTTCACACTCTACGCCCTCGCGGGGATCGAGAACACGCGCAGCCCGCGCACCTTCACGGCCTATCAGATGGGCCTCGTGCGCGGGGTGGCCGCCGCGGCCGGCGAGACGAAGAGTAACGTGTACATCCAAATCGACGTCGACTTGGACCATGCGCTGACTCTCGATCTGGATCCGCCGACCGTGACCACGCGCGGCCCCGACCGCGTACAAGCCTATGCCTCGATTCAGGTCGGTAGCGAGGGCTATGCACCGCTGCCGAACGGGTTCTTGTCGCGCAGTTTGCCCCTGGCGGGGCCATTGTCGTTCGTCGGTGTCCCAACGCTCAGCGGCAGCTTGCTCGGCACCAGCTACATCGCGACGGCGCGCGCGGTGACCGGGCAAGCAGGCAGTACGCCGCGCTCGGTCGTCGGCTTCGCATCGTCGACCTACACCAGTGCGCCGCTCCAGCTCGATCCCTTCGTGCAAATCCCCGCGCTCACGAGGCCCGCGCCCAATACCACTTGGGACGGCAAGGGGTTGGCCTCCACGCGCAGCGCGGGCGGCGCAGCTGTCGATCTGTTCGTGTTCGACGTGCAGAGCGGGGCGGGCCTAGTGGGTTGGACCGTGATCGCGCCCGGCTCGGCTCAAGCCTTCGATTTGCCGGACCTCGACGCGCTCTCGACCGATCTGGGGCTGATCCCGGGCCCCTTGTCGATCACCGTCAGTGCGGCTCGGATCAAGGACTTTGCTTACGGCACGCTGCGCTATCGCGATGCCACTCCGCGCGGCTGGGCCGCGTACGCGACCGATGTGTTCTACGCAAGCTACTGAGCCAGGCCGCCCCGCGGCACCGGGCGCGCGGTTGGCAGCATTTTTCGGCCTAATCTTGGTAAGCTGTGGTTACGACTCGGGCTCGCGCTGGCTGAGCGAGCCCCAGCCGGTCGTGGTCCCGGTGTGTACCCTCGGTGGCCTGCGCTGCGCGCCCGAGCTCGAGAAGTGTGTGACAGGCAGCAACGGCGCACAGTGGCAGTTGCTCGACGACTGCTCGAGCCGTGGTCTCATCTGCTCGCGCACACTCGAAGCCTGCGCCGTGTGCGAGCCCAACCAGGGCAGCTGCTCCGGGCAGACCAAGATGCAATGCGACGCCAGCGGCAGCACGCTCACCCCTGGCGACAGTTGTGACCCGAGCATTCGCCAGGTGTGCCGTGACGGCAGCTGCGTGAACCTCTGCAACGAAGCCTCACAGCGCCGCAGCAACGTGGGCTGTGAGTACTACGCCGTGGATCTCGACAACGCCGTGATTGACGACACGTTGAACGCGGCGGCGCAGCAGTACGCCATCGTCGTCAGCAACCCGCAGACCGACGTGGCGAGCGATGTCACCATCGAGCAAGACGACTCCTTGCCCGGCGCAAAAAATGCCCCCAAATCGATCGCCAGTGCCAGCATTCCCCCGTTCAGCTTGAGAGTATTCCGGCTTGGGCCGCGCGAGGTAGACGGCTCACCGGAAGGTGAGTTCAACACCGGAACCCACACCGCGCTCACGCGCCATGCGTACCGAATTCACTCGACGTTCCCGGTGGTCGCCTATCAATTCAACCCGCTCGACAACGTGAACGTATTTTCCAACGATGCGACGTTACTCAAGCCCACGGAGGCGCTCACGCCGGTGGGCGACGACCTGACGCCCGCTTACGTCGCGCTCGGTTGGCCGCAGACGATCGCCAACTCGAGCGATCCGGACACCAACTTCAGCCCGCAGAACCCGGTCAGCTTACGCGCGTTCCTGACGTTGGTCGGCACGACCCCAAACACCCACGTGCGCGTCGAGAGCACGACCCGCATCCTCGGCGGCGGAAAAGTGCCGCCCACGCCGCTCGGGGGCACGCTCGATTTCGATCTCGGCGCGTTCGACGTGTTGAACCTGGAAACCGACGATTTCAACGCTGATTTCACGGGCTCCGTCGTGAGCAGCAACAACGCGCTGGTCGTGTTCAGCGGCAGCGAAGCGAGCGACGCGCCGTTCTTCGACAAGCTCATCGATCGCAAGTGTTGCGCCGACCACCTCGAAGAACAGCTCGATCCGATCCGCACGGCGGGTCAAAGCTTCGTGGCCACGGTGTCACCCAACCGAACCGTGGCGCTCGCCAACGCCGGCGCGCCGATCGGCGCCGCACAGCAGCTCGAGTATTTCCGCGTCCTCGCCGTGACGGCAGCGCAAACCCACGTCACCACCAGCCTGAGTGGTGAGTTTCAGGCTTTCGATCTGCCGGGGCGCGGCTCGTTCGTCACCATTCCGAGCAGCACCCATTTCACGCTCGAGAGTGACGCACCGGTGATGCTGAGCAGCGTGTCACCGAGCCAACAAGATGCCAACGTGCCGACCGGCCTTCCCGGCGGTGATCCGAGCCTCGTCATCATGCCCCCCTTGGAGCAGTTCCGCAGCTCGTACGTGTTCCTTACGCCCGACAAATACAGCTTCGACTTCGTACGCATCGTCGCGCCGCGCGGCGCGACGGTGGTCTTCGACGGGCGCTCCGTGGACGAGATCGATGGCTGCCAGGTGAGCGACGCCGACGGCATCACGGACGAGGCACGCCGGAAGAGCGTCGGCCCCTCCCCATTTTTGGTCTACGCCTGCCAGCTCAGCTTTCCGATCATCGACCCGAACAAGTTGTCGCTGTCGTCGGGCGTGCAGAACGACGGCGTGCACCGCGTGGAGGCCAGCACGAAGGTCGGCGTGGTCGTGGACGGTTTCGACTCGTACGTCAGCTATGCCTACGCCGCAGGCACCGAGCTCGAGCTCATCGTGCCGCGCTAACCGGCTTCGCCGGAACCGCACTGACCGGCTTGACCGTGGCGCTTTCGAGCACCGGCAGCGGTGCGAGCGGCCAGGGACTGAGGAGCGGAACCCTCGCGCTCGGGCCGCTCTCGCGCAACATCCGTTCGCAGTCGGTCGAGCTCAGTCGGCGCGGGCCGAAGAGGGAGGCGTCGGAGGCGTCGGAGTCCATCAGGGAGCTTGCCTGATCGACGCCGTAGTCATCCGGGTGGCCCGGCATATCGAGCAGAATGTGCCCGAGCTCGTGCGCCAAGGCGTTCGAGCGCGGCCCCGCGCGTAGCGCGGCGCGGTCGATGATGACGGTATTTTGAATGCCTGCGCCGTCCTCGTCGATGAATGATTCGCCGATGCGCCCCGATTGGTCGAACGACGGAACGATGAAGACTTCGATCGTGCTCGGGTCGCCGTCGTCGAAGGCTTTGATCAATGCGCGCTCCTCCAACGTACCGGCGGATGCGTCGTCCTCCACGAAGTGCGACAGGCCGTTGCTCAGGTCGACTTCCCCCAGGCACAAATTGAGCGTCGGATCGCTGCTGAGCGGCACGTGCGGATCCAGATCTGCGCCCAGCGAGAGCGCTTGGCCATGCGCGCCGCGCACCAGCACGTCACACGCGCCCGCAGCACCGGCGCCCGTGCGCTGATTGGGGCTCACTTGAGCGCTCAGACCGAAGCCGCGCAGGGCGCGCGCGATGCGCTGGGCGACGATGAGCGGCGACTCTTCGGCGTGCGTGGGCAGGCGTACTCGGCGGCCCTGGGCTCGAAAGCTCACCTGCCCGCCACTCGCAGGCAGGCCATTGTCGCAGCCGACGGCCAAGAGCTGCATTGGCGGAGGGTCGACGACTTGGACGTCGAGCCCCCCCTGCCCTTGCAAATCGACACCGCATTGAGCCCACAGCTTGTTTGCGGCGAGCACTTCGCTCTGCACCAACTGCAGCGCCGCTGCCACGTCACCGCCGATGCTTGGCATGCCGCCCGGTACCACTCGCAAGACGCGCACACGCAGGTGCGCGGACAGGCGTCCGAGACCCGCGAACCCCGGGCTGTGCGGCGCGCCGACGCGCCAGGCGCCGAGCACTCGCCCACCGGTTTCGACCTGCAAAATGCCGCCCAGCTCGGCTTCGAGGGAGCGCTCGTGCGCCTCTACGTAGGCGCGATCCAGCGCGTCCGGGGTGAGCCGCAGCGGTGGCGTCGCCCAGCACGGACCCGAGGCCTCATCAGGCTGGCACGCGGAAGCGACGAGCGGCAATGCCGCGAGCTGATCGAGCGGAGTGCGATTGGCGCGCCGCGTGCTCACTCGAACCCGCGGCGGCGTCGTGAAGCCGACGAACACCAGCCGAGCGGCTTCGGGCTCGGACGATTCGCCCGCGGCGCGGGGCAATTCGCTGCTGAGCGCGACGCGGTCTCGATTGGGGTAGAGCCATGTTCCATCGCTCAGTTGCGCGAGCACCTGCTCGGCCGGCCCTGCGCTGCCCAAGCCTGACGCGGCGAGGCACAGCGCGGCGACGCGCGTCCCGAACCAGATGCGGCGAGTGCGACGGTTCATTCGCTCCACCCGAATTGGATGCGGCGCACGCTCGGTTCAGTGGCCACCTCCCCATCTTTTCGCTGATGAGCCGCGTGAATCAACGCGGCCCAAGCCACGGATGTCAGCTGACGGGAGCGAAGTAGCCCGTTGGCCGTCTCCAAAGCGAGCTCGCGTTCACCCGCGTCGAAGAGCACGGCGGCAGCGAGGCCGCGCACCGCCTCACGGCGCGGGTTGACGGCGGCGGCGCGCAGCAAGTCGAGCGGCCGACGATCGCCGTAGTCGCGCACCAAATGCAGCGCCGCGCGCACTCCGGATTCGTCATTCAACGGACCTTTGGCCAAGCTCTCCAGCATTGCACGCGCGGCGGGCGCCTTCTGGCGCGCGAGACGAAACAGAAAGGTCGTATCCCGATCGGCGCTCGGCCGATCGCTCAAGCGTGACACGAGCTCCAGCGTCGGACGAACCGCGGGCGGAGCCGCGGACGATGACAGCGCCCAGGCGACCATGGCCCAGGCCGCACGAGCGCTTTGTGGCCCAGAACTAGCGTGCGCCTCGGCCTGCGCGAGGGGGATTGGATCACCGGCGCGCGTCGCCACCTCGGCGAGCACTAGCCAGCGACCCAAGTGACGCTCGGCTTCGCGCAACACCCCAAGCGCCGGCGCTACGGACGCCGCCAGGGGCTTCTGCCAAGTCAGGGGCACGAACAACTCGAGACAGAGCGCGATGCGGTGGCTCTCTTTGATCTTCGGAGCCAAGGAAGCCACGTGCGCTCCCGAGGACTCACCGCGGGCGATGCGCGCTATTTCACCGGCAAATGCCCAGTGAGCATGGCGGCTGCGCGCCACCTTCTCGAGCGCCTCGCCGAGAGCGGGATCGGTCGTTCGGCACAATGCCGAGAGCGTGGCAAAGCTGGCGGGTTCTTCTGCCTCGAGGGCCCGGCGAAAGCCGGCCGTGCCGCGACGATCGGCGGCCTCCCCCACGGTGCGCGCCGCAGACGCGTACAAAGGGCGCTCGAAAGAGGCTCGTTTGACCATCAGCTCGAACCCAGCGAAGAGCGAGTCCCGCAGCTTGGCCGAGTGAGGCGCGAGAGCGCGTAGCACCCCCGCGAGCCGTGCCTCTTGCGCCGGGCGACGGCGGAGCGCGGCACGCAAGTCAGCGCTCAGGCGAGTCACCACCTGTTCGTCGATCACGTCTGCGCGATCCGCCCGGGTCACCATGCGCCGAGTCGCCGAACATAACACCGTTTTGGGACGTTCCGATTTCGAGCTGTGGTACCGTCGTCGGGCGTGATGGGTTCGGAAAAGATGACCAGGCCGAACAGAGATATTTTTTCGCGGCTCGGTGTTTTGGCGTGCGGGTTGCTGCTCGTTCTGATCGCGCCCGGTTGTAAGAAACAAAACGACGCAGGGTACCCGGCTCAGCCCGCGCCGCAGCCTGTGACGCCGGTCGCCGGTTCTAGTGACGGCTCGGCGCAGCCGACCCTCGTGGCGGCACCCGCGCTACCGGCCCCGGCTTCCGCGGGCGCGCCGCTTTCCCAACCGAATCCGCTGGCTTTGCCGTGTACTCAGGACGCGCACTGCCTCACTCACCGCTGTAACGTTGCAGCCGGGAAATGTGCCTGGCCTTGCCAAACCGATAACGATTGCATGCCCGGCAACGCTTGCATCGCCCCCACCTGCCTCCCCAAGCTACAGTAGGTCGACCGCACACATGCCTCCGCCCGAACCTGCCTCCGCTGCCCTGAGCGAGGCCGAGTATGACGCCGTCGCCGCCCCCACGCTCCAAGAGCTCATCACGCGACTGGACGCGCTGACGCATGGCTCGGTCGAGGCCGAGCTGGCCAGTGACATCCTGACCATCGAGTTCGACGATGGCACGCGTTACGTGCTGAACTCGCACCGAGCCGCGCGCCAGATTTGGCTCTCGGCCGAGCGCTCGGCGTGGCACTTCGATTACTTGCCGAGCAGCTCGAGCTGGGTTGCGTCCAAGAGCGGCGACGAGATGTGGAACACCCTAACGCGCCTGCTCTCCGCGAAGCTCGGCGAAGCCGTTACTTTGCGTTGATCGGCCGAGGCGGCGCGCGCCGCCTCCCGAAATCAGACGCCCGCGACGAACAGCCACAGCGCTTCTTCGCCGATGGCATGCTCTTTGGCCGACGCGTGTCGTTCGAAGTGCACTTCGCTCGCTAGCGACTCTTGGCCTAAGTGCTGCTCGCCTGCGCGCAGGACACGTAGCAGCCGTTCGCTCCCGTCGACCCAGAGCGCGATGCGAGCCGAAAACTCGAGCCCCAGATCCTTGCGTGCCGCCTGAACCCGGCTCAAGACCTCACGCACGAGGCCTTCGTCGATCAGCGCCTCGGTGAGCGTGGTGTGCAGCACGACGACGCCAATGCGGCCGGTTTCTGCGGCGAACCCTGGCGCGGCCTCGGCCGTGACTTGGATCTCTTCGGGACCGAGCTCGTAGCCCTCGCCCTCGATGGTGATGATGACTTTGCCGGTGCGCGAGAGATCCGCGTACAGGGCGCTACCGTCCGCGCCTTCCAAGAACTTCTTGGCGGCTTGCACGTTCTTTCCCAGCCGCGGACCGAGGGCGCGGAAGTTGGGCTTGATCCGAAACGCGACGGCGCCGTCTTCGTGGCCTGGGAACATGAAGCGCACCTCGTGCACGTTCAGCTCCTCTCGGATTAGTGCTTTGTAGTCGTCGAGGCGCGCCAGCAGCTCGCCATCGTTGAACACGACGTCGACCCGTTGCAGGGGTTGGCGCACCTTGAGCTTGTTGGCGGTGCGCACACTGAGCCCGAGGCTCACGATGTCCCTCACGGCGCGCGTTTCGGTGACCAAGCGTTGGTCGATGATCGACTCGTCGGTCTCCGGGAAGCGATCCAAATGCACGCTCGGCTGGTGTCCGAGAACACCCGCAGAAACCTGCAGATTTTGATACATTTCCTCGCTCAGGAAGGGCACGAATGGCGCAATCAGCAAGCTGAGCGTCGACAGCGCTTCGTGCAGGGTGGCGAAAGCATCCCGCTTGTCCTCGTCCAAGCCGGCAGCCCAAAAGCGAGAGCGACTGCGCCGCACGTACCAGTTGGACAAGCTCTCCGCCAAGTCCAACAAGGCCATCGCGGCGTCGTAGCTCAGGTACGCATCGAGCGCCGAACGCACGTTCTTGATCGTGAGGTTCAACTCGCTCAAAAGCCAGCGGTCGAGCAGGTTTCGCTCGGCCGGTGGGCGTCCGGCGTGAGCGGGGTTGGCCGGGCTCCAGCCATCGATGTTCGCGTAGATGGTGAAGAACGAATACACGTTGCGGATTTTGATCAAAAAATCCTTCTGCAGCGTGCGCACGTTGCGCAACGAGTGGCGAGTGTTGCTCCAAGGCGGCGAGGAGGCGTAGAAAAACCAGCGAAAAGCGTCGGCACCGGGCGCCGGGGTATGCGGATCTTCTACCGTCACGCGCTGTTCGACGGCGGTGCGCGGCACTTCAGCGGGCATGGTGCCGAGGCCCGTCGCGATCGGGATAGTGCCGAGCGAAGCATGATCGTCCGCGGAAACGACGAGCACGCGCCGCGGCAGCTTCTTCAGCACACGCAGCTTGACTGCGCGCGTGTGCTCGGCACGATCCGGGCGGTACAAGACGACGCTCGCGCCGTCTTCCAGATCCATCCCTTCCAAATCTTCACGCGAGATGAGCGCTTCGCCGGTCGCTGGTTGCTGACCGAGGGCTTCGGTGAGCACACCGAAGTCCATCCGAACTCGGTCGAGGATGATGTCGGGGGGCGTGTAATTCCCCTTTCCCTTCGACTCCTTCTTCCCTTCACGGTCGCTCACGTGCCCAAGCACGATGCAGGTCTGGAACGGATGCGGCAGCTCGCGCACGTAGCTCAGGCCCATCTTCTCTTGCGTCTCCCGATCGAAGATCAGGGACGAGACCATGAGCAGCGAATAGAACCAGCCGCGCGTCTGGTCGATGGCTTCACTGATGAAGTTGGCGGGAAATGCCGCGTCGAAGCGCACCTTGGAGTCCGCCTGGTGGGGGAAGCCCCATTGCGCAAATGGCATGCAGCCGGAGTCGAACCAGCCGTCGATCACCTCGCCCACGCGGCGCATCTCGGCGCCGCAGGTGGGACAAGGAAACGTGACGTGATCGATCCACGGCTTGTGAACCTGAAGGTGCGGGCTGAGCTCGGGGTTCTTGCGCCGCTCTTCGTGGAAATAGGCGAACGCTTGCGGGTTGCGAGCTTCGATCTCGGCGATGCTCGCGGGCGCGTGCTTGTGCTCGGAGTCCGCGCTGCAGGTCCAGACGTTGAGCGGTGTGCCCCAGAAGCGCTCCCGGCTGAGGGCCCAATCCACATTGTTTTTCAGGAAATCGCCGAAGCGACCATCCTTGATGTGGTCCGGTAGCCAGTTGACGGCTTGGTTGTTGGCCAGCGCGTCGTCGATGCGCGCGGTGGTTCGGATGAACCAAGCCGGGCGAGCCAACTGGATCAGCGGATCTTGCTCCGAGCGCCAGCAGTACGGGTACTCGTGACGGTAGATCTCTTCGAACACCAGGAGCTGACGCTGCCCGAGGTCGACAATGATGTCGCGATCGGTGCTCTTCACCCAGCGGCCCGAGAGCGGCCCGAAATTCGGCTTGAATTCGCCATTTGGCAAGACCGCGCACAACAGCTCGACCGACAGCGGATCGACGTAGCGCGCGAGCTGCCGACGGTGTGCGTCACTGTCGTCCTCACCGAAGGCGGGCGCGATGTGCACGATGCCGGTACCGGTATCGAGCGTCACGAAGTCTTCGACGATCACGCGCCACCACAGTGCGTCATCCCCGCCGGCTTTGAGTGCGACGCGCGTGTCGGCTAGCGATTTCGAATAGTAATCGAACGGCGGACGATAGCGCTTGCCGGCCAACTCCTCCGCCATCACCGAGCGCACCACGGTCAGCTCGTGACCGAGCTTTTCGGCGAGCGCCGCGCGCAGCTCACTCGCGACGATCAGCTGCGAGACAGCGAGCGCCGGCGCGGGCACGGGCTTTTTCCCCTTGGCTTCCACGGCCGGACCGAGCTTCACGACGTCGTAGCTCGTGTTCGGGCGTACCGCCGCGTAGCCGTTCGAGGGCAGAGTCCAGGGTGTCGTCGTCCAAACCACGAGCGCGGTGTCGGGCGCGTCGAGCAGCGGGAAAGCGACGTATACGCTGGGATCGTCGACGGTCTTGTAACCGGAGCCGACCTCGGCAGCGGACAGCGCCGTGCCGCCCTGCGCCCACCACCAGACGACCTTGTGCCCCTGATAGAGCAGGCCCTTGTTGAACAGCTCTGACAACGCCCACCACACGCTCTCGACGTAGCTCTTGTGGTATGTGACGTAGGCATCGTCGAGGCTTACCCAAAAACCGATCCGTGAGGTGAGCCGTTCCCATTCACTGGTATAGCGAAACACGCTCTCGATGCAGCGCTTCACGAACGGCTCGACGCCGAACGCTTCGATCGCGGCCTTGCCGTGGATGCGCAGCTCCTTCTCGACCTCGACCTCGACCGGGAGACCGTGCGTATCCCAACCGCCTTTGCGCAACACCTGCTCCCCCAGCATGGCGTGGTAACGCGGGAACAGGTCCTTCATCGTGCGCGTGAGCACGTGCCCGTTGTGGGGTAGGCCGTTGGCCGTCGGCGGGCCCTCGTAGAAGACGTATTTCTTCTGCCCCTCCGACCCGGCTTCGAGCGCCTTCTCGAAAATGCCGCGCGCACCCCACAGGTCGAGAATGTTCTGCTCGTACTTGGGAAAATCGAGCTCGGTGGGAACGGTGTGGAACGGCGGTTTCGTCATGACGGGGGGCCTGTTGCGGGCCGTATACCATACGCGAACGGCTTCGGGACGCCTCTGCCACGGCCTGCGGCGGCCCCGCTCCCGGCCTAGCTGCGGCAGATGCCGAGCGCGGCCAAGAGCGGCGCAGGGTCAGGCGCGAGCGCGGCCCCGATCACCGCCACGCCCTCCGCCCCTGCAGCCAGGCACGCAGCGGCGTTCTGCGCGTCCACACCGCCCAGCGCAAACAACGACGGCGGGGCACCCTTCATTGGTCGCAATCCGAGCGCCGAGGCGCCCAACGGCGGGCGCCCCTTTCGCGCCTCGAAAATGGGCGACAACAAGAGCGCATCCAGCTCGGGCTCCGGCTCGCTCGCGGGCTCGTGGCTGCCGCGCGAGAGGAACACCGTTGGCCCGAAGTAGCGGCGGGCGTCGCTGGCTCTGAGGCCGCCCCGCGGCAGGTGGAATGCCGTGCACTGGAGTGCGCGCGCGAGGTCAGCGCGCTCGGCGAGCCCAAACAGCTGTTCGGTCGACCGCGCAACCTCGGACAGCCGCTGTCCCAACGCGAAGCGCTCACGCACGGGAAGGCCGTAGTCACGCAGCACGAAGAGCACTCGGCCAGCGTGGGCACTCGCGCCCAAACGCGTGAAGCGCTCGACGAGCAGCGCGGGCTCAGCACGGCTGGTGTCGCTGAACGCGATCAACCTCGGAACGGGGCGCGAAGACTCAGCCACGCGCCCGCTGCCACGATTCGACGGCCAGCCACGCGAGCCCCACTGCGAGCGCCGCACCGACCGTATCGGCCACCCAATCCCACACGTCCGACGAGCGATACGAAACGCAGGCCTGACACAGCTCGAGGAGCATGCCCAGCAGCGACGAACCGGCTGCTCCGAGGGCAAGCTTCCGGGGCACGCCGATGGCGGGTTTCGCCCAGTGCCAGGCGCGAGCGATCAACCAGGCGAGGCCGCCGAACACCAGCGCATGCAGCAACTTGTCCGTGGCCACGAAGCCCACCTCGGGCAACGCTGGAAGGCGAATCAGGCCGGCGTAAAAGACCGCGCTCGTGTAGACGACGGCGGGCACGACCTGCGTCGTGAATGCAACACGCCGGTTGCCGGGGAGTGCGGTGTCGTACGTGCCAGTCACGAAGTGCTCTCGACGTCCGGCGCCGAGCGTGCCACATTTTCGGTACGCAGCGCGAAATGATGCATCCGCCCTCGCGCCGCTCCAACGCGCCCGCCAAGACCATCGGATTTTTGGTGGATTGGATCGACGGCGCCTATCAAAACCAAATCCTAGACGGCGCCCGTGATGCCGCGCGTGACCATCGGATTCAGCTTTTGTGTTTCGCCGGTGGCATGCTGAACAGCGAGCTACGCGGCGGCGCACGCCGAACGAGCTGACGGCGCTCCACGAGCGCCGCGGCCCAGCAGAAGCTTGCCAGCATACGTCGCTCGAGGGCGTTGGCCGGCGCAGGCGGCGCGCTGCTATCGAGCTTCCAGATGCGCGATCTGAGCACAGCAATCGCGCAGCACCTTCCCGACTTGGGTATCCGCAGCTGCTTCCTGGTGCTGAACGCAGAGCACCCGGGCGCCGCGCCCGATTTGGCCGTGGCGTATACCGAAGGCGCGCCGTTCGGTGATTTTGCCGGTGCGCGCGCCCGTCGCAACGATTTACCGCGCTGGCTGCTGGATGCGGGCATCGCCAACGCCTTTTACGTCGGGCCGCTGTTCTCCGAGCAGCAGGTCCTCGGCTACGCCTTGCTCGACCTCGGCAGTTGCGAGGGCGCAGTCTACGAAGCGCTGCGCGAGTTTTTGAACGCTGCGGTTCGGGGCATCGCGCTTCACACCCGCTCTCGGCAAACCGACGCGCCGCCGCCGCCTGAGTGACGATCCGACCCGCGCGTGACATCGGCAACGCGCTTCGCGTTTTTTTCGGACCGCTCGGTCGCGTTAGAGCGACGCAGTTTCTTCCAGCTCACGACCGCGCGTCTCGGGCAACGTGAGCCAAATCACCGCCAAAGCCAGCAGCGGAAAGACCGCCGTCGTGGCCATCACTGGACCCCAGCCCGCTCGCTCGCTCAGGTACGAAACGACGGGCGGCGACACACAATACCCGATGCGCCCGATCAGGTTGTTGGACCACGCGAACGCCGCTCCGCGGTATTGCGTCGGAAACAACTCGGTCGTGAACGCGTTGAGCACCGTGAGCACCGTGTTCACGCCAAGCACAGCGGCCATCAGCGAGATCGTCAACGCTAGCTTGCCGTGCGCGCTATACGCACCGATGACCCCCACGATGGTTGCGGCGTAAATCAAGGTAGCCCCGAGCTTGCGACCGATCGAATCGAGCAGCTTCCCGGCGGCAAACGCCAGCGGCATGGATACCAAAGCGGCGAGCTTCACCGCGTTGCCGACTTCGGCGTCGCTGAAGCCGCGCTCGGAGACGGCAAAGTCCTTCCAAAAAGTGACCGCGTTTTGCGTGCAAATATAGGTCAAAAACCAAATCACGGCCAATTGGATGACGCGCTTGCGATGCGGCGTGCCCCAAACCGCGAACAGGTTTTCCGGCGGGGCCGAGGCCGCTTGCTCCGTGAAACGGCCAGTCTCACGCAAGCCGCGGCGCGCGAACGCCAGCACCAGTAGCGGCACGATACTGACGAAGTACACGCTGCGCCAGCCGTAGGCCGTGTGCAACAAGAGCGGCACCACCCCGGCACACACGATCGCGCCGAAGCCGCCGGCCGCGCTGACCACGCCCATCACCGTGCCGCGGCCGCGCGCGGGATATTCCTCAGCCGCGATGACCATGCTGGTAGCCCACTCCGCGATCAGGAAAATGCGCGCCAGCATCTGGAGTAGCGCGAAGACGTATACGTTGGGAGACAGACCCGACAAGAACGTGAGCAAGGTGTAGCCAGCGATGGTCGCCGTGAGCAGCGGCTTCCGTCCCCAGCGATCGGCCTTCCGCGCCAACGCGAACGCGAGGATCGTGCCGCAGTTGATGAAGCCGACCAAGAGCCCGCCCCCGAACTGATCAACGTGCAGATCCGCCCGCAAATTAGGCAAAATCTGGGTCAGAGCGAAGAAGTCATAGCCCTCGAAGAAGCTCGCGACGCTCAGGAAAACCAAGAGCCGTCGCTGATAACCGTCGAATGCGGGAGGCTTGTCCGTCGAGGGCGAGCTCACTGTAGACCGTCGCTCATTCGATCAGACCAGCTTCGGGGCTCGAAGCATTGGCGTACAGCCGCTTCGGCATGCGCCCGGCGAGGAACGCTTTGCGCCCCGCGATCACGCCGTCACGCATCGCCTCTGCCATCAACACCGGCTTCTTGGCGTGAGCGATCGCCGTGTTGAGCAAGATGCCGTCGCAGCCGAGCTCCATCGCAACCGCGGCGTCGCTCGCCGTACCCACGCCAGCATCGACAATCACGGGCACCTTGGCGTGCTCCAGAATGATCCGCAAATTATAGGGGTTTCGGATGCCGAGCCCCGAGCCAATGGGCGCCGCCAACGGCATCACCGCCGCGCAGCCGAGGTCCTCCAGCTTGCGGCACACGATCGGATCGTCGATGCAGTACGGCAGAACGGTGAAGCCTTCCTTGACCAGGATCGCTGCGGCCTCGAGTGTTTGCTCGTTGTCCGGGTAGAGGGTCTTCGGATCACCGATGACCTCGAGCTTGACCAGATCGGCCATGCCCAGCTCGCGCGCGAGGCGCAGCGTGCGCACCGCTTCTTCGGCCGTGTAACAGCCAGCGGTGTTGGGTAGCAACTTCCAGCGTTTGCTCTGGAGCAGCGTGAAGAGGGAGCCGGAGCTCTTGTCCTTGAGGTCGACCCGCCGCAGCGCAACCGTGATCAGCTCGGTACCCGAAGCGGCGAGGGCCTCCGCGGTCTCGTCCACGCTTTGATACTTGCCGGTACCGACGATGAGCCGGGACTGGAACAGATGAGAGCCGATTTTGAGGCCGTCTTGCTCGGTCATGGAACACGAGTTAGCGCCGTCCGAACGGCGCGGCAACGCCAAAGCGCGCTACAGTGCGCGCGCGATGACTGCCGCCCAGGCTAGCCCCGATGTCAGGATTCACCCGAGCGCCCACGTTGACCCCGGCAGTGAGATCGGGCCTGGCACCCACGTTTGGCACTTCTCACACGTGATGACGGGAGCCCGCATCGGTCGCCACTGCACGATCGGACAAAACGTGTTCGTCGCCAGCGGCGCCAAGATCGGCAACCACGTCAAAATTCAGAACAACGTCTCCGTGTACGACGGCGTGGAGCTCGATGACTACGTATTCTGCGGTCCGTCCTGCGTGTTCACCAACGTGAAGAACCCGCGCGCCGAGCTCTCGCGACGACACGAGTTCGTCGCGACGCGCGTTCGTCGGGGTGCGACGCTCGGTGCGAACGCGACCGTCATCTGCGGAGCCGACTTGGGGCGCTACTCACTGCTCGGCGCGGGAGCAACGGTGAGTGGTAGCCACCCGGATTACTCGTTGTTGCTCGGCGTTCCCGCGCGGCGCGTGGGCTGGGTCAGTCGGCACGGACATCGACTCGAGGCGCGCGACGAAGACGGGAACCTGCTATGCCCGGAAAGCCGCTTTCGTTACCGTGAGCAGCCGAACGGCAGCTTGAGCTGCCTCGATCACCCGGAAGATTTGCCGCTACCGTGAAGCCTTCGTCAGCGATTGCCCCAGCGCTCAGCGCGGCTCCGAACGTTCCATTTTTCGATGGCACCGCGCAGACGGCCGCGCTGCTGCCGGAAATCCGGGCGGCCATGGACCGGGTCGTTTCATCGCAGCGCTTCATCTTGGGCGAAGAGGTGGCGGCGTTCGAGTGCGAGGTGGCAAGCTACCTCGGGGTGCAACACGCGATCGGCGTCTCGTCGGGCACCGACGCGCTCACGCTCGCGCTATCCGCGCTCGATATCGGTCCCGGTGACGAAGTGATCACGACGCCCTTCACGTTCTTCGCGACCACGGGCGCGATCTTGCGCGTCGGCGCCACGCCGGTGTTCGCGGACATCGAGCGCGAGGGCATGAATCTGGATCCACAGCGGGTGGCAGCAGCGATCACCAATCGCACGCGCGCCATCTTGCCAGTGCACTTGTTCGGGCAAGCAGCTGATCTAAGCGCTTTGGGGGCTTTGGCCGCACGACACGGGATCGCCCTGATTGAAGATGCCGCGCAAGCGATCGGCGCGACCTTCGAGGGCAAGCCTGTCGGCTCGTTCGGCGAATTCGGCTGTTTCAGCTTCTTCCCGACAAAAAACTTGGGCGGCTTCGGGGACGGCGGCTTGCTCACGACGAACGACGAGCGCCTAGCCAGGATCGCACGCTCGCTGCGTAGCCACGGCTTCTCGGTCAAGCATCACAGTCAGCGGCTGGGCGGCAACTTCCGGCTCGATGCGCTGCAAGCTGCGGTCTTGCGTGTGAAGCTTCCGCATCTCGACGGCTTCAACGCGCGCCGACGCGCGCACGCTCGGCGGTACATCGAGCGCGGCTCGAGCGCACTGCACCTGCCGCGGGAATTGCCGATGCGCGAGCACGCTTACAACCAATTCGTCGTGCGCACGCGAGCGCGCGACGAGCTCGAAGCGCACTTGCTCGCGCGTGGCATCCGCAGCGAGCGCTACTACCCCTACCCGATCCATCTGCAGGGGGCGTGCGCCTCCCTTGGCCATCGCGCGGGCGCCTTTCCGGAAGCGGAGGCGGCTGCCCGCGAATCGCTGGCGCTGCCCGTCTTTCCGGAGCTCGAGGAATGGATGCTCAGGGCGGTCAGCGACGCGCTGGAAGCGTTTCGCCCAGCTGAGCCGCGCTGAAGACTAGCGAGCGATCAGGCGAAACCCGCCTTGCGCGAGGTCGCGGTCGGCCCCTCGATGGCCCCCGCGTAAACGTCGCTCAGGGCGAGCAAATACAGCTCACCGCGGTTGGTCCGGGCGTGCACGAGCTTACCGTCGATGCGCATCGCCTCGACGCGGCCCACGGTCAGACCGGCGCCACCATAGGCGACGTACAGGGTAAACAGCCGGCCATCGGCAGCCGCAACCCAGCCCTTGTCGTCCTTCTTTGCTTCAGCGGCGCTGAGCAGCGCAGTCAGGTGGTCTTCGGTCATGGGGCTAAACTTTTTCTTTTCCGGCCCCGAAGTCAAGGCAGGCACGCTTTTCTCGTGGAGGCTCGGGCAACTCGCTCTATCGTGCCCGGGTGGCCGAGCGCATAGCAGCGGAGAAAACGACCGGTTCCGGGCCAACCCCCGCCGCCGCCGAAGGGACAATCGAGCATGGCCCTGAGGCAGGCGGCGAGCCGCACATCGTGGTTACCTCGCTGACCAAGAGCTTCGGTGAAACCAAGGTGCTCACCGACGTGAGCATGAGCATCGGCCGCGGACACATCGCCGTGATCATCGGCGGCTCGGGCGCTGGCAAAACCACGTTGCTGCGCATTTTGATCGGCCTCGAGCGAGCGACGTCCGGCGAAGTTCTGATCTCCGGCAAAGACATCACCAGCATGAACGACCGACAGCTGAACGAAATGCGCCGCAAGTTCGGGATGGTCTTTCAGTACTCCGCCCTGCTCGACTCGATGAACGTGATGGACAACGTCGCGTTCCCGATGCGCGAGCACACGAAGAAGAAAGACAAAGAAATCCAAGCCGAGGTCACGAAGAAGCTCAACTCACTCGGCTTGAAGGACGTCGAAAATCGATTTCCGAGTCAGCTCTCCGGCGGCATGCGAAAGCGCGTCGCGCTCGCGCGCGCGCTGATGCTCGAGCCGGAGATCATCGTCTACGACGAGCCCACGAGCGGCCTCGATCCGGTGACGAGCCGCCTGGTCGACGACTTGATCGTCGAGACACGCAAGAACTTCGGAGTCACGAGCGTGATCATCTCCCACGACATGGTGGGGGCGCTGCAAATTGCCGACGAGATTTACTTGTTGTCCAAGGGGAGCATCGTGGCATCCGGTTCGCCCGCAGAGCTGATCGCGGGCAAGAACGAGCTATTTCACCAGTTCTTGAAGTCCAGCGGTGCACCCGAACAGCCTCCGCCACACGAAAAGCCGGAGAAAGCCGACGCCGTCGAGTCACTCCCGACGTGAGCTTCCATTTCCTTCTGCTGGACAATTGCCATGACCAATCCCTCGCGCACGTATTTGGTTACTGGGGCAGCCGGCTTCATCGGTAGCCACACCGCAATCCGCCTACTCGAGCGCGGCGACCACGTCGTCGGGATCGATAACTTCAACGATTACTACGACCCCGCGCGAAAGCGCGCGAACCTCGCGGACGTGCAACGCGCGGCGCAACAAAGCGGTAGCTTGACCTTCGTCGAAGGCGACATCCGCGATCGCGCGCTCCTCGGCGGCTTGTTCGAAGAGCACGCCTTCAGCGGCGTCGCGCATCTAGCAGCCATGGCCGGCGTCCGCGCTTCAGTCGAAAATCCGTGGCTCTATTACGAGTGCAACCTGACCGGCACGCTCAACTTGCTCGACGCCACGCAGCGGCACAAAAACCCCAATTTCGTGCTGGCGTCGACGTCCTCGGCGTACGGCAACACCGAGCGCATCCCGTTCGTCGAGACGGACACCGCCGATCGCCCCCTCGCCCCCTACCCCGCCAGCAAGCGCTCGGCCGAGTTGCTTGGGCACTCGTATCACCACATGCAAGGCGTCGACTTCACCGCGCTTCGCTTCTTCACCGTGTATGGGCCCCGCGGTCGACCGGACATGATGACGTACAAGATCCTGGACGCGATCCGTACCGGCAAGCCGATGTCCCTGTTCAACGGCGGCAACATGCACCGGGACTGGACCTTCGTGGGCGACGTCGTCTCCGGCGTGGTCGCCGCGCTCGACAAACGCCTCGGCTACGAAGTGATCAACATCGGCAGAGGTGAGCCCGTGCTCGTCGCTGAGTTCATCAAGTTCTTCGAACAGCTCGCCGGCAAGAAAGCACCCTTCAAGTCCGAGCCCATGATGAAGGCCGATGTGGACTTCACGTTTGCGAACATCGACAAGGCGAAGGCGCTTCTCGGCTACGATCCAAGGGTTTCGGTCGAAGAAGGGGTGCGGCGATTTTACGAGTGGTACGTGGGCGCGGTGGGGGATCCTGCTGGTTAGGAAAGGACGCCTAGCGAAAGCCTGCCTCGAACGCCCGCAATCGAGCGGTCGCCATCGGGATCCGGCCACTGACCGGTGTGGTTCCGAGTCGAGATCCACTACGCTGGAGACATGAATGTTGCTTGCCCACTGTGCCGCTCGCGCGATACATTTGTGCTACAAACGACTGAACCGTTAGCCGACTCCGATCCTCTGGTGAAGACGACGTTCATCGCTGCGGGTGAGGTGCTGAGCTTCGTTGCTTGTCAGGCGTGTGGCTTGATCTTCCGTTCGCCGCGGCCAACCCCCGAACAGATAGCGAATTTCTACCAGCACCTTCTACCGCCGCTAGAGCCGGCGATCCTGCACGGGGCGGGCATCAGCGAGCAGCTCGCCGATGCACGCAACGATCTGCGTTACGCGTTGCTCTTCGACGACCTTCGCCCGCTCATGAATGGAACGACAGGGCACGTGGTCGACATTGGCGGTTGGGATGGCCGCTCTCTCGTGCCGTGGCAGGCCGCTGGCTGGAGTACGACGCTGATCGACCCGGGCGCTGCCAAGAGAACGCTAGCAAACCACGAGATCCGTGCGCTTGCGTCGGTGGAAGAAGCAACTCGCGCCAAGCTCCAACCGGCCACGCTGATCACGAGCTATCACTGTGTCGAACACATACTCGATATCGATAGTTGGATTGAGGAATCCAGGCGTTTATCGGACGCAGATACGACCTGGGTGATCGAAGTACCATTCGAAGTCATATACATCCAGAAGCTACTTCGCAGGCGCCCACTGGAACGAGCGAACATTCACGATCAGCACCTGAACTTCTTTACGCCTCGGAGCATGACCGCGCTTGCATTGCGCATGGGACTCGAGCCAGAAAGCGTCAAGATTGTCGTAACTCCGTACTGGCATGGCCCGTCGGTATCGTTGCGTATGGTCGCTCGGGCGTCGTCGGACCAAAAAAACTTGGCACGGTTCGAATCCTGGTCGAGCCGCCGAGTGCGGGCCAGTATGGCTTTGTGGCTACCTGTGTGGAGGCGAGTTGCAGGCTTGATGTTTCGATATACACGAGTGATGCATCCCGAATGGGGATGACACGCGCGGCACGTTCAGGCTGCAAAACAAGCACATCGCGGCCGCCGCAAAGTGTGTTTACTAAGTACTCGCGGGCGGAAGCAATCGAAGCTTGCTCAGCCAGCCCGTCAAGCGCGGCCCTAGTGGCAACCCGACGTACAGCGGCTTCATCCAGAAAATGTACAGGAGGCCGAACGCGCTGCAAGCGAGCACCAGCAGCGCAAAAGGCATCACCGGGCTAAAGCGTCCGACCGCGAACGCCACTAGGGCCAACGGGGTGAAACGACGGAGCCAGGGCCAGCAGACTTGGATCAACACTTCCGTTGCGGTGACTCCGGCCTTGGTATCGAGCAGGTACAATCCGACAGGAAGCGCTGTCAACGCACTACTCAAGAATGTCGCAGCAGCGACGCCACTGACGCCGATATAACGCCCCAAGATCGACGCCAACAGGATGTGAAGAAGGCCATTCGCGACGAACGCGATGCCGGCGCTCATGCGCTTTCCGAAGACGACGGCAACACCAATTAGCCCATGTATTGCAGTCATCATGACGGCATTTGCAGCCATGATCGCGTTGAGCTGCGCGCCCAAGAAAAGATCGGGACCCACCCAAACGCGAATGAAGCCAGCATTGGAAGCGAGCACCGCGCTCGCAACCGCGCCGGCGAGGATCAGGTTGAGCCGCAAGATCGCAAGCACGACCTCTCGAACGCGAGCACGGTTTTCCTCGCCAGCCAGTTGCGCCAAACCGACCATCGCCGCATCAGGTAGGATCCACCCAAAGTGCATCAATGTCATGGGCAGGCGGCTGGTCAGCACGAAGCCCGAAACAGCCTCGCGCAGCCCAGCGTTGGACAGAATAATCGGGTCGGCGGATGCAGCCAATTGAAAACCCACTTGCGCGAACCAGAGCCCCATGCCGTCGACGGCCAGACTGCTCATCAGCTGCCTGGTGGGTCTCGGCCAGCCACGAACGAGCGAGCGAAACGAGATGTTTGCTCGCACGAGCGCGGCCACCGCGCTGAGAACGGGTGGAAGTGCTGCGCCGATTGCGAGCGCGTAGAGACCCAGCCCTTGCCACGCGAGCACCAAAGTCAAAAGCGACGTAGCAAGCGCTTCCAGCAAGCCGAGCGTTCCGAGCACCGTTGCGTCTTGAAGCCCGGTGAGAAGAGCGGTGAAGAGACGAAACGGGAACATGGCCGCCGTCAGAATCACGACCACGAAAACCGGCCCCCGCAAAGACATCTGATCGTGCAACGAGAGTCGCAGTAGCCCGGGGTAGAACTGCCAGAGTGCAAACGCGATGCCGGCGTAGCCAATCCCGGTCAAGCACGCGAACGGCAGCCCGGAGGCGAGAGAGGCTCGAATCCGATCGTGGTCCTTGCGACCGTCCGCATCGGCGATGACCCATTGCAAAATGCGGAGCACGCCCAAGTCCGCCAAACCGGCATACGAGAGTACAGCTCCGCTTGCCGCCCACAGCCCCCACGTATCCTTGCCCAAAATGTGAAGGACCGTCCGCGTGACGAGGAGGCCGAGGACCATGCCAATGATGGACTGGCCGTAAGTGAAGAGAACCGTGATTACGGTGTTGCGACGACGACCCACGGCAGCCTAACCGCGATTGCGCAAGTCGAGGGCGGGACCTGAGAGTGCGCTCAAGTTCGCCAGCTCGGCGGCAGATTTCGCAGTACTTCGATGTTTTCGAACACAGTCGGCTTCCTCGGTCCGACCGCCTTCGCCCAGGCTGCCATCCGGGCCAGCCCTTGCTTCAAATCGTACTCTGGTCGGTAGCCGAACACTCTTGCGACTTTTCCGTGATCAGCCACCGCGTGGAGCACTTCTTTGCGCGCCTCGAGATGTTTGATTTCCGGCGGCACGCCCATCGCCTCCGCGACCCGGAGGGCGAGCTCGTTGAGCGTGGTCGCAGAATCGGCACCGACGTTGAAAATCTGCCCGAGAGCCTGCGGCACGTCTGGCGCGCGCGCGATGATCGGCGCCACGTCGGCGATGTAGCTGAATGCGCGGCTCTGCGTGCCATCGCCGAAGATGGTCATCGGCTGACCGCTCATGAGCTGGTTCATGAAGATACCGATCACGTTTCGGTAGCGGTCACCGATGTGCTGACGTTCCCCGTACACGTTGTGCGGCCGGAAGATCACGTAGTTCATCCCGAACATGTGATGGGCTGCTGCAAGGTCTAGCTCCACGCTGTACTTGGCGACGCCGTACGGATCTTCAGGAGCCGGAGTCAGCGACTCGGTCATCGGGGTCTGGTTGGCTCCATAAACGGCAATCGAGCTCGTAAAGACGAAGCAGCGGACCTCCGCCTTGATCGATTCGTTGAGCACGTTCATGGACCCGACTACGTTGTTCTCGTAGTTGAACGCGCGGATGAAGTGACTGAGGCCCTCAGCCGCGTACGCCGCGAGATGATAGACCGTGTCGATTTTGTGCTCTGCAAAAATTCGGGCGAGCAGAGCTTTGTCGAGGACCGAGCCTTCGTAGAAGACGGCTCCCTTCGGAACATTGTCGGTGAAGCCGCCCGAGAGATCATCCAGCGCAACGACCTCGGTTCCCGCTGCCAGTAGCTGCTCCGCCACGTGCGAGCCAATGAACCCTGCGGCGCCTGTCACGAATGCCGTCATGTCAACCTCCGAAACGCCCACTGCGGAGCAACAGAAACTGGCGCTCGCGATTGTATCGTTCGCGCACTTCCTCGAGCTCGGCCCGACCCACGAGCGCGAGTGCGGCCTGCTTTGCCGTAGCCATCGATAGCCGTGCAGCCATCGCTCCATAGTAAGCGACGGCGGCAGAACGGGACTCGTTTTTCTTGATGTAAGAAAGGTGGCTGCGAAAATGGACGAAGGTCTTGTCCTTCATGAATGGCCGTGCGGCGGAGCCTACGTGCACCATTTTTGCTCCGGGCCAGTATCTCACCGTCCAACCTGCGCGACGCGCTCGGAAGCACCAATCCACGTCTTCATCGAAGATGAAAAAACGCTCGTCGAGCTCGCCGACTTCTTCATAACAGGCTCGGCGCATCAGCAGAAAGCTTCCGACGATCCAATCAACGTCCTGCTCTCGCGTGTAGTCGGGAGCCGCGTTGACGCCTTGCTGGGGCAGCACACCGAGCAACGACTGAACCTCCAACCATGGCTTCGGGAATTCGAAGAATGATGGTTGGTAGCTTCGCTCGGCGTCGTTGTTCAAGTGGGTAATGCCGAGAGCTCCGACCTCCGGATGTTGGTCCATGTACTCGACCACTTTGCCTAGCGCGTTCTCGATTTGAATCGTGTCGTTGTTGAGCAGAACGATGTAACGACCTCGCGCGCGCCGAATGCCCTGATTGTTCGCCTTACTGAAACCTCGGTTGTCTGGATTGGCGATGAAATGCACCCAGGGGAAGCGTGCCGGCAACTCCTCCGGCGTCCGATCTTTGGTCGTGCCGTTATCGATCACGAACACTTCGTAACTGATGCCAGCGGCGTGCTTTTCAATCGACGCCAGCGCTTCCGAGGTCAATTGCAAGGCATTCCAAGTGACCAGCACAATCGAAAGGTCCACGGTCTGCGAGGATGGTGCCATTGTAGGAACGGTATCGGGCGTCATGAACGAGCGCTTTCTATCACAACTCGCCGAACTTTCGGGCCGCGCGGGGCGAACATTGTTGCGAGGCGTTTCTGCTCGCGCCTTGGCCGAGGCAACTCTCTGAATCGGCATCCGCGGCCCTAGTGCATCCTTCACGCCTTGACGACCTCGAGTCGGAAAAATAGAAAATACGCGGGAAACACCCAAGCCCAGCGCTCCTCGTATGCCCTCGGTAGCCGGTTGGCGAGACGGTGAACCAGCTTGTTTGCCAAAGTGGGCCGAAAGACGATCTGGCGGACCAACACTCGGAAGCGCACCCTAGTATAGAAGGCGTTCGGGTGTCCTTCGGTCACGTAATCGAAGGTGCGCGCGCCGAAATAGTGACGGTGGGTCGGATCGGTGAACGCTCCGTCGCTCGAGAAGTGCGGGACAGTCACGTCGAGGGTGGCGCCGGGACGACCTACGCGATGAATCTCCTCGAGCGTCTTGAGTACGTCGTCTAGATGTTCGATGACGTCGTGGGCGTGGATCTCGTCGAAGGACGACGTCTCGAACGGCCACGGGCGGACGTTGAGGTCGTGCACGACATCTGGGTTCGTGTCCTTGGTGAGGTCCACATTGAGCGCGCCGGGCATGTATTTTTTCCCGGAGCCCAGATGAAGGATCGGCCGTGCAGCTGTGTCCATTGTTGGCGGGCGAGCTTAGTCTGCGTTCCGCTTCGTGTGCAGCCAATTGGTAGGCTGTCATCAGCCGGGCCAGAGGGCCGGTGAGGCGTCAGAGCAGCGCAGGGCTCTTCCCGAACACCAGCGAGATCGTCGGCGCATGCCCCAGACGAAATCGCTCCAGCATCTCCGCGCTGTTCAGTCCGCGCTTCTGCAAATACAAAAGCGCCTCCGGGCTCTGCTTCAACGTCTCGTGGTAGTAGTCCGCGACTTGCCGAAGGAGCACATCGTCTGCGGCGCTCTGCCCGATCACCGCCGGCAGCTTCGGCGTCGTCGACTGCTTGGCCACTTTCTCCTTCTGCCGCCCCCGCGGCTTCTCAGAAAAAGCCTCTAAAGAAGGAAGATCGGCACGCAGCAGCTCGACCGCATGCCGGAATTTCACCCCTTGATCAGCGACAATTAGATCTGCAGACCGACGACAATTAGATTTGCAGCGTCGGGCGTGCTGACGGCGTGTGCGATGGTCTCGATCCCAGAGTCTCCGGCCATGAAGCCGGGGCTTTGGAGCTCGATGGTCACGGACAAGCAGGTTCAGCTTCTGAGGCTGAAATTGGCTGAGATAAGACGATTGAGACCGCCGCGGCTGCGGCGGGCATGAGCGCGCGAAGCGCGCACACATGGAAGGCAGGGCCGCTGCCTTCGCAGGCAAAGCAACGTAAGCGCTGCGCGAAGCCCATCTTTATGGCCGAGCGGCCAGTGTCACGCGGGGATCGTGAACGAGCAGAGGGGCGCGCTCAGTTCGTCTGGGTCGAGCTTAGCTCGCGTTGCGGTCCACTCGTGGGGGGCGAGCTCGAGATACCGATCTCGAGGCCAGTA